>JADJYJ010000004.1:0-300000 GCA_016719785.1 Candidatus Amarolinea dominans
AGTGGTGATCGCATGTCCATCCAGGGCGACGTATCGCGGCCAACCCGCCCCCGGCGCCTGGTGAGGCACAGGCAAAGAAACTAGACTTCATTCCAACCCCAACTGCCGCCGTTCCGCATCCGTCAGCAGATGCGCCGGGCGCTGGATACGCGCCTCGGCCAGCGCTAACAATTCCTCGATCGTCGAAACCCAAATGCGCACGCTGCCGTCGTTACTGGCCGAGACGATGCGTTTGCCATCCGGGCTGTACGCCGCTGACCCGACCACGTACGTGTGGCCCGCCAGCGTAGCCAGCAGCGCACCCGTCTCACCATCCCAAATGCGCACGCTCTGATCGTCACCGGCCGAGACGATGCGTTTGCCATCCGGGCTGTACGCCGCGGACCTGACCCGGCCCCAGTTGGCCTCAAGAGTGCGCAGCAGGTCACCCGTCTCGCCATCCCAAATGCGCACGCTCCGATCGGCACTGGCCGAGACGATGCGACCGCCATCCGGGCTGTACGCCGCGGACCAGACCCCGGCCGTGTGGCCCTCCAGCGTGCGCAGCAGGTCACCCGTCTCGCCATCCCAAATGCGCACGCTGCCGTCGTCACTGGCCGAGACGATGCGTTTGCCATCCGGGCTGTACGCCGCGGACAAGACCCCGGCCGTGTGGCCCTCCAGCGTGCGCAGCAGGTCACCCGTCTCGCCATCCCAAATGCGCACGCTCTGATCGTCACTGGCCGAGACGATGCGACCGCCATCCGGGCTGTACGCCGCGGAACTGACCCAGCCCGTGTGGCCCGCCAGCGTGCGCAGCAGCGCACCCGTCTCGCCATCCCAAATGCGCACGCTGCCGTCGTCACTGGCCGAGACGATGCGTTTGCCATCCGGGCTGTACGCCGCGGACCTGACCCCGGCCGTGTGGCCCGCCAGCGTAGCCAGCAGCGCACCCGTCTCGCCATCCCAAATGCGCACGCTGCCGTCGTCACTGGCCGAGACGATGCGTTTGCCATCCGGGCTGTACGCCGCGGACCAGACCCCGGCCGTGGGGCCCTCCAGCGTAGCCAGCCGCGCACCCGTCTCGCCATCCCAAATGCGCACGCTCTGATCGTCACTGGCCGAGACGATGCGACCGCCATCCGGGCTGAAGTGGGCGCTGTTGACCGCACCTTGATGGCGCTGCTGCGCCGACGGCAGCGTCATGCGCCAGGTGGCATTGTCCACCGCCGTGCGCAGGGCGGCATCAGCGTTGACAGTGACATAACCATCCAGTGTCAGGGTGGTCAGCACGGCATCGCGCGCCACGATCAGTGCCGCATCGCTGGTATTGCGTTTGGGGTCAATCAGATTCTGAGCCAGCACGGAAAGCTCACTGACTATTCCTTTTCCAAACCTGCGCCGTACCACAGATCGCTTGCGCCACCGCACGGCATATGCTTGCAACTGCGGTAGTCGGGATAGGCGTCAGGTGCCCCGGCGCCAACGCTAACTCCTTATCCAGGGGGAAAAACCCGGTTCCACACACCGGGCATACTCCGTACCGCCGCTCCCCCTTGCCTCGCGGCTTCAACACCTCATGGCAGTCCGCACACCGCGGCCCATCCGCACTCGCCTCCCACTCCCGGGCCTGGCTCGCCAGTGCCGTATCCTCCAGCATCCTCCCCCGTAGCCGCGCCAGCCGCGCGTCCAATGCTCCTTCAATCTCCCGCATCGTCGCCCGCGAATGTTGCACCCGCCACTCCGCCATCCCCATGATCACTTCTACACGCGCTTCTTGCCACTTCTCCTTCAACTCCTCAGCCTGCATCTTCCTATCCCCTTTCTCTTGATCTCCCCCTATTTTACTCCTTCCTCCCAATTGTAAAAAAATGACGCCCACCCCACCACATGCGATCCCTTGACAGGCAAACAGGCTGCTATTATAATTGTAGCATATTTCACAATTGTCTCGTTGTTTTTTCTGGCGTCACTCTCAGTGTCCAACCACGGATTCCTGCCTGTGATCACTCCGTCATCTATACCACATAGATGCGCACAAAGTAACGGTTAGGCCACGAGGGCGGGAAGAAACACTCGTACCGCTCTGGCCCAATTCATCATGACGTTGCGCATCATCTGCGCATCCACAGCCTATAATCTGCTGTTTTGTCCAAAGGAGGACAGACCAATGAATCAGCGCATCATTTCCCGAACAGTGGGTCTGACCATCATCGCGGCGTTGGTGGCGCTTGTAAATACCCCGTCGAGTCTCGGCGCTCCGATTGAGCAAGTTTCCATTACCGACGCTGAACCGGGCGCAACACTTGTTGTCACGAGTACGGCTGACAGCGGACCCGGAACCCTGCGTCAGGCGTTACTAGACGTACACACCGGCGATACGGTCACCTTCTTGCCCCTGGTGTTCCCACCAGCGAATCCGGCCACCATTTCTCTGACCAGCGGCCCGTTGCCCGATCTGGACGACGGTAATGTGACCATTGATGCCAGCACAGCGGGCGTGATTGTGGACGGCATCGGGCTCGCTGACCCCGAGGCCGACGGGTTCATCGTTTCGTCAATTGGCAATACGATTCGTGGTTTACAGGTGCGGGGATTTCCGCGCATCGGCATTCACCTGGACTCAGGCGCCGACAATAACACGATTCGCGACAATACGATTGGGGACAACGGCGACGCAGGTATCTACATCGGCGGCGGCCAAGGAAACATCATTACGGGTAATCGGATCGGGACCGATGTTGCGGGAACCATCGCTCGCGGCAATCACATCGGGATTCTTCTTAGTGAAGGAGCAAGCAGCAATCGAATTGGCGGAGTTGCCTCCGGCGAACGCAATATCATTGCCGCCAATCAGACAAGCGGAGTCCAGATCATGGACGCCGGCACGACGCAGAACCTCGTATTGAGAAACTACATTGGCACCGATACCACTGGGCTTGCTTCGTTGCCGAACGGCGGTGATGGGGTTGCCATCTTCGATGGCGCCCATCACAACACCGTCGGCGGGACGACGGCGGCCGAACGCAACGTCATCGCCTACAATGGCGGTAGCGGCGTGTTGATTTCAGGGAATGGAACGACTGGCAACACGGTGAGTGGAAATTGGATCGGCTTCGGCCTGGGGTCGGTGCGGCAGGCTTACCCGGTTGACCAGGCTGTGTCTCCGGCCTATACCACTGACTGCACGATGTTCGTCGCCAGCCTGACGACAGGCGTCCACAAGACGACCGATTGCGGCGCGACCTGGTTGGAACGCAATTCCGGCCTGAGCGAAGCACGCCTGCTGCAAATCGAGATCCCCCCCGACGCCACGAATGCCTCCGTCGCCTATGTGCTGGCCGAGAACGGATATCTCTTTTCGACCAGCAACAGTGGGGCGTCCTGGAGTCTGAGCAGCACCGTACTGGAGCAAATCGATCGCCAGAACCTGGTGCTGTCGACCGGGTTCAGCGCAGATCAAACAATGTACGCTGCGGCGCGCAACTGGAGCTGGGACACGCTTGGCGGCGGTCCGGGCATCTTCAAATCGACCGACGCAGGGGTGACCTGGACGCGCCAGGTCACAGGAATGAGTGATCCGCACGTCTGGAAGGTCATCGCCTCGCCTGACGCAGCGCTCAAGAGCACGCTCCTGGCCCTTACCAACAGCGGAATCGAGAAAACGACCGACGCGGGCGTCACCTGGAGTTCAATACCCAGCCCCGATTCAAGCCTGATCGACCTGGCGTTTTCTCCTGCGTATGCCATTGACCAAACCTTCTTTGCCAGCGCCAATTCAGGCCGGATCTACCGATCCACGAATGGGGGCGTCAGTTGGACCGGCTTCGATGCCCTGCGCTGGGATCCGCGCTTCCTGGCGGTTTCACCCGATTACAGCAACGATCATGAAGTCTATCACGGTGGCGGCTGGAATGACACGGTCTACAGGTCAACCGACAGTGGCGCCACCTGGACCCAAGCCAGCACCGGCCTTCCCGGATGGCTGCACGACGCGGGCAGCGGGATTGTGTTTTCGCCGGCGTTTGCTTCCGATGGCACTTTGTGGGTCGTCAGTGTTAGTGGCATGGCAAGATCCACGAACCGTGGCGCCACGTGGGAAGTGATGCGCAGTCTGCACAGCCCGGGCAATACCCAGGGTATCGTTATCAGGGATGGGGCAGAGCAAAATACCATTGGTCCGGACAATGTGATCGGAAACAACGGTAACGGCGTCGTTCTCGAGTCAAATGTCGGCTATAACGTGATCACCGGCAACCTGGTCGGTACTGATACGACCGGCACGGCGGCGCAGGCCAACGTCCAAGACGGCCTCAGCATTTCCGGTCACCACAACACGATCGGAGGCAGCAACGGCGGCAATCTCGTGAGCGGAAACCTGATTGACGGAATTCGCCTGGCCGGCGATCAGGCCACAGCCAACATCGTTGCGGGCAACACGATCGGAACCACGCTCGACGGTGCTGCGGCCCTCGGCAACCGTGGAGCCGGCGTGTCCATCCACAGCGGCGCGTTTCTGAACCTGGTGGGCGGCATGACCGCAGACGAGCGCAATCTCATCAGTGGCAACGGTTACGGCGTTGGGCTGTGGGATACGACGACGATGAGCAACACCGTATCCGGCAACTATATCGGCACAAATCGTACCGGGACGGCTGCACTGGGCAATGGTAGGGGATCGATATTCACGGCGGCGCTCACCATAATGCAATCGGCGGCACGACCGCCGGCGAACGAAATCTCATCAGCGGGAACAACGAGCGCGGTGTCTCGATTGATAACAACGACACGATGAGCAACACCGTTAGCGGCAACTACATCGGCGTGGATGCGACCGGCCTGCAAGCCCTGCCCAACAGGCAGGAGGGCGTGACAATCGGTGACCAAGCCAGCTACAACCGCATTGGCGGACCCACGCCCGCAGAACGCAACGTCATCAGCGCCAATGGAATCGACTGTCCCTGGTGCGACGGCATCTTCCTAAGCGACGATGCTCATCATAACACCGTTGAGGGCAACTACATCGGAACGGACGCGAGCGGAACCGCGGCCCTCGGTAACTCGAGCCAAGGGGTTGACCTGTACAATCGCGCCAGCGACAACCTCATACGAGGGAACCTGATCGCGGGGAATCGCGAAAATGGTGTTACGATCTGGAACAGTGCCAGACGCAACCTGGTCGAAGGCAACCTGATTGGTACTGACGCCAGTGGGTCACAGCCGCTGCCCAACGGCACATCATCCGAGAAGGTGGACGACTCCGCGAACCTCGTGGCGACCCTGGCATCGCGGGGTCTTTCCTGCTCGCCGCCCGAGCGCTATCCGCCGAACCTGGTCGCGCCCGGTACGGAGCCAGCCGAGCCCCGCACCGTGTCGCCGTTCTGCACCCGGGTGTCGTCGAACGCCAGCCAGGCGCTGGCGGTGGAAGCGAACGATCAGAAACAAGAATCGGCGGTGCAGCCGAGCGATCAGAAAGAGTTGCGGTCGAACGGCGACGGGGGCATCTACATCGCGTGGGATGCCAGCGACAACACGGTGGGCCCCAACAACACCATTGCCTTCAACGCTGGCCACGGCGTGCAGGTGCAAGGGAACGATGCTGTCCGCAACCGGATCACGCACAATAGCATCTTCCACAACGATGGCGCCGGCATTGCCCTGACCGATGGCGGCAACAGCAGCCTGGCCGCGCCGCGCGTCACGGCGGTTAATCTGGCGGCCGGTACGGCCAGCGGCGCCGCCTGCGCCAACTGCACGGTTGAGGTGTTTTCCGACGACGACGAGGAGGGCCGCACCTACGAGGGAAGCACCACCGCCTCTGCCGGCGGGCAGTGGGCGTTCAACGCAGGTCACGCATTGATCGGACCGAAAGTTGCGGCGACGGCCACCGATGCAGCCGGCAACACCTCGGCCTTCTCGCCGCCGTTTAACTTGCTCGTTTTCGACCTGCACGTACCGAACACGCTGCAGGCCCTGGACCGGCTCGGGATCGCGTATACGCTGGTGGATGCGACCCAGTTCGCCACTGTCACCCTGGCCGACTACGACGTGCTCTTTGTCGGCTTCACCGGCAACGATCCGCAGCCGCCCGACCTGCTGCAGCCGTTGCTCGACCGCCAGGCCGATATCGCAGCCTTCGTGCAGAACGGCGGCGGGCTTGTCGTCAACTCGGAGGACGGCGTTGTTGCGACGCCGCTCGACTGGTCGTGGGTGCCCGTGCCGGTGACCCACCGGCAATCAGAGGGGAGAAGACTGGATCTGCCGCACCCCGCGCACCTGCTGATGCAGGGCATCACCCAAGACAATCTGCATGCCTGGCCGACGTTCCATAACATCTTCGTATCATGGACCTGGCCAGCTGCGGAAATCCTGCTCAGCGATGCCGAGACCGGGGAAGCCGTTCTCCTGGCCGGCAACCATGGCGCCGGTCGGATGATCTTCAGCGGCGCCGATCCCGATTATCACGGCGATCCGGGAGCGGTTCAGTTGCTGTCCAATGAATTGGCCTGGGCAGCCGGCGTGCTGACAGACACGCCGCCGCAGGCAGACCGAGTGCTGCCACAGCCCAACACCGTCACGGCGCCCCAGGCGATCGTCAAGGTCACGTTCAGTCAACTGCTCGACCCGGCTACGGTGACGCCGGGCATCATCACGGCGAGCGGCAGTACCAGCGGCGCACACACCGGTGTCAGCCAGGTCGTAACCACGACCGCGCAGGTGCTCTTTGTGCCGGACATCGGCTTCAGCCCGGGCGAAGAGGTCACAGTGACGGTGCATGCCACGTTGGAAGACCTGACCGGCCACGGGCTGGACGGCAACCGGAACGGGATCAGCGAAGGATCGCCGCTCGACGATGTTTCCTGGAGTTTTACCGTGCGCGGGGGTCAGGTGCTGGAAGTAGTCACAACTGCCAACGAGGGACCCGGATCATTGCGCCAGGCGTTGCAGGATGCCCAGCCCGGCGACACCATCACCTTCAACCTGCCCCCGGTTGACGACACACAGGCGGCCACGATCGTCGTAACCGGGAATCCACTCCCGTCGCTGTGGCAGGGCTACCTGACGCTCAACGGTGGGGGTGTCACGTTGGACGGCAATGGGCTGGCCTGGGGCAACGGGTTGGAGATTGACGCCGATCGCAACGTGGTCACGGGTCTGCGCATCACCGGCTTTCCCGACGCGGGCATCGCCTTGCGCGGCACGTACAATACGATCGGCGGCGCCAACGCGACACCCGGCGGGGCATGTAGTGGCGACTGTAACGTTCTGAGCGGCAATCAGCGATGGGGCTTGACGTTGGGGTCTCCCGGGACGCAATTCAACCGTATACGCGGCAACTACATCGGCACCGATGCCGCCGGGCTGGCTGCCTGGCCCAACGGGGAAGACGGCATCCGTTTCGACTTCGGCGCGGAGCAAAACACGATCGGCGGCGCATCCCCCGGCGCCCGTAACCTGATGAGCGGCAACAACTATCGAGGCCTGTTCGTGGCCACGGCTCGATCTAACACGATCATAGGCAACTTCATTGGCGTGGATACAACCGGCCTGGCGGCGCTGCCTAACCTACAAGGTGTTCATTTGTACGCGGGCTCCCATGGTAACCAGATTGGGGGCGCTGCTGCAGGCCAGGGCAACGTCATCTCCGGCAATCCGCAAGGTGGAGTCTATATCTCAGGCTCGAGCCAGAACCGGCTCGAGGGTAACGTGATCGGTCTTGACGCGACCCGATCGGGGGCGCTGGGCAGCAACGACGGCATCCGTATCTATGTGGAGAGAGACGCGCCGTCGGTCGACAATGTGATCGGCGGTGCGGCAGCCGGCGCCGGCAACGTGATTGGCGGCAACGGCAGCGGGATTTTTGTGCAGAGCGCGGCCAATCAACGCAACACCATCAGCCGTAACAGCATCTACGGCAACGGCAACCGTGGTATTGATCTCAACGAGGGCGGCAACGCCTCGATCCCGCCGCCGGTGGTCGTGACTTTTAACCCAGGTGCAGGGACAGCCGCGGGCACAAGCTGTGCCGGCTGTACGGTGGAGATATTCTCGGACCAAGACGATGAAGGACAATGGCTCGAGGGCGCGTCGGTGGCCGATGGGGCCGGTCACTGGTCGCTGGCAGCCGGCCATTCCTTCACTGGCCCGAACGTGCAGGCCACCGCGCGTGATGCCGCCGGCAACAGCAGCGAGTTCAGCGGCCCACCGCCGGTCGTATCGGGGGTCGCACCTGATAGTGCCGCGCCCGGCGCCACAAATTTGGTGATTGCGGTGTTCGGCGCCAATTTCCGCGACGATGCCCCGCTCACGGCGAACTTCGGCCCGGGAATCACCGTTTCTGGCGTCCACTTTTCACACCCCGGCCAGGTCGAGGCCACGGTGATCGTACCTCCGGGCGCGGCACTCGGCCCGCGTGATGTGACCGTCACCAACCAAGATGGGCAGAGCGGCACGGGCAGCGGGATCTTTCAGGTCGTCGCGGTCACGCCGTTTGGACCCCCGACCCTTCAGCGTATTCTCCCCGACCGGGTCGCCAACCTCGACCAGACCGTACGACTGCTGATTCATGGTAGCCAATTCGTGAACCAACCGGTGGTCGCACTATCGCCCGCAGTCCCTGGGCTCAGTATCGACAATGTGCAGTTCTTCGGTGACAATTATCTGGAGGCCGATCTCCACGTGTCCGCCGCCGTGCCCCTGGGTTCGGTCAGTGTGGGGATTACGAACCCCGACGGACAGGGCATGGTCCTGAGTCACGCCATCACCATCGTGCAGCCACTCTTCAGCGATGTGGCCCCGACTGTGGGGCTCGCCGTCAGCAGCGGCGAGCATGGCGCGGCGTGGGGTGACTGGAACGGCGACGGCTGGCTCGACCTGGCCATCGGCAACGGCAGCCTGTATAGCAGCGCGGCTGGCGCTGCGTTCACAAACGTGACCGCGTCGGCCGGGCTCGACTTGGTTTGGTATCGAGGCGGCGTCGCCTGGGGCGACTACGACGACGACGGCGACCTCGACCTGTTGTCCAGCTGGCGTAAAGCATATCGAAACGATGGCGCCCTGCCCTTCAGCAAGGTTTGGGATGGCGGCGCCCAGCAAACGACGGTGGCCTGGGTGGACACCGACGTGGACGGAGATCTGGATGCGTATGCCAGCGGCCGGCTCTATCGCAACGACGGCAACGACACATTCGTTGACGTCACCAACGGCGCCGGTTTGAACACGGCCGGCTGGCTGATGGGCCAGCGCCTGGGCCGATTACGACGACGACGGCGACCCCGACCTGTACTTGACCAACAACGGCGGCCCGAACCGGTTGTATCGCAACCATGGCGACGGCACGTTCACCGACGTCAGCGATGCGGCGGGGGTGGCCGACAGCGGCTCAGGCCACGGCGCCGCCTGGGGCGATTACGACAACGACGGCGACTTCGATCTGTTTGTAGCTAACAATAACGGCCAGTTCAGCACGTTGTACCGCAACAACGGTGACAGCACGTTCGAGGATATGAGCGCGGCTGCTGGCCTGCACGACCGGCAAGGCAATGCAACCGGCGCCAATTGGCTCGACTACGACCTGGACGGGCGGCTCGATCTGTTTGTCGTCAACCGGGATGACCAGAACCGGCTCTATCACAACAACGGTGACGGCGCCTTCACCGATGTGGCGCCTGGGGCCGGCGTTGCGGATCGCCGGGACAGCGACGGCAGCACGATTGGAGACTACGATAACGACGGCGATCCTGACATCTTTGTCGTCAGCGGCATTTGGGGCCAGGGGACGCCCAACTTCCTCTTCCGCAACGGTACGGGTGCTGGCAGCGCACACTGGCTGAAAGTTCGCTTGCAGGGCGTCATCAGCAACCGCACCAGCATCGGCGCGCGCGTGCGCGTGTACGCAGGCGGCCTCATGCTCACGCGGCAGATCGCCGGCTCCACTGGCTACATGAGCCAGGACGCGCCGGAGGCGCTCTTTGGCCTGGGCAGCGTCGCCGGCCCGGTCGTGGTGGAGGTCACCTGGCCAGAGTGGGATTGTGCAGACACTGCCGGAACAAAGCATCGACCAGGTCTTGCTCGTACATGAACCGCCGCGTGACCAACACGATATGGCTCTGTTTGCCATCAACCAGCCCAAGGGCCAGGCAGCGAAAGGGAGTACGATCGCACCCCAGGCCACCGTGCGCAACCAGGGGACGCTGGCCGAGACCGACGTGCCGGTGCGCCTGGTCATCGCACTGGCAGGCAACCCGGTCTACGACCAAACCGTCGTCGTGCCTGTCATCGAATCGTTGCGCGATGCGGTGGTGACCTTCCCGAGCTTCACCTTCACGGCCGTGGGACAATATCGCTTCACCTTCACCACGTTGCTTCCCGGCGACCAAGACCCGAGCAACGACCAGAAAGTGCAGCTTGTGCAAGTCAGCCCTTCCTGGGTTGATGTCTGGACGAAGGACTACGCCGGCGACACCGGCAATGTGCCGACCACGGACTGGTGGCAGAGCCCCGACCTCTGGGTACGGCGTCAGAACGATGGCGGGCTGCTGCACCAGGACCCCGTGGCCGGCGTGGTCAACTACGTCTATGTGCGTGTGCGCAACCGCGGCAACGTCGCGGCGACCAACGTTAGCGTGGACACCTACTGGCACGGCCCGGCCGTGGGCATCATCTGCGGCGACTGGAACACCATCGGCTCGACGACGGTATCGTCGCTGCCGGCCGGCGGCAGCAGCATCGTCGTCATGCCTTGGGTGCCGACCCGGTCGGGGCATACCTGCCTGCACGACGTGGTATACAACGCAGCTGATCCGGTCAGTTCACCGTGTAATGTGCCCGGCGACAACAACATCGAGCAGCGCAACGTCGAGATTCTGGCGCGGCCGGCGGAGGGCGAGGGCGTGTCGTCGATTGACCAGGCGGTGTTCCAGGTGGCCAATATCTACGCGCATCCGCGCCAGTTGATCTCAACCTGACGCGCGGCGCGTTCCCGCTCGCCGGTAGCATGGTGCTGCGCTTGAGCGCCGATCTCTTTGACCGCTGGTATGCCGCCACCGGGGGGGAGGTGCTGGGCGGGTTAGCCGACCCGGCCACGCGTGCGATCACGTTGACCGACCCGATTTCGGCCACGGTACGCGGGCTGCCGATGTACGCGGAAGAGCAGGCCGCGGCCACACTCGACCTCAGTGCCAGCCAGGCCGCGAGTTTCACAATCGAGGTCACCGAGTTCATCAACGGGAGCGCCGTGGGTGGCAGTCTCTACACCGGGCACACCTGTCGGGCCGAGGACCTGGACTGCAACGGGCGCGTGGACGTGTTGGACCTGCAGCGCGCAGCGACGGCCTGGAATAACCGTGTGGGCGACCCGAATTATGACCTGTGGGCCGACCTGGACCAAGACGGCATCGTGACGATGGTTGATATCATGCGAGTAGCGGGTGCGTGGGATGCGTGATGCAGCACTTCATGGTGGCCTCTTCCAGTGAGAATTAGACATGAGTCAGATGGCCAGTTCGATACGTGAGCGGTGGTTTTCAGCCGCCAATGGTGATCAAATCGAATTCTGATGGAAGCGCAGCGAGCCTGTGCTCCCGAGCGAAAGGAGCATTTTCCGTGAAAGAGAAACCGATCGTGCTGGCAGCGGTTGTTCTGACCGTCACTGTCATGCTGACTTTTCCGTTAACCTCCATCGTGGCTGCACCGACTGATACCCCCCTCACGCTTAACCTCAATCTCGGCGCTGAGCCAACCACGCTGGACCCCGCCCTGGCCGCCGATTCCGCGTCAAACAGCGTGATCGAGCAGCTCTTTGTGGGCCTGGTGGACATGGACGATGAGACAGCCGAAATCAGACCAGAGTTGGCCACGAGCTGGCAAATCTCTGCAGGCGGCACAGTCTATACATTTGCCCTCCGCTCTGACATCGTGTGGACGGACGGCCATCCGGTCACGGCGCAGGACGTCCGTTACGGCATTCTGCGTTCCCTTGACCCAGCAACCGCCGCCGATTATGCGTATGTCCTGTTCCTCATCCAGAACGCCGAGGAATATCACAATGGCGCCATCACCGACCCGAACCAGGTGGGTGTCACGGCCCTGGACGACACGCACCTGCAGGTCACCCTCGACTACCCCGCCAGTTATGTGCTCTCTATTCTGGCAATGCCCGTTGCCCGCCCGACAGCGCAGTGGGCGATCGCACAGTGGGGTACCGCCTGGACCGAGCCGGGGCATATCGTCACCAATGGGGCCTATCGTCTCAGCCAATGGGTGCATAACGACCATATTCGGTTGAACAAAAATCCAACCTATTACGACGCTGTGCATGTGCAGATCGAGCAAGTCAAATGGTGGATGGTGGATGGCGCCACCGAATGGGCCATGTACCTGAACCGGCAGCTTGACTCGGCCTCCCCGCCAGCCGGTATTACGCTGGACCCCATACTTCGTCAAGAACTGCATCGCGTGCCTATGCCATACAACTATTACTACGGCTTCAGCACCTCGCAACCTCCGTTCAACAACCCCCTTGTGCGTAAGGCGTTCATTGCCGCCACGGATCGCCAGGACTCATTGACGCTGTCCTGGGCGGCGTTCACCGTCCGGCGCTAACTTTTACACCGCCCGGGGTCTTCGGCTATGTGGACGGATATGCCGAGGGTGTGGGTATCCAATACAACCCGGTCCGCGCACGGCAGTTGCTGGCCCAGGCCGGGTATCCGAATGGCCAGGGGTTGCCGCCCATTACCCTCTGGTTCAATACCAGCAGTGGACAGCAAGCCATCGCCGAAGCGGTCCGTCAGAGTTGGCATGATGCCTTGGGCGTCGACGTGAGCCTGCAGAGCCTGCCCTGGTCAGAGTATCTGCAGCGTGTTCATGAAGGACGATTCCAGGTGTGGCGAATGGGTTGGGGCGCAGACTACGCAGATGCCTACAACTTTCTGGGAGGGGGCATCGGCGAGCAGCGGGATTCGCTTGGCGGATGGAACAACCCGAACTACGCGAGCCTCCTGGACCAGGCGCTGCTTACCAATGCCGCTGCTGCTCGCCGATTGCTCTACAAGCAGGCAGAGCGAATCCTTGTCGAGACCGATGCGGTCGTGATGCCGCTGGTCCACTACGCATCCCTGGCGGCGACCAGGCCCTATCTGCAGCGAACTTACACGATCAATGGCTGGCACGATATTGCCACCTGGCGGATTACTCGCGTCAGTGCCACGATCAGCCCAGGCAGCGGTGGCACATTGACCTCGTATGCGGGGGATACCACAATTGGGATTCCAGCCGGAGCGGTGAGCGATACAGTGGTGTTGACCCATGAACCTGCGTATGGCATGCCGCCGGGAGGCAACCTGACGGGCATCGGTCATGTCTTTGACCTTACAGCCGTGGACAGCGCTGGTCAGCCGGCACAACTAGTTCCTGGTCATACCTACGACATCACCGTACGATACACCGATGTCGAGCGCGGGGCGGCCATCGAGAACACACTCGCGCTTTACTATTGGGATGGCGGCGCATGGGTGCGCGAAGCCAATAGCCAGGTCGATCCCGCGGCCAACACGGTCAGCGCGACGCCGAATCACTTCTCGCGCTGGGCGGTGTTGGGTGAAACCAGGCGGGTCTACCTGGCGCTTACGCTGAAGAATCGCTGAGGCAGAGGGAAAGGTGTGTTTTGGCTGCGGTGTACCGCTTGCATGCCGGTGTGCCTAGGACAACTCCATATGTGAGGCTCACGAGTGGAGTTGTCCTGGGCGGCTGCGAGACTGTCGGCAGGAACAGGCCGACAACGAAGTTGAAGCACGATGTTGACACGAATTGGGCTTCACGGGCTCATTCGATGTGGCAGGGATGGGCATCATGGGGTGACAAGGCAAACAGGTGCATATGGAGGAAGACTATGAACCTGAGTCAACCGGCTTTTCACAGCGTGCGATTCATCGGTTTACGGTGGATTTTGTGTCTGATAATGTTTGCGTTAGGTGCGTTCACGGGACCGATTGGCTATCTACCGGCGGCCGCGACCCCGACCAGCGACACCTTGACTGTCGGTACTATGGCGGATGTGGTCAGCCTTGACCCGGCGAACGTAGAAGACGGCGAATCACTCCGGGTGACCAACCAGTTATTCGATACATTGTTTTTTTTTATGAACCGAGCCGTAATATGCAACAGATCGTAGGTCCAGACGTCCACGGCCAGATAGACATACATCCAACGCCGCATCTTGCTCGCTGGCTTGTCATTCTTGGGCACCAACACGTACTTCTCGTCCACGCCCACCACGTCACTCGACCTGACAACGCCAAAGAGGGCGGCAACCGGCAGCAGAGCATAGCCCCTGGCGCTCACCCAGCGCCAGGTAGCACCCCATCGCAACCAGCGACTCGTACCAGCACCCCCGTCGCCGTCTCGGCGCCAGCCCTTCCCGCCCGAACCCCGCAGGCACTGCAGGTTTTACCAGCCAGCCCGCCACCTCGCCCGGTACTTGCCCCAGCAACGCCAGTCCGATCAGGCTCACCACGGCTAAGCCGTGCAACAAGACCAGTCCCAATTGATAATATCCGTGTCCTGTGGTACCTTGCATCTGAGCCAACCTTTCTCTGGTTGTGTTTTTGCAAGGTACATTATGTACCAACTAGCGGCAGGTTGGCTTATTCTCTTCTTGTCCCCAGCGTGTTGCGCTCTCGCCAGGGTCAGCGGGCGCATTTCAGTCTCTTACCAATTGACTTCTTGCACAAAAAGCAAGGATTTTCCTGCCACGAATTTCACGAATTGCACGAAGGCAAAGGGGTCAATTCGTGAAAATTCGTGTAATTCGTGGCAGAGACCGCCCTGTTTGGCTCCGGCTTGTCCGGGTTAAGGTGGGGAAGACCCTTCGTCGTGACGACTTCGGTCGCTTCCCGGGGCTCGAAAGACTGAATTCGTTATTACACGTCGAAAACCGCCTCTTCCGGCGGTTCGAAGGCGCGGAAGCTGCGATAGAGGAGCAAGTCGTAGGCGATCTTCAGGCCGCCGGCGAGGAGAAAGGGCGCAGCAAAATAGCCGCGGGCCAGTAGCAGTCCGCTGAGCCAGGGGGAGATGGATGCACCCACGGAGCGGGCGATGGCGGTCACGCCGGAGGCGGCCGCGCGCTCATCGGGGCTGACGACGGCCATGGTGTAGCTTTGGCGCGCCGGCACGTCCATCTGCGAGATGCTGAAGCGCAGCAGCAGCACCGCGATCGCCAGCGGCAGCGTCGGCATCAACGGCACCAGGCAGAGCAGCACATTCGAGGGCAGATGCGTCATCACCATGGTGTTGATCAGTCCGAAGCGGGCCGCCAGCCGCGCGGCCAGCAGCGCGGAAGCGCCGGCGAGGAGATTGGCGGCAAAGAAGATCGCGCCCAGCGCAGCGGGACTCAAGCCGAACCGGGTGTAGAACCAATAGGCGACGATGCTCTGAATCACAAAGCCGCCGGCAAAGGCATCCAGGGCAAAGAGGCCGCTCAGTCGCAGGACGATCGGGCCTGAGCGATGCAGGCCGAAGCGGCGGCGCACGGATGCAATCCCGGCCGAGGGGGAAGGCTCGACGGCCGGCGACAGGTAGAAGAACCAGGCGATCAGCAGCAGGCCGCACAGGGCATAGCCCAGCAGGACCGCCTGGTAAGCGTTTACGGAGGAGCGGCCGTCGCTCTGCAGCGCCTGCACCAGCAGCCCGCCAGCGAGGGCGCCGGCGGCCGTGGCCAGCGAGCCGACCAGGTTGTACCAGGCAAAGACCTGCGTGCGCCGCGCATCCGGCAGAATCTGCGCCAGCCCGGCCTGTTCGATCGCCAGAAAGGGGCCGATCTCGTTGCCGCTGGGGCTGATGACCCCGATGATGGCAGCGAGCAGCAGCAGGGTGGGCTGTCGGGTCAGCAGGAAGGCCGCGCCGGCCAGCGCCATCAGCGCGGCGCCCAGCATCAGGCTGCGCCGGCGGCCCAAGCGGTCGGCCGTGGTGGTGATGGTCAGGGTGACCGCAGCGTCGCCCGCCAGCGTCAGCGAGAACAGCAGGCCGATCCGTCCCTCGTCCAGGCCGATCGCGGCCAGATAGAGCGCCAGGACGACCGACAGCGCGCCATAGGCGAACAGCCGCGTGATGCGCGTGGCAAAGAGCAGCCCGACGTCAATCCTTGAACGCGCCATCGGGCCGGCCTTGCTTCACCATCTCCTGGCAGTAAGCGTACAACGCGTCGTACACGATCCACTGCGCGGCGTTGATGGCGTGATCGTCCGCGTAGCCCAGGTGACGGAAGCCCTCCGCCAGCGCCTGCAGGCCCGGCCCCTCGGGCTGGTTCCAGAGCGTATTGTCGGTATCCGCGCCGTTGACGATCTTACCCAGCAACAGCAGGGCCGGGTCGCCGGTCAGGTCGTACCTGTGCAGGATCGCCTCGAACGAACATGCCTGGCCGTGGTGGCCTAACTCGACGCCCTTGACGTCGAAGGGAATCGCGCCCAGGCGCGCGGCCTCGGTCAGCACCTGGTCAGCAGGGACGAAGAAAAACGTGGCGTCCGGGTCAACAAACTTCTTGATCAACCAGGGACAGGCCCGCGGTCTACTTTGACACGTGCTCGTGTAATCCAATTCATCGGTATAACCTCCTCATGCACTGACCAGCCATACGCCGCGCAGGAAGAAGGGGATGGCGCCGCGGGTGTGGATGGTTGTGCCTGACACGCATCACATGCCCCACACGGTGATCGGCCGGCCCTGGATGGCTTCCTCTCGCCGGAAGATCTTCTCCTCCCAGGGTTTGTCCGGCGTGCGGTCGAAGATGACCAGGTGTGCCTCTGCGGCGCCGCAGCGGTCGGCGTACTCCCAGGTCTGCACCACGCCCTCGGCCAGGGTTGCCTCCAGCGATTTGTGCAGCACTTTCAACTCGATGACGCCGCGCTGGACGTGCTCTTTGCCCTCGACGCCTGGCTCAGCAACCGGCCAGAGTACCAACAGGTCGGTGCGCTTGCGCCCCAGACCATACTCCCGCTCGACGCGGCCACCGCCGTTGACGATGCGCTGCAGAAACGCCTGTAGGAGCAGTTGCGGCCCTGCCTCCTTGTAGTCGAAACGCTCGACCCAGCTCTCGGAGTGCTCGCGGAAGAACTGCTGAAAGGCAGCCAACAGCTTCGGCAGGTCGAGCTGGCCATCGGACCGGATGTACCAGGCCAGTTCCTGGACGATAAAATCCTGCGTGACGCTGGTCAAGGCGCGGGGAATAATCTCGCGATAGATCGGGTTAGCAATCACCACGTTTGGCGTGCGCCGGATCAGGCCAAGGTCAGCCACGTACTGCAGGTCATCGTCAGGTAGCTCGAGCGGCGTCTCCCCGCTCACCAGCAAGGCCTCGATGACTCGGCGTACCCGCGGCTCTCGCAGCTTGTCGGTCAGTTGATCCAGGTGCGTTTCGCGGCGCAGGATCAGGTTCTCCTTTGCTTCCTGAATCATCTCGGCGGTGATGGGCTGGGTGCGGTCGCGGCCGGCGCGCATCGTGAAAGTGGTCTCGTAGGCCAACGCGTTGACCAGCCAGGGCTGTCCCTGCGTCAGTCCCCAGACCGTCGCCAGGGTGTCCGCCTCGAAGACCTGACCGGTCTCGGCCGTATGCTGCAACAGCAGCCGCTCTACCTCCGGTTGCGTGAAGTCACCCAGGCGCAATGACACCGCCTTGATGTTGAACGCACTCCCCCCAGTGATGATCGTCTGACTCTGGCTGGAGTGAATGCGGTAGTCGCGCACGTCCCGCACCCCACAGAGCACGACGGTCGAGGGGAAGTGGCTCGGCCGCTTGTCGTAGCCGGCGCGCAGTTGGCGCAACACAGCAATCAAGGTGTCACCCACCAAGGCGTCCACCTCATCCAGCAACAACACCAGGGGCTGCATACTGCGTTCAGCCCAACGGGTCAAGATCTCTCCCAATGCGCTGTGTGGCCCGCTTTCTTGCAGGACTTCCTGGGCAATCGTCTTAAGAAATGGCTCATCCAGGAAGTCGCGCGCGCGAGAGGCGATTTCGTTGACGATGGCGCGCATCGCAGCCGCGATATCCTCACGCGCCGACTGCCCTACTTCCAGGTTGGCATACAACGCCCGGTAGGGGCCGCGGCGGTTGAGATGTTCCATGAGCGCCAACAGCGCAGATGTCTTGCCGGTCTGTCGCGGGGCATGGAGCACGAAGTACTTCTTCTGCTCGATCAAGCTCAGGATGTCGGCCAGGTCGAACCGCTCCAGCGGCGGCAGGCAGTAATGATCCTCGCAGTTGACCGGCCCGGCCGTGTTGAAGAAACGCATAGACCTCTCCCTGTGCTCCAATCCGCCAAGAGACCACCCAGACAGCCGCGCTCGACGCGCAGCGATGTCGGCACCAGCGTGGGTTTCAGTCAGCACTCCGTTGCTCTGTTGGCGGTAACGAGTATAGCACAAAATTGTAATGGGTACCAGCAGCCTCCGTTCTTGGGGCAACCTGGCAATCTACATTGGAAACGGCACGTTTCGTCGCGGAGATGATGGGGGCCTGGAGTATTCAGGATCCAACGTTCCGTCACTGGTTGGCAGAGGAAGCCAGCCTGTATGACACGCCGTTCTCAGCGTCCTCGGCCCGGCTCCAGGGCGGATCGCCATCGTAATACAGCACGTCAGGGTCAATATCGGCCCCGTTCGGCCAGGTCAGCGTTTCTGTTTCAGGGTCAACGACCACCTGCGCAAAAAGCTGAGGGTCCAGGCGGATTGGGTCGAACAATGGCCCGTGCAGATACGGCTCCAGATCAATGTCCCTGGTCGAGCCGTCGCTGAACGTGACATAGACAACCGAGCTGTCGCGGACGCACACCGAACGAACCGACACCAGATCTGGGTATTCCTCGTTGGCAACGATCTCTTCTATCATGATAGACCCTCGACTGCATTTGTTTCAGCGCGACTGGCGCACTGCTGCAACCATCTTACTTGTGGAGTGCGCTATTGGCGTCTTGCGCGCCGGTAGTTCGAGGTTGTCTTGTTCCGTAGGGTAAGATCGGATCAGAACCGAGCCAGGAATTCCCGTGACCTGTTCAAGACGGCGAATCATTGGCAACGTCAGGGGCCGTTTGCGGCCCAGAATTTCTGAAACACGTCCTCGGCTGCCGAGGTACGGTTCCAACTGCTTGCGTGTCCAGCCGCGGCTCTCCATGAAATACTCCAGCGCGGCGATAGGATCGGGCGACGGCAAGTCGTAACGATCCCTTTCGTAGGCTTCGACCAGCGTTACCAAAATATCGAGCGTATCGCTTTCCGGCGTGCCCGGCTCAGCGTCCCAAAGCTGCTCGATCTCCTGCAGCGCGGCATGGTTGTCTTCGTCATTCCGAATGGGTTTTAGCGCCATAGTTCATCTTATACTTCATGAGTGAGAATTCGACAAACCCTGTGGCTGCCTCGTTCGATCCAATAAACGCCTGGCAGCCAATTATCTACGCTTGCAGGCCGACTCCTGCCCGCGCCAGGTTGAGCGCCAGCAGCCGCGCCAGGATGTCCTCGTCTGTGAGGCCGGTCGGCCAGCCGTACGCTGCCAGCACGGCCGCGTCCAACTTGCGATGCGCGTGGTCCAGCCAGGTGGGCCGCGCGTTGTACAGGTTGGTCAGCGTGCGCTTCTTCAGCTCCGCCTCGCCCGCGCCCGGCGGATTGAGCCACGCGTCGCGCAGGCGCACCAGCTCCTGCGCCGCCGCCGCAATCGCCTGCACGCGGCCATCGTCCACCGGCTCCTGCCCCGGCGGCCACGGTAAGGGAAAGGTCTCGAAACAGGTAGTGGGGGTGTAGCGGGAACCGCTTTCGGCCTCACGCAGTTGGGTGCCCATGCGACGCGCCCACAGTTCGTGCATACGAGAATGCAAAACGCCGAAAAAGTAGTCATCGTCGCGAGCTACGACAATGAGAACTATGCTGAAACACATCTGATCCTGCCAGGCAAACAAAGAAATGCTTGGACACCATTGAAGTGCCGATATAGCGTCTTAGCGGCTGCAAAGCCGCGCGCATGGCCGGTCGCGCTTCAGCATGCAACCACCATCGTTCACGATAGGCCTGACGATTATTCTTACTGCGTTCGGGTTGCACATGCTTTCGAAGATACTCAAACGGAATCTCATACAGCGCGGCTTCGGCTATGGGTGTATCAAGACCGTAGTCAATAATCCATACGTTTCGCGGTCGTCGCGTGAGATCAATACCATTGAAATAAGGTCGCAGCACATCTTTGTTTGACCTACCGTTTGGGTTCAATGGCAGGGCAATCCATTCGCGTGCCTGGGACTCTGGCACATCGAAACTACCGGCTGGCGTGACCCCCATGAACGAAAGTCCGAAGTTCTCTGGGAGTCGCTGGGCAGCGGTCAAATCGGATGTTGCTGTCAGATCGGCGTTGATTACCGTCACGGCTTGCCCATTGAGCATACGGGAGGTCTCGACGCCAGCATCGAATCCAACCATCGAAACGTGAACAGTAGCGCCATCCAATATCCAATCACGATCCGACTGCGCCCAGAAAATATCGCCCGAAGCTTTGATACGCTCAAGCACTTTGCGATTAGCGCCGCCGCGAATACCCTGGGTTGCTAAAAGACCCGCCCGCTTTGCCTTTCCTTGCTCAATTTGTGTGCGCGCTTTCTCAAACCAGTAGCAGACCAAATCGGCTTCACGCGGAACTCGACCGCCATACAGGTCGAATAGTTTGTTCACGTAGACGTCACCCAACTCGCTGCGCAGCCGTTTGCCGCCCAAAAACGGCGGGTTGCCGATGATGACATCGGCCGGCGGCCACGCCGGCTCCACGGGCCGGCCGGCCGCATCATAAGCCAGGATGGCGTCCATGCGGCGCACGGTTTGGATGGGCTTGAGGATCGGTTCGGGCGGCGCGCCGAAGCCGTTGGCGCGCAGCCACTGGATGTAGCCGATCCAGATCGTGGCCTGCGCCAGTTCATGCGCATACGGATTGACCTCGATGCCGTAGAGCTGCCCCGGCGTCGGCGCAATGCCCTCCAGCGGCGACACCGCCGTCAGCCCCAACGCCAGCATCCGGTCATAGACCTCTTTCCACAGGTCGAGCAGCGAGAGCAGCGCCAGGTAGAGGAAGTTGCCGCTGCCGGCCGCAGGGTCGAGCACGCTGACGCGCGCCAGCTCCGAGGCAAAGTCCACCAGCAGGTCTTGCAGCTTCTTGTGCAGGCTGCTGCGCTTTGGCCCTTTGGCCTGATCGCGCTGGCCGGCCAGCCCCTGGGCCTGTTCCTGCACCGTGGCCCAGCGCCGGCGCAGGGGCGCCATCAGCACCGGCTCCACGATCAGCAGGATGTCCTCGCGGCTGGTGTAGTGCGCGCCCAACTGGCTGCGCTTGGCCGGGTCCAGCCCGCGTTCGAACAACGTGCCGAAGATGGTGGCATCAATGACCGACCAGTCCGCGCCCACGACGCGGGCGAGTACGTCCAGCCCGGTCGCGCTCAGCGGCAGGACCGCGGCGTTGTCGAAGAGACCGCCGTCGAAGTGGGGAATTTGCTCTGTGCCGAACCAGCCGCCGCTCGCCATCGCGGCGAAGAGCTGGCTCAACTGCCCGGCAAACGCGGCCGGCTGCGACTGTGTGCGCATCACCAGGCGGGCAAAGAGTCCCTCCGGCAGCAGCCCCACATCCTCGGCGAAGAGGCAGAAGAGCAGGCGGATCAGAAAATGGGCAATCGCCAACGGTTCATGGCCGTCCTGACGCAGGAGGTCGGCCAGGCGCGCGAACTCCGCCGCCACCCGCCGCGTGACCATCTCCGGCGTCTCGGCCGTCTCGAAAAAGGCGGGGTGATAGAAGATGGCGCGCAGCCGCTCCAGGCCGGCCGGCGTCAGCAGATCATCCAGGGTGAGGGTGGTGGGCGTGTTGGCGCGGTTGACGAAGTTGGGGTGAATGACGATGGTTTCGATGTCGCTGACCACCAGCAGCGGCGGATTGTGCAGCGCGGCGCGGTATTGCAGCAACTGCAGGTAGGCCTTGTCCAGGTTGGCGTGCTTGCCTTTGTACTCCCAGCCGAAGAAGCCGCGCTTGAAGACGTCGGCAAAGCCCTGGCCGCCGCCCAACTTGGCCGCGCCGTACTCGAAGGTGAAGTGCGTGCCCTCAGCATCGGCCGCGGCCGGCGTGGGATGTCCCACCAGGCCGCACAGGTCGAGAAAATGCTCCTTCGTGGCCGCGCTCTCCTTGAGCGTGACCTTTCGCCATTTCGCGACGAAGGCTTGTGGGGTAAGGGTGAATGGCATGATTATTATCACCTGGCATGGATCGGACGCCTGACAAGATCGGCCTGGCCCGGCCGACATCTGGGGTTATTGTACCATACGCCGTACTCACTGTAAGATCGTTGGTAAGACCGTAAGACCTGGTCTCGCGTGTGGTCTGGAGTTGTTATATTATACGAATCACGATTATAATAATCGCGATTCGTATTGTTCCCCACGGCTCGTCACGAAGGAAAACGATGTTCATCAACCGCCATGCCGAACTGATTAATCTGGAAACGCATTACCGTTCCGGACGCGCCGAGTTGTTCGTTCTCTACGGCCGGCGACGGGTGGGCAAGACCGAGCTTGTGCGCCATTTCTGCGCAGACAAGCCCCATATTTTCTTCATTGCCACCCTCAGCGCCGATAACGATCAGCTCGCTTCCTTCTCCCAGGAGATTTGGCGTTTCACGCACGCCAATATCTCCGATGGCTTCACCTTTCCCTCGTGGGAGGCGGCTTTCCGCGCCCTGGCGGACCTGCCCGGTCGCCCTGTGGTCGTGCTGGACGAGTTCACTTATCTGATTAGCGGCAACAAGACCATTCCCTCGATTTTGCAGAAGGTGTGGGATGAGCTGTTGCGCAACACCCAGGTTTTTTTGATCCTGTGCGGCTCTTACGTGGGCATGATGGAACGGGAGATTCTGGGCTACCAGGCGCCGCTGTACGGTCGTCGAACTGGCAGTTATCTTCTGCCAGCACTGGAATTACCGGCCGCGGCCGTTTTTCTCCCCGCCTACACCCCCATCCAGCAGATCGAGGCTTGGGCGGTCTTGGGCGGCATGCCCTATTACCTGGCCACCTTCTCGGATCAGGCAGACATCTTCGCCAATATCCGCGCTCGCATCCTCGATAGCCAGGGGATGCTGCGTCGCGAACCGCAGATGCTGCTCATGGAGGAACTGCGGGAGCCCCGCAATTACTTTTCGATCCTGCGCGCGCTGGCACAAGGATCCACGCGACTGAACGAGATCAGCCAGGGGGCGCGCGTGGGCGACGCAACCACGACAGCGCGTTACCTGAATATCCTGCAAGATCTGCGTGTGGTAAACCGCAATGTGCCTGCCACCGAGAGTCGGCCCGACAAGAACAAACGCGGCCTTTACCAGATCACCGATGCCTTCCTACGCTTTTGGTTTCGCTACGTGCATCCCAACCAGGGATCGCTTGACCTGGGCCTGGCGGACGCGGTGCTGGCGCAGCGCGTGCGGCCGACCTTCGATCAGTTCGTCAGTTATGCCTTCGAAGAAGCGGCGCGGGCTTACGTCGCGCGCCTGGCGCGTGCGGGGCAACTGGCCTTCTTGCCCGAGCGGATCGGCTCTTGGTGGGACAGCACGGGCGAGGTGGATGTTGTCGCGGTCAGCGAGGCAGACGGCGCGCTGCTGCTGGGCGAGTGCAAGTGGTCGGTCAACCCCGTGGGGACGGACATCCTGGACGATCTACAACGCAAGGCGCGCCTGGTTGATCCCCAGGGCCGCTGGCCGGCCGTTTCCTACGCGCTGTTTGCCAAGTCCGGTTTCACGCCCGCCCTGCTCGCCCGCGCCGCGGACGAGAATGTGCGCCTGGTTGCGGCGGAGGCGCTGGTAACGGATGATCCTGGAAGCTGAATCTGTGGCCTGACAGTGTGATCTTTGCCTGGCTGAGCAGTTACAATGCACCTGTGGTTCCTTAGCCCAATCCCAGGTCTGCTGCAATGCCTTGCAGCGCGCTGAGCACGGTCTGGATGTGTTCATCCAGCGGTTCGCCCAGCTCGGCGGTGTAGTGCTCGATCTCCTGGCGGCTGATGGCCGCGGTAAAGGCTTTGTCCTTCCACTTCTTCCTGACCGACCGCACCTCGACATCGGCCAGGCTCTTGCTGGGGCGCACGTAGCCTACGGCCATGATGAGGCCGGTCAGCTCGTCTACGGCCAGCAGGGCTTTGTCCAGGCGGCTGACGGACGGGACGCCCAGGTAGGTGGCATGCGCTTCCACGGCATGGATCAGCTCCGGCGGCCAGTCCAGGGCGCGAAAGAGGCGCAGCTCGGTGCGCGGATGCCCAGCGGTCTGGTCATCCATGTTGGGGAAGCGCTCGAAGTCCAGGTCATGCACCAGGCCGGTGATGCCCCACAAGTCCTCGTCTTCGCCGTATTTGGCCGCGTACGCACGCAGCGCCGCTTCCACCGCCAGCATGTGCTTGCGCAGGCTGTCGGCCTTCACCCATTCGCACACCAGCGCCCAGGCTTCGGCTCGGGTCGGTAATGACATCGTTGGTTTCTCTCCTTCCACGAATGACAATTTTCTTCATTTGAACAGGCGTCCATCGGAAACGCGTGTGGTCAGCACCGGAATGGCCCAATCGAAGCTGCCGAAGCCGGCTTTGACAAACACCCCGCGCCGGCCCTCCCCCACGCAGTCGTCCAGCGGCAAACCCTGTGCCATCCCGCTGTAGAAATGCCTGGCGAACAGGGTCGCGTAATCGTCGCGCACGGCCGTCTGCATGGCGACCACGGCCGGCACCCCCGCCTTGACCAGGACATCGGCAATGCCGTAGGCGTCTGTGCTGTTGGCGGTCTGGCTGGTTTCACAGGCGTTGAGGAACACCAGGCGCATGGTGCTGCCCGCCAGCAACTGACCCAGGGTTTTGGCGTCAACCGGGTCGCTCAGGTGGTCTTCGTTTTCCAGGATGAGATTACCTGTGCTGCTGGACACATCGAAGAGGCCGTGGCCGATGAAGTGCAGGATGTGGAAGGTCTCGCGCAGGCGGGGCAGCAGGTCGCTGACCTGGACGTGATCTATCTCGACCAGTTCGATGCGGTTGCCCAGGGGCGCCAGCGCGCTGCGCACGAGCGCGATCTCGTCGGCCGTCTTGAGCGTGCGCTGGTCGGTCGGCCCGGCCACGGCCAGCAGGATGCGCAGCGGCGTGGGCGAGGCCACGGCCGTGGCGGTCCTGCCCACGGGCGGGAAGCGCACAATGGACCGTTGGAGGTTCAACCCCCAGAATTCAGGCGCAACGCCAGGCGCGGCGTCGGTCAGCAGTTCCCAGGGCAACGCCGCCAGTTCAGGCGGATCGAGGCGCAGGCGGATGCGCAGGCTGTCATCGTCGCCCAATTTGCCCTGCGCGGTCAGCAGGCGATTGTAGACGGCCGTTGGAAAGGCCAACTGCTGCAAACGGTAGCCGAGCAGGGTCAGGTCCTTCTCGGCCGGCGGCTGGCTGGGGCGCACCGGGCCGGGGGTGCGCGTGGCGGATGCGTCCACAGGCGCTTCCGCGGAAAAGCCGCGCAGGATGCCGAAACGGTTGAGCAGGCGCGTGAAATCCACGTCGGCCGGGTCGAAGGTCACATCGGCCTCGGCCTGGCCGCCCAGCTCGCTGCTGGTTTCAACGCTGTACTGGCCGGCGGCAGCGCCGCGGCGGATGCGTAGGTCGAAGTCGTGATAGGTGATGCGGCGGACGGACGCGGGGGTGGGAGGAGGCGGGGGGGTCGGGCCGGGTGACGCATTGCCGCCTTGCCCGGAGGATGACGTCGAGCCGGTGGAACGCCCTGGCGGCGGGACGCCCATGATTTCAAGATAGCCGGTCGAGTTCAGGTCATAGATCAGTTCGAGGAGGCGAGGCACTTTCACGCGCTTTTCGGCGAATTCGATCAATTTGAGGCGCAGGCTATGCAAGTTCGGCCCTGCGCTGTCGCGCACACCCTGGAAGTCCTGTTCCAACAGGATGATGTCAATATCCTGCGCCGTCAATTTTTGCAGCAGTTTGTTCAAGGTGATTGAATTGGGCAGCGTAGGCATGGGTGTTGGCTCCTTTGCGGGTGTGGGGGATGGGCCGGGGATTGGAGACCGGAGATCAGAGGCCGGAGATTGGGGATCGGAGACCGGAGATCGGAGACCGGGGATCGGGGAGATTGGGGGTCAGAGACCGGAGATTGGGGATCGGGGGTTGGAGATCGGAGATCAGAGACCGGAGGGAGGGGCAGGCCGAGGAGGCTGCTGAGGACGGCGAGGGGGTCGGCGTCAATCAGTTCAACGTTGCGCTGCTGCCAGGTCAGGCGCTGGTAGGGGTCCAGGCCGGGCTGCACGGCAAAGGCGCGGCGCATCAACGGCCCGGCGGTCGTCAGCACGTGGGTGTAGAGCAGTTCGAAATCCACGTCTGACAGGTCGTAGCCGATGAAGAGCAGGGTATTGACGCGCATGATCGTGCGCACATAGTTGAGCAGGCCGGCGTTGGCCGGATCGTTCACCAGGCGCAGATGGGCGTCACGCGTCAGCACCAGGCTCTGCTGTTCGCGCACGCGACCGTACAGCCAGATCAGCGTGGGCAGATTGCCGTTGAGCAGGTCCAGATTGCCCACGCTGACGCCGGCAATGATCGGGTAGTTGTACGGGCGCCGCTGGTCACGCAGGGCGTCCTCGAGCAGGCCGTCGTACGCGGTAACAATGTAGTGGCTGGCCGGCAACTGCGCGGCGAGCCGGTGAACAAGCTGCGGTTGGTGGCGCTGCTCGTCCAGTTCACGGACGATGATCCGGTTCAGTTCATTGGTAAAACCGTGCTGGCCGGCCGCGAAGGCCTGCGCGACCGCTTCCAGGGAGTTGTCACGGCCCTGGTAGTTGATACGGGCCGCCAGGCGCTGCGCCAGGTCCTGCCGGCTGGGCAGGCCGGTCAAGGCCTGCGGCAGATCGCCGCCCCAAAAAATAACCAGGTTGCGGTGCGCCAGCGCATCGCTCAAATCAGGTGACAGTTGCAGGTTTGCCATCTCGAACCTCGTCAGGGTTGGATCAGATCATCGAACAAGGGCAGGCGTCGCTGCTGCAAGGCCTCGTAGGCATATAGATACATGCCGGCCGACCAGGCCTGGAGCGGATAGCCCATGGGGTTGCCGGTTTCGCCGTGCAGCCATTCGTTGAATTCCCACGGCTCATAGGCGCCGCGCTGATTGGCCGCGGCCAGATCGCGCAACAGATGCTCCGCATCATCCATCCAGCCCTGGCGCACCAGCGCGGCCACGTGAAATCCGCCGATGAAGGGCCAGATACCGCCGTTGTGATACTGGTGCGGCAGGTTCAGGTTGCGGCTGCGGTAGTATTCGCGCCACTCCGTCTGGCCCGGATAGATGACGGGATGAATGGCCTTGCTCGGATAAGGCCTGCCCGCGCCCACCTGGTAGAGGTGGCGCAAGATCAGCTCGCGGCGCCCGCTGTCGGCCACGCCGGTCAGGATGGCCAGGGTGTTACCCAGCACGTCGCAGTAATCGCCAAACTCGCGGAAGGCGACCCAGGGCAGGTAGAACGGACGGCTGGAGATGGTGCCCACGTTGTGATAGAGCATGTACCATTCCAGGCGCATGGCCTTGAGACGGGCCAACTGTTCGGCCCAAAGCTCTGGCTCCCAGCAGCGATTGACCCAGAGCAGCAGGTTGAGCCGTTCCTGCACCCCATCCGCCCCCGCCCGCGCCCCGCCCGCCTCAGCGCCGCAGGCTGCGGCCATCTGCGCAAAGGCATGCAAGCTGGCGAAGTAGAGGACGTTGTCATAGAGGACATTATAACGGACCGAGAGCAAATCCATCCAATCGCCGGCCTCGGGCACTTCGAGCAGGCCGCATTCATTCATGTCCTGATAACGCAGCCAGACCAACGCGCGCTGCAGACGGGCAAAGTTGTCGCGCAAATAGGCATCATCGTGCGACAGCAGCCAGTGATAGTAGTGCCCCAGAATGAACCACAGGTTGGCGTCTACCGCGCCGGCATTTTCGGTGGAAACGGTGCGGCTGGCCACGTCCACGTTGAGGGGGATCAAGCCCAGCGGTGATTGAAAGGCGCCCAGGGTATCGAGCGAAGCGCGGAAGGGCGGCAGGAAAAGCGTCGGCTCAGCCCAGGCCGCGCCCAGCGCGGTGATGATGCTATCGCGCGCCCAAACATGCGGATAGCCACGCGTCAAGCCAGACGCTTTGAAGCCAATCGGGGAACTACAGCGCTGCAGCACCTCAACAGCCCGTTCGCGGGCCTCGATCAACAGGTCCATCGCTTCTCCCTTCGACCATGAGCCGCCGAATGAATTCGGGGCGAAAGAGCGTTCCGCCGGGCGTCCACCTGCGTGGACGCAATCCGGGTCGGCGCAGGCCGACCTTGCGGCGGAACGCCCATTAGGTGCGATTTCAATCGCTTCACTCCGATTTCGGATCGAACGCGTCGCGCAGCCCATCACCAGCAAAGGAGAAGGTGAGCACCATGACCATCAAGGCCAGGCTGGGGAAAAGGGCTTGCAGCCAGTTCATCTCCAGGTACGGGATGGACTGCACGATCATGCCGCCGATGCTGGGCGCCGGCGGCTGTACGCCCAGGCCTAACAGACTCAATACCGCTTCGTTGACCACCACGCCGGCCACGTCCAGGGTGGCGCTGACGATGACCATGCCCATCACGTTGGGGAGCAGATGGCGCCAGAGGATAGTCCGATCGCGGGCGCCGACGGCGCGCGCGGCTTCGATGAACTCGCGCTCGCGCAGCGCCAGGGTGATGCTGCGCACGGTGCGCGCCATCAGCGGCCAGCTCACCAGGCTCAGCGCGCCGGCCACGAGGAGCAGACGGCCAATCCCGCCAAAGGTTTGCGTGATGGCAGGGCCGAACACGCCGGCCACCAGGATCGCCAGCAGCAGGCCGGGAAAGGCAAAGAGCATATCCGCCAGGCGGCTGAGCAGTTGATCGAGCCAGCCGCCGAAATAGCCGGCCAACAGGCCCAGGGTGGCGCCGAGCACGATGTTGAGCGTTTCTACGTACACGGCAACCAGCAGGGAGACGCGCAGGCCGCGCAGCAGGCGGGCCAGGGTGTCGCGCCCCAGGTTGTCGGCGCCCAGCGGGTGCGCCGGCGTCGGCCAGGCGTTGATGGCGTCATAGTCCTGATCGGTGGCGCTGAGCGGCCACAGATCAGGGCCGACCGCGGCCAGCAGCAGCAGCAGGACGATCACCGCCAGGCTGAACAGCGCCAGGCGATTGGCGGCAAAGCGTGCGCTCAGCGTGCGTGAGCGGTCGCCCGCGGTCAGAGTTGCAGTGATGGCGTTGCTCACGTCATCCGAATCCGTGGGTCGAGAAACAGGTAGGTCAGGTCGGTGGCCAGGTTCATCACCACGACGGCCGCGGCCAGGATGATCGTCGTTCCCTGCAACACCGGATAGTCACGCTGACCGATCGCCTGGATCGCCAGGAAGCCGATGCCGGGCACGGCGAAGAGGTTTTCGACCACGAACGCGCCGGTGACCAGGAAGGCGAGCGATGGGCCAAGCACGGTGACAATCGGCAGCAGCGCGTTGCGAAAAGCATGGCGCCAGGTGATCTGACGCGGGAAGAGGCCCTTGGCCGCGGCCGTGCGCATGAAGTCCTGGCGCAGCACTTCCAACATGGATGCGCGCGTCAGACGCGCCAGGTAGCCTGTGGTGCCCGCGGCCAGCACGATCACCGGCATCACCCAGTGGGCCGGGGTTCCCCAGCCGGCCACCGGCAAAAAAGGCAGCCCGCTGCGGTAGAGCCAGGTATCGGCCACGCGCAGGATGGGAATCAGCACGAAGCTCGGAATGGCGTAGAGGGCCAGCATGAACGCCAGCAGGCCACGGTCGAGCCAGGAATTCTGCCGCAGCGCGGCCAGCACCCCAGCCGGGATGCCGATAACCAGGCTGAGCAGAAGCGCGACGCCGCCCAGCGCCATCGAAATCGGCAGGCCGTGACGCAACAGATCAAGCACCGGGCGTCCCTGGTATTTGTAGGACAAGCCCAGGTCGCCCTGCAGCAGCCCGCCGACATAGCGCAGATACTGCTGCCACCAGGGCAGATCAAGTCCATACTGGTGCAGCAGCCGTTGATAGATCACAGGGTCACGACGCGAGCCCATCATCACCAGGATGGGGTCTCCTGGCGCCAGGTAGCCGATGATGAATGTCAGCAGGGTAATGCTGAACACCACAAAAATCAGACTGAGGATACGACGCAGAACGATGGATACCATAAGATGAATGCTATAGAATGGGCGGTTCGTTTCGTGCCACCGAACAGGTCCGGTGGGTGGCGGCGCAAGTTGTCGGGCAGTTCGTAGTTCGTAGTGACGGCTTTAGCCGTTTCTGCTATCACGGAGCGACTGAAGTCGCCACTACGAACCATCTGAACTCGTTCGGCGCTCACAGTCCGGCGTTCGGGGTCCCAGGGAACGCCGAACGGAGAGTCGGGGAACTCCCCGTTCGGCGCTCCCGCGGGGCCGGTCTACTGCGTCTTACCGCGGACAGCCGACCAGTCGGGCACCGTGATGCCCTGGCCGGTAAAGACAAAGCCAGAGACATAGGGTCGCATCAGGACATTGAGCGTCGGATTGAAGAGCGGCAGCCAGCCCACTTCATCCACGGCCAACTGCTCAGCCTGGTTATAGAGCGTCATCCGTTTGCTATCATTCCCGACGATGACATCGGCCTCATCCACCAGTTTGTCAAAGGCTGCGTTCGACCAATGGCCGTTGTTGTTGCCCACATCGGTACGCAGTTGCTGCGAGATGAAATTTTGCGGGTCGGGGTAGTCGGCGCCCCAGATGCTAAAGTACATCTGAATGCCCTGCTCCGGGTGTTGGTAGGTGGTGTTCAGGCGCTCGCTGAAGGTCGCCAGTTCGAGCGGTTCCAGGGTGATCTGAACGCCCAGGTTTTGCTTCCACTGCTCCTGCAAGAAAGTCACCACCCGCTCATTGTCGCCTTCGACGCCGTAGCTGAAGGCAATGGGCGGCAGTCCCTTGCCGTTGGCAAACCCCGCGTCCGCCAGCAGTTGCTTGGCTGCGGCCGCGTCGAAGGTCAACCCCTTGATGGGCAGTTCGGAGCCGGGCAAGCCGCCGGGCAGGATGCGGTCGGAGGGGCGCACACTGCCGCCCAGCACCTTGGTGGCCAGCGCCTGCTTGTCAATGGCGCGGGCGAAGGCCTGGCGCACCTTCACATTGTCGAAGGGTGGCAGCATATTGTTGAAACCGATATAGCGGACGGCAAAGGAGGAAGCCGCACGGAAGTCCGGCAGGTCGCTCACCTCGGCCAGGCGCGCCGCCGGCACGCCGTTCTGCTGGCTGCCCATGATGTCCAGGCCGCCGGTGCGGTACAGTTGGAACGCGGTCTCGCTGTCCTGGAAGAAGGGCATCTGCAGTTCCGTCACCTGGATGGGGCCATTCCAGTAGTAGGGGTTCGGCTCCAGGATCAGGGCCTGGTTGTGCTTCCATTCCTTCAGCTTGAAAGGCCCGGTGCCGATCGGGCTATCGGTCCAGTTGGCCGGGTTGGCCGTCACCTTCGCCTCGGGCACAATGAAACCGCCGGCAAAGGTCAACTGCTTGAGGAAAAAGGCAGACGGCTGCTTGATCTTGATTTCGACGGTAGAGGCATCCACCGCCTTGACCCCAGTCAGGGTGGAACTGGCGCCGCTCGTAACATCGTCAGAGCCGACGATGTTACTCAGATAGAAGGGGCCAGTCCAGCCGCCGGTCGCCGGATTGAGCGCCCGCGTCAGCGAGAAGACCACGTCGTCGGCCGTCGCTGGTGTGCCGTCGCTGAAGGCCAGGCCGGGGCGCAGCTTGAAGGTGTAGGTCAGGCCATCCGGCGAGACCGTCCAACTGGTCGCGCCGTCCGGGGTCACGCGCAGTTCCCCGTCCAGGCGCACAAGGCCGGCGAAGAGCATGTTCACCGCCAGGATACCCTGGGAGTCACTGGCCTTGGGCGGATCAATCGAAACCAGTTCGTTGATGCCCTCGATGGACCAGCGCAAGACCTGGGGTCTCATCGCCACCGGCGTGGGCGTGACGACAACCTCTTTGGTCACCTCTTTGGTCACTTCTTTGACCACTTCGACGGTCTCTTTGACCACGACCGTCTCTTTTTCGATAACCGTCACCGGCGTGGGTGTGGCTACACACGCCGCCAACATCAACGCCAGCGCCGCTGCGCACAGGGTGATCATGACAAATCGCCGCAACATAGAATGTTCTCCTCCGTTTCTCATCTTTTTTTCATCTTTTCATCAGGGGCATGGACATCAGCCCGCCATAATCAAAGACACGGAGACCGCAGCACCGATGGCAGTCTCCGTGTCTGGATTGCATCTACCAGGGGAGGGGTAACTAGCCCTTCAAGAACTCGTCCAGCGCCGCCCGGCCGACGCGATACTGAGCGCCGATCTTGCGCGCCTTGAGATCGCCCTCTGCGATCAGAGCCAGGACATCGGCTTCGGACACCTTGAGATACGCCGCGGCCTCGGCCGTGGTCATCACATCGGGCGCCGCGGCGGCCGCGGCCGGGGCCGCGCCCGGCTGCTGCTGCCCCGCGGCCATGGCCTGGGTCATCGCTTGCGCCATGACGCCGCCCAGACCCATGCCCGCGCCCAAGCCCAGCCCGGCGCCGGTCAGGCTGCCCGCGCCGCCGTCGCCTGCCTGCGCGGCATCGCCCAAGGCCCGCGCCGCCTTGTACTGCATGTAGGCCTGCATGTTGCCGATGGCGCCCATCGAGGCGCGCTCGTCAATGGCCTTCTGCGTTTCTTCGGTCGGGCTGACCGACTGGATGAACATCTGCTTGAGCGCGATGCCCAGGGCGGCAAAATCGTCGGCCAACCTGGCCTTGATTCCCGCGCTCAGTTCATCGAACAGGGCCGGCATGTCCAGGAAACTGGCGCCGGAAGAGGCCAGCACATCGGTCATGCGGCTGATGATGACCCCGCGCAGATACGCGTCAATCTGCGCCGTCTGATAGAGCCCCTGCGTTCCCACGATCTTGGTGACGAACAACTGCGGGTCGCTCACCTGCATCGAGTAGTTGCCAAAAGCCCGCAAGCGCACCATGCCGAGGTCCTTGTCGCGCAGGGTGATCGGTTCCGGCGTGCCCCATTTCTGCTCCAGAAACTCGCGCCGGTTGACGAAATAGACCTCAGCCGTAAAAATGTTCTTGCCGCTGGAGAAAATGCGCTCCAGCAGGTTGGTGATGAGTGGGATATTGGCCGTGGTAATCGTATGGCGGCCCGCGCCGAACGAGTCCAGGGCCTTACCGTCACGGAAAAAGACAGCCGTCTGGCTTTCGCGCACAATGACCTGCGAGCCGATCTGGAAATCGCCAGAACCGGACTGCGGTATGCGCACCACCATGTCGGCCGGCCCCTGGTCGGGGGCTTCAATCACATCAATAATTCGTGCCATTTTCTCCTCCTGCGTAGAGTTGGCAACTCTGCTTGTCAGGAACGAGAATTAAATAAGTGTCCGAACATAGCCACCCCGTGGGCCGCTAAACCAGACAATTAAAAAATTCTCGTTCCTTAGCTATTCAGAATTGCATCCTGGCGATGGCCCCACACGGTGTTGAGCATCGCCACATGATCGGCCAACGCATTGGCAGCGTCGCCAATGCCCTCGCGCGCGCTGACGGCCGCGGCCAACTTGTCCACTTCGGCTTGCAGGGCGCCCACGCGCTCCACCATCTGCTCGTCGAACTGCGCCAGGGCATCGAGCTGCGCCTCCTTGACCTTGACATCATCGAAGAGCGGCGCATAGCCATAGCTGGCGGTCTTGATCCGATCCCCCAGGGTCTGCAGCTTCGTGACCGCGCGCTCCACATCATCTACCCACTGCAAGCCGCCCGCGCCGAGCAGGTCAACCTGCAGGCCCTGCAGGCGTTGGCGTTGCTCGTCCAAGTCGCGCGCCAACAGCTCGCGCACCGTCTTGTCCGCCTCGCGGCGCAACTCTTTTTCCTTGTACCCTTTAACGCCGGGCAAACCGGCGAAGGTGCGCTCCAGGGCGCCCCGGGCAGCTTTTGCCTTCTCGATCAAATCCATAGTTTGTTCCTTTCTCTGCCAGAATACATCATTCGCCCCTCTGCACTGATCCTGCGCCGGCCGGTCGCCTGACCGGCGGCGACGGAGCTACTGCGCAAGGAAAATCTCGCTGCCACAGAACGGGCAACTGATCACGCCCTTGCCAGTGAGTTCCAGTTGGCCGCCACAGTTGGGGCATTTACCGCCCTCTCGCATCTGTGACGCCTGCCGGGAATAAAGAATACCATCCTTCCAATTGACATAGCCGCTGAACAGGCCTTTGCCCACCAGGTCATAGATCCACGCCTTGACCTGCTCGGCGTCAGTGCCCATCTCCAGGACGATATCAGAGATACTCGCCTTACCCCGTGTCATGATGATATTGAGGATTTTCTTCTGCTTAGTCACTTCGGCCATCTGTGCGGCTTCAGCACGCCCGCGCGTGAACAGATAGCCGCCGACGCCAACGAAGAGCAGAGCAGGCAGTGCGCTGAAGGCGATGCCCAGCACCATGCCGCCCGTATTGCCCTGCTCACCCGCGGCCTGCACCGACGTGATCGCAAGCGCGCTGCCGATCAGGCAGGTCAGGATTCCGATCACGATGAGAATCAAGCCCACCACGCGGCCAGAACCGATCATGTATGCCTCCTTGTGTGTATCAAAACCAGGGGAAGTTAGCGATTGCGCCAGATCAACCGAACCCACCGCCGCCACCGCCGCCGCCACCACCACCGCCACCACCGCCGCTCCCACCACCGCCGCCGCCCGACCAGCCCGAACTGCTGGATCCGGAGGAAGGCTGCGGCGCCGGCCGACTGGTCAGCGCGGATGCGGAGGATGACAGCATGGTGCCCAGGCCGGCGCTCATACCGCTCAACCCACTGCCCATGTCGCGTGACATATCGCTCAACGTCGGCGCCGAACGTTCCGCGCTACTGATCTTCCCTGCGCCCGGCAGGCCGACATCACCGCCGCCCACCGTCGCGGGGTAATGTCCGCGCGAATGACCGTAACCTGAGTACGGCGTCCACCAGGTGGGCACCGGTGCGTCCACCTGGGCGAACTTGTTGATCCAGGTGCGGTCAAGACCAAACGCCACCGCATAAGGCAGGTAGGTCTCGAAGATCGCCTTGCTCTCTTCCAGGTTCGTGTACTTCTCGATCTCCTGCAAATAGCGCTTGAAGGCCCGCCAGCGCGCTGCGGCATCGGCGCCCTTGTCAGTCTTGCGCGGCATGAAGCGCGCAATGGACATGAATATCAGCGCCGTAAGTCCCATGCCCACGACAGGCAACCACGCGGTGTCGGTGTACACCGTCGCGAAGGGAAGGACAAAGCAGCCCAGGATGCCGGTCACAGCCAATACGGCGACACCGCTGGCGCCATAGGCGTTGCGCGTGCGTTCGGGGCTGCGCATGAAGAATCCTTCAGCCACCACCTCGTCGTACAGTTGGCTCTTGATCTTGGGAATCGTCGTGTAGAACTTATTCTTCAACTCCGACAGTTGGCGCTCCGTCGTGTCGCCCTTGAACATGCGATCCACCAATGTCTGTTCGAAGGATCGCAGGCCCGCGGTCTTACCCACCAGCCTGTAGGTAAAATCCTTGCCTTTCTCCTCGCGAATGGTAATCACCTTGCGCCGGGCCAGATCAATCAGGGTCGCCATGATGTCCTGCAGATCAGCCGTTTCATCCACCAGCGTGCCGGCGATGCCCGGTGGCAACGCGGGGTCGGGCGGCTCGGCCAGATAGTCGGTTGGCAACATCACCGGCAGGTCGCGTCCCTTCTGATACCAGAGCAGGTAGACCAGCAGCGGCCCGCCGATGAGCAGCAGCAGCCCCAAGGCGAACACCCCGGTATTGATGAGCGGTCGCGTCTGGCGATCATACGCGGCGCGCTGCTCAGTGGCCGCCGCGTCTGCATCGGCCTCTGCCTGCCAGCTTGAGGGGCTGCCGGCCACCACACCGTGAGTGAACTGCACGCGCACCTCGATCTGCTCGCCCGGGTTGATGGCCTCGCTGGAGGTAAATTCCATCGTCTGGGCATCGAGCTGAGTGGCGGTGGCGCGCACGCCGTAGTTATCGAAGTTGGACACCGTCGCCGGCGCGGGTACGCGCACCGTCACCGTGGACGAGCGCACCGGGAAGCTGCGCTCAGGCCCCACCACGCTCCACCAAAACTGATCGCCGCCATCATAGTAGCGCAGCGCGCCATCCACCGTGTAGCTGAGCACATAGACGTGACGGCTGTCAGAGACTGACCTGGGAAAAAACCACTTGACAATAAAATCTCCGCTGCCATCGGAGGTGACAACGAAGGTGCCCGCCGTTTCACCGCTCGACGCGCGGCGCAGCGCCTGGCCGTCGGCCGTCACCTGCACCCCGGTGATATCACGCAGACGATCTGTCTTGATATTACGGGTGCCAAAGCGGAAGGAGCCGGACGTGAACACAATCTCCTGGGTTTCGATCACCTTGAACGAACCATCCGCATCAATGGTGATATCGGCATCCCATCGCTGCCAGTAGAGTTGTTTACTCTCTTGGGCCAACGAGGGTGCGGCCGTTACCCACAGGATGAGAAACCACAACCCAACTGCCGCTCGCATCGTTCTGGAACGCATGGATCCTCCAACACAGATAATGGTTGACAACGGGGCGACGTCGTGACATGCTGCAAATTATCCCGATTATAGCGCAAATGCCCGAATTTTCCCAACGCGCACAAATCGCTGACCGGCGCCGCGCGGGGTGTGGCTATCAACGGCCGCTAACGCACTACCAGCGTCGTAATCGGGCTTTTCTGCACCAGGCGATCGCACAGATCATCGAGCAAGAGACGATTGACACCGGACGCCGCATTGGCTCCGAGCACCAGGAGGTCAATGCTCTCTGTCTCCAGCGCAGCCAGCACACGTTCCTCGAGCAAGCCCTCGCGCAACAGTAGACGATCGAAGGCATCGGCCTGCTGTAGAATGCTCACCGCTTCCTGCAGAACTTCGCGGGACTCCGGTTCGATGGCCAACAGCTCATCAGTGGTGTGATGCCCTTCCCCGGCCGTCAGCCCCTGGAAAAACAGCGGCAATTGCGAGACCACGTGCAGGATCGTGGCCCTGGCGCCTAGCGCCTGCGCCCAATGCGCGGCCACCTCGACCATCTCCAGGCTCTGGCGCGTGCCGCCCACGCTGACCATCATGCGACGAATGTCGGTCAACGGTGCGCGCGCCACCAACACCGAAGTATTGCTCTGACGCACCACCTGGGCCACACGCGAGCCGTGCAGCAGACGACTCAGGCCGCGGCGTCCGGCCGGCGCCAGTAGGATCAGGTCGTACGTTTGGGCAGCTGATTCAGCCAGAATGGCCTCTTCGGCCGACCCGGGCTGCGTTACATCGCGCAAGGTGCCCACCGTGGCCGTCAACAGTTGTTCACGCGCACGCGTCAGCCACTCGTGATCGGCGCCCTTGCCGCCCTCGGCCACCAGGAGTGTCAACTCCGTCTCGAAGTGCCTGCTGACCACCAGCGCCACCTGCAGCGCCCATTGACTATTGTGTGAACCATCCACATACAACAAAATTCGCATCATAGACTGCTTGACTCCATCATGAGGAGGGCTTGCTCAGAGTCTGTGAAAATATCTCCGGGGTGCGTAACACCCCTGCGATGGCATACAGCATGTAGTAGTTTTCGAACACCAAGCCACTACAGGTTGTGGTCATGATGCCACCTCCGAACTGCCGCCAGGATATTTTCACAGACTCTCAGATCAACAATAGAAACACGGGGACAATAAAAATAATGGCCAAAAAAACCATCAGGCGCCGATTATCACGCATAATCCACTCCAGGCACCACTCAATGCTACGCCGATAACCGTTGTAGTTGATGAACAGGGCCAGCAGCGACAACAGGGCCACACTCGTCATTTCAGTGAACACAATCGTAAAGGCGCGTGGTGTGTTGAGAAGGAGCGCAGCCAACAGGGTGTCAATGAAGGTGGTGATGTTGGCGCCCATCATGTAGGGTATCAGATTTTCACGGCGCACATAACCCCGCGCCGACAGGGGCACCAGGATCGTCAAAGAGACAGAGACGGAGAGCGTGACCGCTGTCACCGCCATGCCAATGATGAACATGACCCAGGGCCGATAGACCAGGTCCGACACACGCTGGAAACCACTGCTCTCCGGTGATATTTCGGGCAGCGCACGGTCGAAGATATTGAAGGCGAGCAGCAGGATGCCCAAACCCGCAAAGAAGAGAAGCCAGCCAGGGAGCAGCGACACCAGCAGATGCACGATGGGGTCATACACCACGTCAATGGCCGAAGCCAACGCCGTGGGCGCTCCAAAGCGTACATCGTCGAACCAGCCGTTGACCAAGATCAGGTAGCCCAGGGCCATCGCGGGCAAGTAGATGGTGGCTGTGGTGAGCAGGGCCAAAACCCCGATCGAGATACTGGCCACGCGTTGGCGTCCGCGTAGGTACGACACAAAGCCGACCAGTAAGACGATGAACGAGGCGCCCAGTCGCGAGCCGGTGATCATGGCAAAGGCCTGCACATCCGAAATCAAATTACTGCTGAACAGGGTGAGGGAGACCGCAGCCACGGGCGATCCGCTGAGGACCATGTAGGCCATGAGCCATCCCATGCCCAGGGTGTTGGTCATGGAGTCAACGGACAGCGTCTTGAACAGCGGCTGCAGTTCACGCGCCCCGGTCTTGAGGAGTTCCAGCGCGAGGATGAAAACGGCTACGCCGGCCACCGCCAGCAGGACTTTCTTGATTCGATTCAGCAAAGGCATCCTTCCTCATTCCCTTATTCTTGTGGAGCATGGCCGTAGAACACAAGCAGGGTGCTGCCGTACGTGCGTTCATCGAAACGGCGCAGGGAGGCCAATGTCAGGGGGCGATCTTCCTTCGGGTGAATCTGGACAACAACCTGCCCAGCAGCGGTCAGCAACTGCGGGCATGCATCTACCAGCAGCAGCGCCTTTTCCCACAACTGGCGGTATTGCGGCGGGGCGATGTAGATCAGATCGAACGCCGCGGCATCCGCACGTTGCAGAAAGGCGAAGGCATCACCGGCCACCACGCGTGCCTGGGCGGCCAGCCCGGTGTGCAGCAAGTTTCTCTGTATCGTGGCGAGCGCCCGGCGATCCTTCTCGCAAAAGACAGCCTCGGCCGCGCCGCGACTGAGGGCTTCGATACCGACGGCGCCGGTGCCGCCGAACAGGTCCAGGAAACGGGCATCCTCCACCGCGCCCTGGGATTCAAGGATCGAAAAAAGCGCCTCTTTCACGCGATCGGTCACGGGCCGCGTCGAATCGCCGGGGACAGGGAACAGGGTTCGGCCTTTGGCCGATCCGGTAATGACGCGCATGGCTGCTTACTCACCCTGATAGCAAGGATTCGGAAACGCGGGCTGAATGTATCACAGCCCGGCAGCTTTGGCAACTACGGACTTGCAGGCACAGTTTTGCTATTTGTTCGATCTTTGTGTACACTTCACTCCAGGTTCCGGACGCACCTCAACACAGGTTCGTGTCTTGCTTCTTGGAGGTTCAATGTACTTGTTGCGTTTATGCCGTTCTCCCCATGGTATTCGAAGCCTGATGGCGCTGTGCCTGGCCATTGCTGCCCTGTTCATGATGACGTCTCACTCTCAAGCCGCCATTCCCGATGACGAACTGCTGGTCAATGGCGATTTCGAGCTTTATCACGTTGGTTGGACCGAAACCGGCACCGTCATCATCCGCCCCACGGGTTCTCTGCCACGCCCCCCATACAGCGGTGTTTACGCAGCCTGGCTCGGCGGCTACAACGACGCCGATGACGAGATGTTTCAGAACGTTGATGTGCCCGCGAACATCAACTTCGCCAAACTCCATTTGTGGTATTGGTCGTTCACCCCCGAGACAGCCTACACCGTGGACTACTTCACGCTGCAACTGGTGAACCCCGTCAACGGCTCCCATTACGTGGATGCAATCACGCTTGATGCCGTGCCCCCCACCAATCAGTATCAGCCCCACACCTACATCCTCAACTCAGCCGATCTGGACGCCATTCGCGGCAAGACGGTGCGCGTCCTCTTTCGCGTCTACACCGACGCACGGCTCACGTCGAGCTTCGTTGTGGATGATGTGAGCTTCGATTTCGGCAGCGACCTCTCACGCCATCTGTACCTGCCGACCACGCCCAGAACCGCACACTAGCGCAGCCCTGCGCCGAAACAGAAGGAGCCAGACGGAAAATCTGCATGACCCACGTAACGGCCCGGCACTTTCCGGCTGGCTTCCTCTGGGGAACGGCTACCGCCGCCCACCAGGTGGAGGGCAACAATCGCAACAACCAGTGGTGGGCCTGGGAGCAAATCCCCGGCCACATCCACCAAAATCAGCGCTCCGGTCTGGCCTGCAACTGGTGGACGCCAGGCGGCGCCGAGGCTGATCTCGATCGCGCCCAGGCCCTGGGCCAGAACGCCCATCGCCTATCGGTTGAATGGAGTCGTCTGGAGCCAAGCGCCGGCGTCTTCGATCCGGCCGCCTTTGCCCGCTATCGCGAGATATTGACTGCGCTGCGCGCCCGCGGCCTCAGCGCCATGGTCACCCTGCACCATTTCACCAACCCGCTCTGGTTCGAGGCGCAGGGCGCCTGGCTCAACCCGCGCAGCGTGGCGCTCTTCCAGCGCTTCGTGGAGCGCGTGGCCGGTGAACTGGGTGACCTGGTTGACCTCTGGTGTACCATCAACGAACCCAATGTGGTCGCCACCCTGGGCTACCTGGTGGGCGAATTTCCACCAGGCCAACGCAGCCCGCTGGCGCCCTTTCGGGTAACGCGCAACCTGTTGCTGGCGCACGCGGCCGCCTATCACGCCATCCATCGTCAAGACAGCCAGGCGCAGGTGGGCCTGGCGCTGCAACTGCGCCCCTTTGTCCCGGCCAGACCCACGGCCCGCCTCGACCGTTGGGTCGCCAGGATGCAGGACTATCTGTTCAACCAAAGCCTGTTGACTGCCATCCGCGACGGCGTCCTGCGCCCGCCTCTGGGCCTGGGCGAAACCGTCGTTGCGCTGGTTGACTCCAGCGACTTCCTGGGCATCAACTTCTACACGCGTGAGCTGGTGCATTTCGACCTGCGCGTGCCGGGCGATCTGTTTGGCCGGCGCTCCTTCTCTCCAACCGGCGAGATGAGCGACCTCACCAGCAGCGGCGCGCCCTACAGCGAGTGCGTACCCGACAGCCTGGAGCAACTACTGCGGCAACTAACACCCTGCGGCAAGCCGATCTACATCACCGAATGCGGCCTGCCTGATGCCGATGATGACCAACGCCCTCGCTTCCTCATCACCCACCTGGCCGCGGTACAGCGCGCCATCCAAGCCGGCGCGCCCGTCGAAGGCTTCTTTCATTGGACCCTGGTAGACAACTTCGAATGGGCCGAGGGCTGGCATCTGCGCTTCGGCCTGATCGAGCTGGACACCGCCACGCAGGCACGCCAGCCGCGAGCCAGCGCGCAGACGTATGCCGACATCTGCCGCACCAACGCCATCACCCCCGCGGTGGTGCAGCGCGACGCGCCGGAAGTCTTCCGGCAGACGTTCGGCGAAGCGTAGAGCCGATCCATGCGCCCACCTTCCTTCCAGGCCCAAATGCGCCTCTTCCTGGCGCCCTTCCTCATCGGCATGGCGGTGCTCGTTGTCCTGCCGGCGCTGGCTACGCTCGTTCTGGCCTTCACGCGCTACAACGCCCTGCAGCCGCCGGTCTGGATCGGCCTGCAAAACTTCAGCAAACTGCTGGCGTCGCCGCTCGTCGGCCTGTCGTTGCGCAACACACTGCTCTTCATCGGCCTGGCGGTGCCCCTACGTTTGATGGCCGCGTTGGGGCTGGCGCTGCTCCTGCGGCCGTCCGGCCGCCGCTTTGCCATCCACCGCGCCGTGGCCTACCTGCCAACCCTGATTCCCGAAGCAGCCTACGCCTTGATCTGGCTGCGGATCTTCAACCCGCTGTATGGACCGCTCAACCATCTGCTGGCCCTGGTGGGGTTGCCGCTGCCCACCTGGTTGACCGACCCCACCTCCGCGCGCCTGGCCATCATCATCATGCTCGTTTTTCAGATGGGTGAAGGCTTCCTGGTCCTGCTGGCCGGGTTACACAACACGCCGCAGGTCTATTATGAAGCGGCGCGCATGGACGGCGCCTCAGCCTGGCAAATCCTGTGGCGCATCACCCTCCCCCTGTTGCTGCCCTGGATTCTGCTGCTGACCTGCCGCGACATCCTGGCCAGCCTGCAAGCCACCTTTACCCCCACCTACATCCTGACCTACGGCGGCCCTTACTACGCCACCATGTTCTTTCCCCTGCTGATCTACGAATTGTCCTTTGATTTCGTTGACTACGGCCTGGCCTCTGCCCTCCTGGTGATGATGTACGCGCTCATGGCGCTTCTCATCGTGGCTATCCTGCGCCTGGCGCGCGCCGGAGGGGTTGATGTCTGAGCGCCTGGCCCGCTTCTTGCGCCACGCGCTGGCCGTACTGCTGAGCGCGCTCTTCCTGCTCCCGCTCTGGTGGGTCATCGTGGCATCGCTGCGCGAACCGGGTCTGCCCCCGCCCAACACGGTGCAATGGTGGCCCGCGGCCCCCTTCTGGGACAACTACCCCGCCATCTTCCGCGTGGTGTCCTTTGCCCGCTATGCGCTGAATTCCGTCATCGTGGTCGCGGTAGCGGTGCCGCTCACCCTCATCACCGCCTCCCTGGCCGGCCTGGGCCTGGCGCAGTTGGAGGGCGCCTGGCGCCGGCGCGTGCTGATGATCACCATCGGCCTGCTGATCGTGCCCTCCGCGTCCGGCTGGATGTTCCGCTTCCAGTTACTGCGCTGGCTGCATCTGCTCGATTCGTTGTGGGCCTTGATCGTGCCGGCCCTGGGCGCCAGCAGCCCGTTGTTCGTCCTACTCTTCACCTGGGCCTTTCGTCACACCCCCGCCGAGGTGTACGAAGCTGCCCGCCTGGACGGAGCAGATGGCCCGACCCTCTGGTGGCATATCGCACTCCCGCTGGCGCGCCCCACCGTGGCCGCGGTCACCGTGCTCAGTTTCGCCCTGTACTGGAGCGATTTCGTCAGCCCGGTCCTTTACATTTTCGACCCCGAATGGTACACCCTGCCTGTGGCGCTGCAGCTCCTGCGTCAGGTGGATGCTACCAATTGGCCCTGGTTCCTGGCCGGCGCCGTCCTGCAGATCGCGCCGGTTGTCATCATCTTTGCCCTGCTGCAACGCTCCTTCCTGCGCAGCGCCCTGCTCGATGTCGAGCGTTGACCACCGCACCCCCACTTTTCAGCGAGGTGCCTGTATGCAAAGAGTGTTCGCGCTACTTCTCAGCCTGTTCGTTCTGCTCAACCTGCCCGGCTGCGCCAGCACGCCAGCCCCCGGCGGCGCCGTGTCGTTCATGGTGTTCGGTGATCCGATCGAGCTTGCCGCCTACCGAAAGCTCGTAGATGCTTTCCACGCACGCTACGCCTCCATTCGGGTCGAGCTGCGCCATGTACCGAATGAGAGTGACTATCGCCGCCAGTTGACGGCCGGCTTTGCCGCGGGTGCGCCGCCGGATATCATGCTGCTCAATTTTCGTCGCTTTGCCGCCTTTACCGCGCCGGGCGGCTTGCAGCCGCTCGGCCCCTACCTGGCACGCAGCAGCGTCGTTCACGAAGCCGATTTCTATCCCCAGGCGTTGGAGGGCTTCCGGCTTGACAATCAACTGTGGTGCATCCCGCAGAACATCTCCAGCCTGGTCGTCTACTACAACCGTGATCTGTTCGACGCGGCCGGCCTTTCCTACCCGGCCTCCGATTGGACCTGGGACGACTTTCTGGCCGCGGCCAAGATCTTGACCCGCGACAACACCGGCGACGGTCGGCCTGAGCAGTACGGCGCGGGCATGGCGCCCAGCCTGATCCGCCTGGCGCCGTTCATCTGGGCCAACGGCGGCGACATCGTGGATGACGTCAACCATCCCACCCGCATCACGCTGGACACGCCGGAGGCGCAGGCCGCGTTCCAGTGGTTCGTCAATTTGCAGGTAAAAGAGGGAGTCGTGCCCGACGCCGTGGCCGAACAGGGCGAAAGCAGCGAAAATCGGTTCCTCAATGGACGCCTGGCCATGTTCTTCAACAGCCGCCGCGGCGTGCCCACCTACCGCGCCATCAAGACCTTCACGTGGGATGTGGCGCCGATGCCGCAGGGGCAGCAGGCGGCCACCATCCTCCACGCCGACGCCTATTGCCTGGCAGCCGCAGCACCCGACAAGGACGCCGCCTGGCAGTTCATCGAATTTGCCAACTCGGTGGACGGCCAGAAGATCATTGCCGAAACCGGTCGCACCGTGCCCTCGCTGCGCCAGGTGGCTGAATCGGCCGCTTTCCTCGATCCCGCGCAAGCACCGGCCAGCAGCCGCGTCTTTCTCAGTGTCATCCCCACCATCCGCCGCCTGCCGCTGCTGCCCAATTGGGTGGGCATCGAAGAGACGGTCAATCGCGAAATCGAACGGGCCTTCTATGGCCAGGCCACGGTTGAGGAGGCAACCAACGCAGCAGTTTCACAAACATTGTCCTATTTCCAACTTGCCGTACCCGAAAAACCGAAGTAAAATCAGAGTCACAACGAACTTCGTCGCGCCGAACTCGTTCGGCGCATTTCCAAGTCACTTTCCCATGCGCCCAGCGCGCAACCGTGAATGAAAATGTCTTTCGCCTCTGCGCCTTTGCGTAAAGACAGTTCAGTTCAGGCAATTCGAAGGAGGATTAGCCTATCATGCATCGCTATCTCAAGTTGCTCGGTACGTTCAGTGTCTTGCTGCTCGCCGTGGTACTGCTGTTTTCTACCCGGCTGGCTCGCGTCGCCACATCCACCACGCTCCGTCCGCAAGAAGGCGGAGTCACTCTCTACGTCAGCGAAGAGGTCAAGCCGGGTCTCAGCCGCCCTGTCAGCGAGCTGCCAACCGTGGAGCCAGCGCCGTTGAAGCTCGATCGTGAGATCAACCCACGCCAGAACAAGTCCACCTTCCTGCAAGGGCCGGTTGATCTGCCCAACGGCGGGCCAGACCCCTTGCTCGATCGCTCCAACAACAACGGCGCAAACACCCCCGGCCTAATCCTCAGCTTCGACGGCATCAGCTATGCCACGGGTGGCTCCGGCTCCCCGCCAGACACCAACGGCGATGTCGGCCCCAACCACTACGTGCAGATGGTCAACAGCACGTTTTCCATCTTCAACAAGAGCGGCGCCCTGCTGGCCGGCCCAACCGCCATCAACCAACTGTGGGGCGGCGCGGGCACCCGCTGCGGCACCCGCAATGACGGCGACCCGGTTGTGGTTTACGATCAGATGGCCGACCGCTGGCTGCTGAGTCAGTTCGTCTCGGCCAGCCCCTACTACATCTGCGTCGCCATCTCGCAAACGGCCAATCCCCAGGGCGCCTACTACACCTACGACTTCTCGGTGACCGAGCTACCTGACTACTTCAAGTTCGGCGCCTGGCCTGACGCCTACTACATGTCATCGAACGAGTCCACCTACGGCGCGTATGCGTTCAACCGCACGCGCATGTTGCAAGGTCTGTCCGCCACTTATGTCAAGTTTACCGGCCAGACCAATTTCCTGATGCCAGCCGATGTGGATGGCCCCACGGCGCCGCCCGCGAACGCGGCTGGCACCTTCTACACCTTCAAGGATAACAGTTACAGCGGGCATGGTGGCGGCGTGGACCGGCTGGAAGTGTTCCAGTTGGTGCCCGATTTCACCACGCCGGCCAATTCCACCTTCACCCTGGTGTCCACCATCCCCGTCTCCAGCTACACCTATACCGTCTGCGGCTTCTTCGTCATGAACTGCATCCCGCAGCAGGGCACCACCGCCAAGCTCGACCCGCTGTCCGAATGGCCCATGTTCCGCCTGGCCTACCGCAACTTCGGCAGCTATGAAGCGTTGGCAGGCAACTTCACCGTGGATGTCGGTTCGGATCGCGCCGGCATCCGCTGGTTCGAACTGCGCCGCTCTGGCGGCGCCTGGTCACTGTACCAGGAAGGCACGCAGGCGCCCGGCGCCGAACATCGCTGGGTCGGCAGCATCGCCATGGATCGCAACGGCAACATCGCCCTGGGCTACAGCGTTTCCAGCAGCAGCATGTACCCGGCCATCCGCTACGCCACGCGCCTGGGCACCGACACGTTGGGCACCCTGCAAACGGAAGCCACCCTGCTGGCCGGCACCGGTTCGCAGACCGCCACGCACAACCGCTGGGGCGACTACGCCGATATGACGGTTGACCCCACCGACGACTGCACCTTCTGGTTCACCACCGAATACTTCTCGACCTCCGGCTCATCATGGAAGACCCGCATCGGCAGCTTCAAGATGGCCGAGTGTACATCCGGGCCGACGCCCACCCCCGGGCCAACCTCGACAGCCACGCCGACCGCGACGGTGACGCCGACCCCGCTGCCCACCACCTGCACCACGTTTGCCAGCAGCGACGTGCCCAAGACGATCTCCGCCAGCGGCACGCCCACGGTCAGCTCAGTGCTGGCCGTCAGCGGCAGCGGCGCCATCAGTGACATCAACGTGCTGGGCCTCAACGGCACGCACACCTGGATCAACGACCTGGACTTCAACCTGCAAAGCCCACTCGGCACCCTGGTGCAGATCATGGCGCGCTCGTGCAGTTCTGAGGACAACTTCAACCTCAACCTGGATGACGAAGCCGCCGCCGGCAGTTGGCCCTGTCCGCCGATCGGTGGTGGCACCTATCGTCCGAGCAACGCCCTCTCCGCGTTCGACGGGCAAAACGCCAACGGCGCCTGGACCCTCATCATTCACGACAACGCCAACCTGGACGGCGGCAGCCTGAGCGGCTGGAGCCTGCAGATCTGCGTGCCCATGAGCCAGACGCCCACCGCCACGCCCACATCGGCGCCGCCCACTGCCACACCAACGCCCGCGCCGGCCACGGCCACGCCAACGGCAGCGCCGCCGACTGCCACCTGGACACCAACGACAGCACCGCCGACCGCCACCCCCACCACGCCTCCGGGCAGCACCGGCTTCCTCAGCCCGGCCTCCAACGCGGCTGAGACCGGCGGTGACAACAACGGCTTCGAGGTCAGCCCCACCAACGCGTATGCCGATGACGGTCTCTTTGCCGTAGATAACAACAGCGGCGCCGGCACGGCGACCTCCTGCGGCAACGCCAAGAAGGACCGCCAGCGCTTCTACACCTACGGCGTCAGTCTCCCCGGCGGCGCGACGGTCAAGGGCATCGAAGTACGGCTGGATGCCAAGGTGGACAGCACCTCCGGCTCGCCCAAGTTCTGCGTACAACTGTCATGGGACGGCGGCGTCAGTTGGAGCACGGCCAAGTCAACCGCCACGCTGACCACGGCTGAGGCCAGCTACGTGCTCGGCGGCGCCACCGACACCTGGGGGCACACCTGGACCACGACGCAACTGAACGATACCAACCTGCGCGTGCGCATCATCTCGGTCGCCGCCTCCACCGTGCGCGACTTCTCGCTCGATTGGGCTGCCCTGCGGGTCTCGTACTGACATCCAAGACAGGTCTGTAACCGAGCACCCGGCGGTTACAGACTCGAACCGCCTGAAAACAGAGGGGCCGGTCATCCCATGATGACCGGCCCCTCGCCGTGTCTACCCCCGTAGGTCACGCCTCCGGCGTGACAACGCCCCTCTACCCCAGATCACGCCCCCCTGCACCCAGCGCCATCCGCCCGTAAGTCACGCCTCCGGCGTGACAACGCTCTCTTCCCCCCTTCTCCTCTCCGCCGCGCGGAGAGGAGAAGGGGTCGGGGGTTGAGGTGAGGCCACCCGCATTTACATCCGCGATTGCGCCCCCAGGCAAGGAGACTCACGCCGGAAGGGCATCATAGCCGAGCTGTTTGGCCGCGGCGATGATCCTGGCCTCCGTCAGCCGGCGTTCGTCGTACTCCACTTCCATCGTCTGCTTGTGGTAGCTGGCATTGACGGCCTTCACGCCGTCCAGCTCATCCTCAAGCCCCTCCAGCGCCATAGCACAGCCGCTGCAGCGCATATTCGGCACCCGAAAAACCTTCTTCACCATCTCGTCAATCCCCTCCGCTCACCAGAGCAATCTATTCGAAGCGGATTTGCCCGCCGTACATGCCCATCGAACAGGTGAAACGCAGGACGCTGCCGGCCTTCTGCGGCGGCAGATCAATACTGGTCACACCTGAAGGGGGCAACAGGCGTTCGATGCGCAGGGCGGGAATCACAAACGCCTGCGCACAGCTATAGGTCTTGTCGGTCACCAGATCGAGCCGCACCGGCTGCCCCGCCTTAGCCCGCGTCGAAGCCGGGAAATAACCATCGTTGAGCGCACGCACGGTGATGGTATTCTCGGTGTCGGCCTGTCCCGACTCAGTGCTGGCTCCCCCATTCGCCGCGCACGAGGTCAGCTTCGGATCGCATTCGATGGCGCTCAGATCGGTGACGGAGCCGGTGGTTGCGGGTACGGCCGCAGCGGGGAGCAGGGCGCGGGCGACATTGTTCAACGAGAGCGGCGAACCGAGCAGATTGAGGCCGGTGTTGACCGAAATCAACCCAAGCACCAGGACGGCGATGGCCGCGACCTTGAGAACACGCGCCTCCAGCGCGCCGCCCAGGCGCGTTGCCAGGTAGGCCAACGTGAAGAAGGTTGGGCTGGTGCCCAGGGTGAACGCGGCCATGATCGCCGCGCCGGCCAACGGATTGCCGCTGCCAACCGCCAGCGCCATCATCGCCTGGGTCACACCGCAGGGAATCAGCACCGTGAGCAGCCCCAGAAAGAGCGGGGTGATCACCTCGCTGCTGCTGTTCTTGGCGGTGCGGCGGATGAAACGGGTCAGGCTGCGCGGCGGCTCGAAGACGAAGTAGCGGAAAATCGGATGCACCTCGAACATGCGCAGGGCGTTGCCCACCATGTAAATGCCAATCGCGATCTGCAGAATGCCGCGCACGGTGGGCGTCAATTGCAGAACCGATCCCAGCCAGCCCAGGAGCGCACCGAGCAGCGTGTAAGCCACCAGTTTGGCGCGCAGGAAGAGGGCAATCGGTCGCGCCACGTGCTTGGGTCGCGCCGGCGCGATTGGCGTCGCTTGAGCCAGCGCCTGGCGCCGTTTCTTGCCTTTGGGCAGCGCCGCTGGTTTGGCGACCAGCGTAGCCTGCACATCCTCCTCCACCTGGCGCGCAATCGAACTGGCGAGCAGGCCGCCTTGCACCGCCAGACAGCTCAGGCCGCCGGTGGTCAACCCGGTCACGAAAACAACCACAAGATCAGTCATCATGCCACCCCGATCGTCATGCTGGACGCTATTGTAGCACAGGCAGGGGCTGGGCGCGCAATAAAGCCGCCAATACGCTAATACCGCCTACTGTTCCGCGGAAATGGAGAGATAAACATCGCTGATGGAGGCGGGATCGGCCGTGTAGAGCCGCCCACCGGTCACGCTGGCCATGCGACCCAGCACCTCCTTGTCCGCATCGCTCCCAAACGCGATAGAAAACAGCTTGATGCCGTCCGTCTCCGCGTTGGCCGGCAGGCAGGTTGCAAACATCTGATTCTCCGTCACTTTGCCGGCGGTGTCCCTGCCATCGGACAGCAGGATCACGCCGTACAAGCGCGCATCGCCCGCGGCGCGATCCGCGCGGCGCTGATCCTCCAACGCCCTGCTGGCCTGGCAGACCGCTTCGTACAACGCCGTGCTGCCGCCGCTGGTCAGGCTCAGCACGCGCTGCGACAGGCCTTCGCCCACATCGCCCGTGCGCTGCGGGTCTTGCAGTTCAGTCACGCGGTCGCCAAAGATCAAGGCGCCCACCCGATCCTCTGGATCAAGCCGGCGCAGGAATTCGGCCGTTGCCGTGCGAGCAGACTGGATCTTGGCGCCGGACATGCTGCCGGAAACATCAATCGCCACATAAATCGTGGCCTTGCGCTTGGTGATCTTGAACAGGTCAATCACGGCCGCGCTGATGTCGGCGTTGGGGCTGGGCAGCGCGGGAATCGTGGCCGGGCTGACGCGGGGGTCCGTGCCGTGCGCCAGATCGAGCGGCGCGTGGAGAGGAATGGAGCGATCCAGCGGCCGCAGGTAACTGTCAATCGCCATCTCCTGCTGCTCGCGCGCAAGTAAATAGCTGCGGAAGATGCCCGCCGCTTCGGCCTGCTCAGGCGTGACCCAGGGCGCGTTGTCCAGAACACAGTAGGGATGGTCGGCCCAGATGGTGCCCGCGGCCGGGAAGATGAAAGCCAGTGGAAAGCTCAACTCGGCGCCGCGCTCCACATTGAAGCGCACCGCCTCCGCCTCCGGCACGGCCGCCGCGTGCAGGTAGCTGGTGCCCTGGCGTGCCATCAAATCGAGGATAGCCGGCGCCTCACGGCCGTACTTGGCCGTGTTCTGTTCCAGCAACTGCATGGCCTCCTTGACCTGCGGCGCATAGACATCGGCTACGGTCAGGGTGTCCTGCTTGCCGGCAATACCGTACACGAAGGTGGTCATGGAGAGCAGACCAGAATTGGCATAGGCGGGGTGAGTATGACCAAAGGTAAAGCGGCCCCACTCAGGACGGCCGCGGCTGGCCCAACCGTCAGGATCGGCGGCCAGCGCGACCATCGTATCCCAGCCGATCGGCTTGTCCGGCCAACCGAGCGCCTCGGCCATCGGCCGCCACATGGCAAAGCCAAGCGGCGCAAAGATGGTGGCCGGGCATGTGTCGCTGGCGAGGGGGCGATTGCCATGCTCGCGCGCCCACGCCGTGTTGGCCTGCTCCACCCAGGATGGGTCGCCGGGACTCCAGGCCACCGGCTGCAGCGTGCCGGCCAGGATCGCGTTCAGCGAGGCGCCGGAGGTCACGTGGCTGACCTCCACCACGATCGCATTGCCGGCGGCCGTCTTCTGCCGCGCGGCGTTGAACCCCTTGACCACCTGGTCGAGCCAGACCTTCTTGGTGTTGGACGACGCCAGGGTGACGCGGACCGTGCCCCTGGGCAACGGCGCGGTGGTGGCCGTCGCAGTCCCCGGCCCGTTACCCCCGCCGTTGCCCCCGCCGTTGCGGCTGATCGCCGCGACGAGCACGATCAGGAAAGCAAAGCCCACAATAGCCAAAAAGAGCACGCGTGTTCGGTTCATGGTTTCATTAAGTCCTGATTGTCCTATCGGTGTATACACGGCGCGGGGGCGTTTGTTACGCAACTGGTTGCTTCTCTGCGCACACATACCAATTGTGCGGCATGTCGGGCATCAGCGTGGGGATGATGTTGAGCCCATCGTTCACCTCGGCGGGTTGGATCAATCACTCATTCGTCTATCGAAGGACCATCAGGAGTAAGCCGGGAGATCCGACAACAGGTTCGCGAACCCGGCCTGACCGAAGTGCCGGTCGGTCGTCAACACTTGCATCATGTTTCGCTCCTGCATCACGACGAAGGATAGGCAGTCGGTCAAACCCCATTCCTTGTCCATGCGATCGCCGTACAACGTAAGGGCACGTTCGAATAGGGCGGCATCCACAGGCACGACTTCAATGTGGGGATCGGCGCGCAAATCCTGGATCGTCGCGTAACCTAAGGCGCGCCAGCGAGCGCGGCTCAGGGCATTGCCGATCTCCGTCAGCACAGCCTCAGTGGTGAGGAATGGCGGCTTGATCTGGCGCGCAGCCGCAGCTGCGCGGCCGTGGTGCTCATCGGCGGTGTTGATCAATGCCAGGATGTAACCGGTGTCAATGAAGATCGGAGGCTTCATTGCTTCTCGGTGCCGTAGAGATAGTGGTCGTGTTGTTCAGCAAGATCGCTCACGCCCAAGTCGGTGGCCCGGTCAAGAATGCGCTGGAACGCGGTGGTGGATGGCTCAGCCTGCGTCCGCGGCGCCGTCGCCAAAGCAGCCAGGCGGCTCAGGAGCACCACCACGTCAGTGCGCTCTTGCTTCGCCAGGGTGTCCAGCCTGGTATAAAGGTCTTTGGGCAGCTTGACGGTCACAGTCCCAACAGTCATAGCCTTGTCTCCTTGATGTTCCTTGATGTTCCTTGATGTTCGTCCTTGATGGCTCGATTATAGCATAGGAAAGAGGATTTTCATAGCATTCCCAATTTCCTTGAAGAACAAATCCCGTCACGCATCCAACTTTGCGCCAAGCTGGAAGCCATGATTCGCCGCGCCCTCCGCACCGACCTGCGTCTCCGCACCGGGGTCGTCGAACAGCCGGTCGTCACGCGCACTCTCCAGCACGCGCACGCTCGCCGTCCAGCGCGCGGTCGCGCCGAGCAACTGATCAGGTGTGGGTGTCGTTGACATATTTGTCCTCAACCCGACTTGATTCCTGGGCGTATCGTGGACCAGGCAAGCAGGCGTCAACGAAAGCGGTGTGAACTCACATGATTGGGCCAGGGGTGAGGCGGGTTTCAACCGATCAGTGGCGGTTGCGAGCGGCTTCTTCCAGGAGAGGCCTGATGACGGCCATCCAGCGTTCATATCCCCGCGCGTTGGGATGCAGCCGTCAATCCGGTAGAGGTATGGCAGGCTCCCACGCGTTAGGGTCGCCGGCCTGCGAGCGCAGGACACCGGCGATAAGGTTGAACGTATCGCTGATCTGTTCCCAGAGTTTCATCGTGTCACCGTTGATGACCAAACATGCGCACAAACAATCGGCGTATGGCGCCCATTCGCCGATCGTTGCCTAACGGATAAGCCTTCAGGCCAGCTTTCATGGCCCCGACGACTGTTCCGTCCGCATGTTCAGAGCCTGGGAAGAACCAATCATGAGAGTCATATTGCTCGTTACTATATTTGTAGATCGCAAAAGTCCAATCATTCATGCCGCCTTGATACGTCAGGCGAGCGATCGGCCCCACAGCGCCATAGTTGCGGCGATCCAAATAGAGGAAACTCCCTCGATACCGGGGAACGTAAGAGCACTCAGAGTTCTTGATCACTACCTGGTTGAAGTCAGTCACAATCCGGGCGACTTGCTCCCGAACAGATTCTGGAATAGGCAGGCGCTTGGAGCCACTCATATTCTAACTCACCGTTTCTTTCACTTGCAGACTGGATATCGAGGGTGACGTAATGGACGGTCAGCGCCCCATTCTCGAGGCCGTGCGGCGAGTCAACAGGAGGCTAACCGTCAATTCAGCGCGGCCTATGATACTCCTTTTAGCGGCAAAGGGGAAAATGAGCGCTCGACCAACGCACTCAAGTGGATCGTTCGGCTACGGAAGTGCATATCAGTGGTCAACTCGTCTGCGAATTACCGGCAGAAACCAACTCATGGCAGTCGGACTCCAGACCGCAACGTAGGTGGACGGTTTGCCGCCAGCCGTACCGAATGAACCCGCCGCCCAAAGCTCGCCCGCGGTGTCTATCGCGAGATCGCTCACGTAACTTGGGTATGGAGATTCTCCCAGCCCAGTGCCCAAAGCATGCCATGCGCCGCCATCCCAACGCGCTACCAGGTGCGCCAATACGCCTCCGGCGTAGAGAAAATTGCCAGCAGCATAGACGGACCCATCAATGCCTGCTGCCAGGGCATTCACAAAGCCATACACGCCAGTACCCAGAGGGTACCACGACGTGCCATCCCAGGAGGCAATACGATTGACCACCATTCCGCCTGCGATGGTGAAATAACCTCCGGCATAGAGCAGGCCGTCTTGACCCATGGACAGAGCCAAGACACTGCCATCTGTACCGGCACCCAAGGGATGCCACGAGATACCATCCCAGCGAGCCACATGCCCGGCCGCTGTCCCGCCGGCATTATCGAAGCTTCCACCTACATAGAGTGAGGCATCCGCGTCAAAAACCATGGAAGCCACCCCCCCATTCATCCCACTACCGAGCGGATGCCAAGAAGCACCATCCCAGCGAGCAACGTGGTTGACTTCTACGCCACCGGCGTTGGAGAAGTTCCCCCCGGCATAGAGATGGCCGTTCGGGCCAAACACTAGGGCGCTAACCGGGCCATCCATTCCACTGCCAAGGGAGTGCCATGAGGCACCATCCCAGCGGGCAATACGGTTGGCTGCTGTTCCGCCTGCCGTGATGAACTCGCCCCCAGCGTAAAGGAAGCCATCTGGACCTACGACCAAAGAGTAGACACCACTGTAATCTAAACCGCTCATTCCGGTGCTCAAGGGATGCCATCGGCGACCATCCCACTGAGCAACATGATTAGCTACCACGTCGCCAGCAGTCGTAAACGATCCTCCGGCATAAAGCGAACCTTCCGGACCAAGAACTAAGGACCCGACGCCAGTGCTCATTCCACTGCCATTCCCCATGGAGTGCCACGAAGCGCTATCCCAGCAAGCTATGTGGGTGGCCACCACTCCATCTGCGGTAACGAATCTTCCCCCGGCATAAAGAGAACCGTCTGTGGCAACCACCAGCGCGCCAACCAAATTGTCTAACCCGTTGTTCAAAGAGCTCCACGAGGAGCCATCCCAACGAGCAATGTTGTTTGCGACCATACTACCTGCGGTGGCGAAATAGCCTCCGGCGTAAAGCGAGCCGTCTGGTCCGAACGCCAGGGCAAGGACGTCACCATTCATGCCGTTGCCCAGAGCATGCCACGTTGTCCCATCCCAGCGTGCGCCGTGGTTAGCCTCCAATCCGCCAGCTGAACTAAACCTTCCTCCGGCATAGAGTGAGCCATCGGGGCCAATCGCGAGGGCCTGGGTGATGTCATTCAATCCGCTGCCTAGAGACTGCCACTGAGTGCCATTCCAACGAGCGATGCGACTGGCAGCCGCATCACCTGCAGTGCTGAACCATCCTCCGGCATAAAGTGAGCCGTCCGATCCCACCACTAAGGCCTCAACGGGAGCATCCATCCCACTTCCCAGGCTATGCCAGGAAGAACCATCCCAACGAGCGATGTAATTGGCTGTCACTCCGCCAGCGCTGATAAAGAGCCCTCCAGCGAAAAGGGAGCCATCCCGTCCCACGGCCAGAGATCGAACTTCACCTGTCATGCCAATACCTAAGGGATTCCACGAGGACCCGTCCCAGCGAGCAATATGATTAGCGGCTACTTCGCCCGCGGTCGTAAACCATCCACAAGCATAGAGGTAACCGTCCGGCCCCAAAGCGAGATCGTAGACACGGGGCCAGGCGACACCCCCCATTCCGGTGCCAAGATGATCCCAAGCATTGCCGTCCCAACGAGCGATATGGGCTGCCACCGCCTCACCAGCGGTGGTGAACTCGCCACCCGCATATACGAATCCATCAGGCGAAACAGCCAGAGCCGAGACAGTTGCGTTCATTCCTGGCGCGTTAAAACCACGCAACCAGTGTTCACCACCTGGGACGTGAGACGACTCTGGACTTACGATCTTCGTGATTGGTTGCTCCGGCAAGCCCGCGACAAGTGCGGCAGGTCCAAGCAACGTCACGAGTAGGACCACTATTGTCCCCAGTCTAGCCACTCGGTACACCGGCAGGTCTCGGTGTTTAGGGACAAGTCTTGATCTCATGTTTCCTCCTGTGGCAGCTTTTATAGCTCAGGCGTGTAAATCTGAATCTTTTCCCGGGATGAATTGCCCTCGGCTGGCGACAGATTTTCCGGTTGGCCATCCGGTCCCATCGCACCCGGCCATGCTCCGTTGTAAACCTCGGACTCGTAAAAAGAATAGTTGTTCATTTGCGACGCGCGCGCGCATTAAGATCCCCACGCATTGCGCATTATGGGAGCCTATCTGATAACCATAGTCACCTGGCGCGCTAATGGAATACCAGTAACCAGTGAAATTGCTACAGTCGCTGGACCATCCAACAAAATGTCGAGTAGCGTAGGCAGCTTCCCAACGAATGATAACGCGGTCATAGCTGCTACCACCGATGTTTACCCACCACCATTCATCGCCGAGCGTGCTGCTGATTTGCGAAGATCAACGCGTTCCGGCATTTCCACCGTTTCCAGCACTTGCAGGATAAGAACTGCTTTCCTGTGACGTTGCCCAAGATGGTCTGTTTCGGGCCAGGTTATTGTTGTTACCGGCACTGACAGACTCGATGCTGTCAACGCAAAAGCCCCAGGCGGTCGCTGAACCGTCCGAGGTCAGTTGCACCTTGACCGTGCGCCCCGGCACCGTCGCCGACCACGTGTCAGAGCGATTGCCGTCGAAGCGATTGATCTGGTTGCCGTTAGCATCACGCACGTAGACGTAATCATATCCTGATTCGGTCTCGATGCGACTGAAGTGAATGCGCGTCGCCGTGGCGCTGCTGTTGGGATTCGTCAGCGTCCAGGTGTTATGGACTGTTATACACTTCTCGGTCACTCAATTCATGTCAGGTTACGTAAGTGCTCTATTTTGATTCGTTGAGGTTGAAAACACCTCCAACGATTGCGCCTATGTAGCCTACGACTACGCCCCACAAGCCAAACTGGGACTCAAACGTATATCCTTGTTGATGGGCTTGTTCTTGCCTAGAATATTGTGCCAGTAGCACAATCAAAGGTAAAACCCCAAGTCCAATGAGGCCATATCCATCTAGCCCCGTTAGCATTCCGCGCTTATATGCAAGATATGCCAGTGCAATGACGGCAATACCGGCAATTAGTACCAAAAAAAGTATAGGTTTCCCTTCAATTGGCTGGCCTCCGATAGAAGTTCCAGCGGATAACTCCCATCCGCTCAACGCCTGTTGCCCGCCGCAAGATACAAGAATCCAGGGCAGAAAGAAGCACAAGATAGCCAGAGATGCTCCTAATGAGCCTAATTTGTGGCCTTTGGAAGTCTTTTCGACGATGTCGTTCATGTCTCATTCTCCTTGTTTTTAGCGATTGTGTGGACTATCAAGAATTAGATGCGTTTTATGGTGGCTGTTCGCTCGGCCTTCGGAATGACTTCCGGGTCCGGCGTGTTGACTGCATCGGCCCCACGCTGGTCGTCATGACTGGCTTGAACAGTCTTTTCGTCTGACATGTACAATTCTCCCTATCTGAATCGTACACTAATTTCGACCGCTCAACTGTCTCAGCCTTCATTGGCACAGTGGGTAGGCACAACTCACCAATGCGGTCTGAAGAGCATCAGGGGGGGTGCAGTGTTGAAGGCCGTCTGTATCTGATCACCTTGCAGAGTCAGACTATCTCTTGTTAGATCGACAATGGTAAAGACCATGTCCATGACAGGAGGCTGTGGTGGTGGGTAAGTGCCTGAGATCTCATCGATGGTAATATACAATCTGTTGTCCTCCACGCGATATGTTGCAGGGTACAGATACATACCTGACGCACCGGCCCCCAATCCCCAGCCACTTACCCCGGCTGTTCCATCCGCGCTCAAGTGAATGCCGCCATTGCCACCTCCCCCGACCATCCAGTCACCCTGCACAGTGGTAGGGCTTGGCGTTAACCGTTCGAGGGGCGGCGTTGTCACATCGGTCGCGATTGGTGCATCGATAGCTGGAGCTCGCAGATACTTGAGTAGCACGTTGTCGGTCGTGCCCAGGACAAGTTTGGCGTTCGTCAATAGGACAACCCGGCAGTTTGCTTGTATGTTGGCAAAGGGGTCACCATCCGATCCGTGGGGTGTCTTGTCTGCTGAGACGCTAAGGTCAGGTGGTCCTGGTGGTCCTGCATCGAATTGGCCCTGCCATGTGGACTCAAACCGGTCTTGCATGGAAAGGGTCTCATCCGCGCCGAAGGTGATTTCCGTGGGCGAGTAGGAATCGACGCTACCCGCGATGCCTTCCTGATGATCGGTAACCAGGCATCGCTCCGCTGGTGGCTTGTTCTCACCGCCCATAATTGCTCCCAGCAAATCAAAGACATCGGAGAGTGCACCGCGAATGGTTATCGAGTCATCTTGGTTGCCAAGAGAATCGTGAGATATGGTCCAAGTCCCGGCGAGATTGGCAGGTGTTGGATCAAGATCCTTGTAGGGCTTCAGAGTCAGAGTTATTATCCCGTCACTCAGGGATAGTACGTTGTCCGCGAGGGAGTATTCAACGACATCCAGACGCCCCGTAGAATCTTCGATCTTCAGGTGAGTTGGGTCAGGGAAGGAATACTGCATAGTCCCAGAGTCGGACTCACTGCCGGTTATCTTGAGCTGGCCTTTGCTGAGAAACTCGATCTCGTCGCCAACTGTGGAAGGCAGAGACTGGGCCAATCTCTTGGACACGTCTCCGGCCTGCGCGACTACTTCCCACCTTCCATTCGGCTGGCGCATACTCGTATTTCCGCAGCCTGAGACAATTCCGCCCACGAGGGCCAAAATCATCAGGGTGACGACCATCCCGAGACTGCGCTGGTTTAGCGATGAGCGTGAAGATGCTATCATGAACATGTCCTTTCTACCGTTGATCGTGGGTATGATTAATTCTCGGGGCTGCGCACGTCCCACTTGCGTTGAACGCCTGCGTAGCAGGGGCAACAGCTATGCCGCGAGCTGGACCAATGCCAGCAAGGTTCCCAGGGCAGGACTGTGAGCAGCACCGTGACGGCGCCGGCAACTTATCGGGGGATCATATTCGCAAGTTGGCCAAGCTAGACCTGGTCTTTCGGGCGCATCAACAGCCAAATGACCAGGCCAATCGGGCCAAAAATGAGGACCAATGCTATTGGCATACACCCTGACTGTCCTCGCTGGGCTGCATCCTTGCGAATCCAGAGAATCATCCAGACGTAGACAGCCACAATGGGTATCACAATCAGGCAGATGGCCCCCAAACTGAGTCCCACGCCCAACGTATCACCTCCCTGGGCAAACGCTGGTGAAGCCAGTGCAAGCAGTAAGATGATAACTGCCACGACGATTGGTCCGATCTTGAACCATTGCGAACCAGACTTGCGTTTCATTGTTACTCTCCTTGTGAGTGTTGGTGAAAAGGGTTCCGAGACGGGTAGCTAAAAGAGATGGTGCTCTGCCAGACACATTCTTGGTGTCGACTCGCCACCGGTTCATGCCGCACGCTTACGTAATAGTGACAGCATCCATATCACTGGCGGAATCAACGCGATCAAAATCGCCAGGTCGGGCGCGTTGGTGCCTACGAGACCCTGCCAGACCTCCTGCCAGGCTGCTCGTGTTTGATCCAAGACCCACCAGATGATGAGGCTTTCAATGATCGCCAACATGAGCCCGACCAACGATGCAGAAACTCGCCGCCAGACCACAATAATGATAACCAGCAGGATGATGGCAACGAACCACTTGATTACTTCTGCTTGTGCATTCCACCATGAGCGCATCCTCTGCAGCATGTCTCCAACATCGCCGGTTGGAGTAGGAGAAGGACTGGGCGCGGGTAGGGGAGGCGATGGAGGATCGATCGGCGCGACAGTGGCGGGTGGCGGGTTGGTGCAGTCAGTGTCGTTCCAATCGGCCATAACCCAGCCTGTACCACCGCTCACATCGCCGGCTGCCCTTCGGCTTGTATCGTACCACGTCTTGTCGTTGGCTTGGCGTGGCCCGTCCATGACCATCACGATCCAGTCATTTTCTGGGACGCGAGTATGTGCGCGATAGTTGAGGCCGGGGCCTTCGCGAATGCAGGTGCCAGCCCGCAGCCCGATGAGCTTGCCGCGCTCCCAACCATCGGATTGAGCCTGTGTCATACTCACGGCAACAAGCCAGACTGCGATGCAGATTGCTGGTACGGCAACAAGAGTCTCAATTTGACGTTTTTTGTACATTCGACATCGACCTATCGAGTGCGGCGTGACAACTACGACGATCAGCAGAAGTCAATTCCTCGCGCTACTCGCCGATCCACCCGCGTCGCAGCGACGGGCGATTCTGGTTCCGTAGTGCGAAAGCCTGCCATGTGCTTCTGGTATACATAGTCCAGGTTCTCTGCCCCGTGATGGATAGCGGCGCCGTGGATCGGTATTTCGTCATTACTGTTGTGCGGACCGGTTACCAGTGCGTCGAAGGCGATCTGTTTGCCGGACACCGAGACCTTGTCGCCTGGGCGGAGTAACCTGAATTCAGAATCGTTCATGGGGTGTCACCGTTTCTCCTTCTTCCACTGGTCGAAGACCTCGTCGGCAATCTGCTTGGTCTCCGCTGAGATCTGCCCGCCGAGGTTTCCTGCTCGACGCTGGGCATCATCGCGCAGGTCCATCACCTCCCAGGACGCTACTTCTGCCTGGTGACGTTGCTCAGGGAACAATGCTCCTAACACGGGACTATACTTTGCTTTCGCCGCCTGCAAGGCGCGATCTGCGATCTCAGATTCCTGTCGTGCTCGCAAATAATCTGCCGCCTTCTGCAATTCATCCATGGTGACTAACTCTCCTCTTGAATCAGGGTTTGACCCCAGTGCCACGGCAGGATGGGCATTTCGATCCTGCATCATAACCCCACCCATCGCAATTTGTGCAGCGGGTAGTTCCTCCATGACCATCCGGCATAACGGAATTTGTGCCGCGAGGTCGATTGTTGTGGCACACAGGGCACTCACCATAACCTGTACCGCCACAGCGAGGACACGATTCTCCACTAAGACTTGGCATTTGAGTTGCTCCTTTATGAGCAAACAGGAATCCAGTAATTCCATAACAACCTATGGCGTTCATCGGTGGTCACCATAGCCTGGCCGTCCTTTCTGCTGAATCAACATGCATGCTGTTCCTCCAATCTATCGAACGCATTTGCCTGCCGTAGCACTTCCCAACCGTTCTTCACCTCGGTTGAGTTCTCGTGCTGATTTCCTGGCACGCTTTGACAATCAATCAGCTGACCTCTTCGTCAATTAGATTGCGCCCCAGGACAATGGAATGTGGACCGCACCCGAACTCGAGAATATTCACTCGCGCAGGTTACCTGTACACCCTCCCCACGGTCCGATAGCGCGTCGAGCCGCAGTTCGGGCACTCACGCCCGCCGTTGCTGCCGGGGCAGCGGTGGCAAAATTCCCTGCGACAGCCGTCACACTGGTAGACCTCCATGTGCGAAGCGAGCCAGGCGGTGGGCTTGCTTCCGCAATTCGGGCAACTATGATAGTCAGCCATGAGTAACCTCCATCTGGATATTGGTGGCGCCATGGCGAGGTGCGTTGTGAGCGTCCGCGACCTGCGCCATCGCGTTAGCATTATACACCCAATACTCTCTCACAGGTCTTCCAACCTTCTGTCAAAACCCTGTCAACTTTGCGCAACATTCACGGATTGCACGGCTGTTATGACTTGACATCCAGTGTCTGTCAACGACATGTCACCTGGTAAAAATCCACCAGGATGCGAATCTTCGCCCAATCGGGATATTTCACCCTCGAATTTGGGACTGCGAATGTTGGTCCCTTTCAGCCAAATGGTGTAGGTGTCCACCGTGAGCGCGGTGATGCTGTAGCCGCCGCCAGCATCTACGCCAAATTCCCGCACGTAACGATTCGTCGCCGGCGGGCCTTCGATGCGGACAAGCGCGCCGCGGGGGCCAAACTGCTTCCCTTGCAGGTTATAGACCAGGCCGGCAACCTCGGCGCAGCAGCCCTTGTGCTCTTCGTAGTGACGCACCCGCGGCTCGAAACACAAGGCGGCGGCGGGGCGCGACGTTGGTGTGGGAGTGGGCAGCGTCGGTTTGTCAGCCCACCCGACCGGCGGCGACTGATCGGCCCCGTCCGTATGCTGTAGTTCGATGAGCGGCTCAAAGACGGTGTTGTCATCCCGGTCATCGTTGCGCGCATTGGCAATGAAATAGATGACATCGCCGGGCTGCGCGTTGATGCTGACATCGAAGCGGGTACCGGTCGTATCGGAGCCGTTCAGATCAACCTGCCAAACCGTTGTTTCCTTATGCACGATGCGCAGATTGACCCCGTTGCCGCCGCGGCCATCCTTGTACGCGCGCCCGGAAATGCGCAGCGATCCCTCATACGGTGAAACCCACTCACGCGCCACATCGTGCGCCCGGCTCGGATACATACCATTGTCGGAGATGCGCATCCGTGGATCGTAGCGCGCGTCACAGCACCACCGCCACCAGGAACCCCCATCCCACGGCATTTGTTTGAACTTCAGGCTGCCCGCAGATTCCGAGATCAGATAGTACCAGGAGCGATAGCCCTGCTCCGGCGAGAAATCTTGCAGCGCTTGCGCCACCTGCACGCTCTTCAAAAGAGGCGGCGTCGCCTGCACGGGCACGGCCGTGAATGGATAAGATGAGGTCAGGAATTCGGTGCTGACCCAACCGCGGCGCGCCGCATCAACCTGGATCGCGACCCATGCGGCGTCTTCGGTGCGACCGGTAATCGTCACCGTGGTGTTGGCCTCAAGGCGGCCGAGAACAAGGTAACCGGGTCCGGGTCCAGCCCGCACGCGCAGGACTGTCGTGTTGGCAACTACGGCCAGATGAGGACCAGGGAACGGCGTAGGCGTGGGCGTCGGCATCGGCGTCGGTTGGCACGAGGCAAGATGGGCGTCGGCCTCCGGACGATTCAGGTCAATGATGCGCGCAGCAACAAACTGCGCCTGACCGTCCTGCAGATTCTGCTGCGCGCACAGGGCACCGCCATGAGCGATATGCGCATCGTACAGCTTCGTTTTGAGATCGGCGTAATCAGGTTGGGCTGCATAGATCGGCTGCCAGGCCGCGATGGCGCCGGCGTAGTTCTGAGCATTCCAGGCTGCCTGGCCGACCAGATAATCTTGGGCAGCCTGACTTCCCCGGCGCCCGGCGGAGGATGCCGTATCCTCTTCCAGGACGCAATCCCACCATCCCTGTGCCGCGGAAACATCCGCGGCGCCTTCTGCGGCCTGCGCCAGGTTCGTACACGCGGTGATGCGCAGACTCTTGACCGCCGTCGGTTCGAAGTTGGCATCACGCAGGCGAATGTCGGCGATCAGCCCCAACGCCTTTTCAGGGTCCCCGGCCGTCAAGGCGGACTGCGCCGCCTGCCACTGCTCGACCACGGCCGCCTGCGCGACCGCGCGTTGGCTCTCGTCCCGTTGTTTCAGCAGGAGAAGCGTTCCCGCCGCGCCGGCAACGATGAGCAAGAGGGCAACCAGGCCGATCAGCATGGGCAAGCGATTCGATCGGCCCCGCGCCGGCGCCGGGGGTACCGCCTTCTGGTCGCCATTACCGGTCGTGGCGCGCGTGGCGCTCGCCTCCGCGCCACACTGGATACAGTACTTCTGCCCCGGCTTCAGACTGGCGCCGCACTGTGGGCAGAGGACCACTGCTGCCTGCGACGTTCCACACACGTTGCAGAAGCTTGCCTGATCAGGCAAAGGGGCGGAACAGTTTTGACATTGCATAAGCGTCCTCGTGGGCGGGGGTAAGTCAACGTTGTCTTCTTGTGCCCTATTGTTCAGGCGTCTCGACTGGTTCTTTCGTCTGCGTCGCCTCCGGTGTATTGGTCGGCTCCTCTGGCGTGTTCGTTGGTGGTTCCGGCGTGTTGGTTGGCGGACGCAGTGTCGGTGTTTTAGTGGCCGGGCGCCGCGTCGGTGTCCGGGTTGGGGTTGGGGTCAGCGGGTAACGCGTGGCCGTGGCAATCACGGTTGGGGGTGCAGAAACAGAGGCGCCGGGCACCCAGCCCTGGGCACCGTTCGTAGCGCAGCACACCTCGTACCAGATGCGTTGTCCGGTCTTGGTCCGTTCAAATGCACTGGAGATAACCCGCAGCGCACTGCCGCCTGTCGCTTTGCCCACGACAGGGAAATTGCTGCCCGGCCCGGCGCGCAGGTCAAGCACAGAAGGCGTCACGACAACCACCGGGGTAAGAGGCGCCTTAGTCGGCGTAGGCGTCAGCGTGGGCAGTGGGGGTTTGGTTGGGGTGTTCGTAATAACCGCAGGCATATTCGTTATCCGTGGCGCGGAGGTTGCATCGTCAGGAGGCGTAGTGATTGGCTCGGACGGTGTCTTCGGCTGCGTACCCTCGACCAGACCGCTGGCCAAGTCGGCTGGGGTCTTGGCATCCTTATACACACCGCCGCTCTTTTTTGCCACGCAACTCAACTGTGTGCGCGCTTGGTCGTCCAGGTTGAGGCCGATCACATTGACGGTAAAATTGAGACCCTGCGCCTGCAGGGCTTCGATTTCCTGGCAGGGATCAATGCCGCAGGTTTCCTTGCCATCGCTGATCAACACCAGGCGATTATCCCGCTCTGGCGCCATGATAAAGTCAGCCGCTGCCTGCCTCAGCGCCAATCCAATCGGGCTCATGCCTTGCGCCTGCATCGAGCCAAGCCAATCGGCAATGCGTTCCCCTTGTCCACGAACCACGGGAGCAATCAGTTCAACATCCTGGCAGCTGGCCCTAGTGTCGGCAAAGGGAATGCGATGACCGTAGACGCGCAGGCCGAGATTGGTGTCTATCGGCTGCTGGAGCATGTGTTCGCCCAAGTCCTCTTTGGCCATGTCTAACTTGGTGCGTTCACCCAGCGGTTCCTGCATGGAGCCAGAGGCATCCAAGACATACTCAATGAAAAGGTTGCTGCCGCCGGTGCGCGCCGGTATTTGGGTAACCAAAGGAGGGAGGGTTGCGTCTGGCGGCTGTGTGACGTTGCCCATGATGGCCGGCGTGGGTGTTGGGCTGGCACCTGGCCGCGACTGAAGCGCTGCCCAGGTCACCAACAGCACCACCAGCGCGCCGATGGCAACCAACGCCGCCGGCAGCAGGCGTGATCTACCTGTATGCACGGCTGTGGCTTCACCACCCAGGGCGGCCATCAGATCACGGACGAATTTTTCGGCGCTGATCGGACGTTGCGCGGGGTCCTTCGCCAGCGCCTGCAGCAGGAGGGTGGCCGCCGTAGAGGATAAGCCGGGATTGATCTGGCGCGGGTCAGGCGGCGCCGCCGAAGCATGTTGCGCGGCGATAGCAGCCGGTATGGCCGCTGTAAAAGGCAAACGGCCAACCACGATTTGATACAGCATGACGCCGAAGGCATAGATGTCGGTGGCTGCGGTGATCGGCTGACCGTTGACTTGCTCTGGTGCACTGTAGGCCGGCGTGCCCAAGAAGCCAGATTGCGAGTGCGTGGTCTGCTCCAGGGCACGCGCAATGCCAAAGTCTGTCAGTACGGCGCCGCGGCCGGGCACCATCAGGATATTGCCCGGCTTGACATCGCGGTGAATGATACCGCGCTGATGTGCATAATCGAGCGCGGCGCCGATGCCGACCAACGCCTTCAGCGCGGTGACAGGCGTTTGCCGCGGGCCACGCAACCATTCATGCAGCGTGACGCCCTCCAGGAGTTCCATGGCGATATAGGGTATGCCCTGCGCGTCGCCGACTTCGTAGATGGTGATAATGTTCGGATGGTTCAGCCCGGCCGCCAGCCGCGCCTCGCGTTGGAAACGATCGGCCGTTTCGCTGTCCACAAGGGACCCATGGGGTGTCTTGAGTGCCACGCGGCGTTGCAGGGCGGGATCGAAAGCCCGGTAGACAATGGCAAAACCGCCGCGCCCGAGTTCGGCCTCGATCTGATACTTACTGATTGTTGCTGGCATGGTCATGCTTCCTCCTCAGTTGAGCGGGACGGGTGGCTTGTCAGAATCGCTTGGTTCGGTCTCTACCGCCGAGGCTGCGCCCCACACGATGTGCAGACGGTAGGCTTGATCGCTGCGTCCCGCATAAGGGTACACACGGATATAGTAGCGCCCGGCTGTGATGACCTTGACGATCCGTTCTGCGACAATGCCGGTGTTGCGCGATTCGGCAATGGGAGTGCCCCCCGTGGACGCATAAAGGAGCAAATCGTAGTCAGTGCCGGCGGGCAAATTGTTCAAGTCGAGAGTCAACGTCGCCCCTGCCGATAGTTCGATGTAGTAAAAATCATCAGGATCACCAGTACACAAGGCGGCTTCCATGGTCTGACCGTTGGCCAGGGGACCCGTGGCTGTACCTAACGTGTTGTTCGGCTCATAGCGCTGACAAGGTTGCGGGTCCGGCGGCGCCGCGATGACCACATAATGCGGTCCGCGCATGGCCCATTGACCGTCCGTAGACCGCCGCGCGTACAGGTACAGGCGATGGGTGCCATAGCTCAGATTGCCCACGTTCCAGACCAGTCGCCAACCCGAAGGCGTGAAGCGGGCATTGCCATAGCGCGTGCCAATGTCAGGGCGACTCAGGCCGTATTCAGCCTGTCCCAGGAACGTTCCCGTCCCATATGGGCCATCCAAGTAGAGGTGGACCGTGTTCACCCCCGTGCCAGTCCGACTGTTGCGGTCAATCGCATACCCCGAGATGGTCACCGAGCCTGATACGGCGGCGCCGTCCTGTGGCGTTTCGATTGGTGCGATTACATTGGGCGCATAGGTAGGGGTGGGCGTCACCGTTGGCGTGCGCGTCGGTGGGCCGGCCACCGTGATGTTATGCGGGCCAAACAGCGACCAGCGATTATCGGTGGTGCGGTGCGCGTAGAGGTAGAGGCTGTGGGCACCAGGAGTAACGCCCGTAGTATTCCAGGCTAGTTGCCAGCCCGAGGGAGTGAAGCGCTGGTCATGGTAGTAGTTGCCGACATCAGGTCGGCTCAGCCCGTACTGCGCCGCGCCGATGATATGACCGGTGCCGTAGGGGCCGTCCAGGTAGATATGCACCTGATCAATGCCGGTGCCAGTGCCACTGTTGAGATCAATGGCATAACCGAATATCGTAATGCTGCCGGTCACGGTGCTATTGCGGGGAGGACGATCGATTGGCGCAATCACCCGCGGGGCAGTTGGTGGATTCGTGCCCCCCACTGCTAGCTTGACCACGAAAGCATCACTGCCGCCGTTGTAGGTCGTGTCGAAGCTACCCGGCGTGGTGGGAAAGTTAGTCGAATCGGTACGACCTGTGAAATAGGCGGAACCCGCGGTATCCACGGCAACTCCTAGCGCCTGATCGCTGCTGGAGCCGCCGAAAAAGGATCCGAAAGTCAACCCGCTCCCGTCCGGCTTGAACTTAACCATGAAGCTGTCCTCACCTCCATTGTAACTGAGATCAAAGCCGTTGACCGTAGTGGGAAAGTCTGAGGACGAGGTACGCCCGACCACGTAAGCTGCGCCGGATGCGTCGGCCGTGATCACGCACTCCCGATGAATCCCGGATGTTTCACAGTCTGAGCCGCTCCCACCCAAATAAGTGCTGTAAACCAGAGCATGCCCGGCGGGACTGATCTTTGCGACAAATCCATCCCACAACCCGCCCAGGTTGCTGTCATAAGCGCCACTAGCGATGGTGAAGTTACGTGAACTTGTCTGACCAGCCACGTACGCAGCACCGGATACGTCTATCGCGACGGCCTGCCCTTGATCGTCCTCTGTTCCACCCAGAAGTCCGCTGTAGACCAGATTGTTGCCAGAGCCACTAAGCTTGGTGACAAATACATCTTTGTCACCAGCAAAAGTGGTATTAAATGCCCCGACCGTGATAGGAAAATTGGTGGAATTCGTCCAACCCACTACGTAAGCATTGCCGTGACCGTCAACGGCGACGCCATTTGCATAATCCTCGTTGGTATCACCGAGAAACGTACTATACGCCAGGGCGCCGCCGTTCGGATTGATCTTTGCTACAAATGCGTCACTATAGGGCGAGCCACCGTTCCAGGTCGTGTCAAAAGCCCCAGGCGTGGTAGGAAAATTAGACGATACTGTATAGCCAGCCAAGTAGGCTGCGCCAACTCCGTCAATCGCCAACCCAATGGCTTCGTCGGTTGCGGTGCCGCCCAAATAGGTGCTGTAGAGCAGTGCAGTGCCGGTGGTGTTGAGCTTGACCACAACTACATCGGTGTTCCCATTGTAGGCGGTATCGAGAGCACCCGGTGTCGTGGGAAAATTGATCGAGGAGGATGAACCCGTTAAGTAGATCGCCCCACCCGCATCTACCGAGAGTGCATAAGCTCGATCATCGCCGCTGCCACCGATGAAGGTACTAAACGCCAGCCCATTGCCTGTTGTCTGCAACTTGGCCACAAAAATGTCCCGACCCCCGTTGGAACTCCTATCGAATGCCCCAGGTGTGGTAGGGAGGTTGCTCGAGCCGGTCTCTCCAGCAACATAGGCGATGCCCCCGCCACCGGCAATGATGGCATGTCCAGCATCCACACCACTGCCACCCAAGAACGTGCCATAGGCTGCCGTCGCCACAGACGTGATCGTATCCGCGCAAAAGCCCCAACGCGTGACACTATAGTCTGTCGTTAGCCGCACTTTCACAACTCGACCGGGCACGGGGTCGCTCCACAAACCGCTGGGATAATCACCCGTGACGGATTGGATGATGTTGCCGTTCTGATCGAGAACACGAACCTGGTCACAACAGCTTTCGGTCTCCACGCGCGAGAAATGAACGCGTGACCCGGAGGCATGGATATCAGGATTGGTTATCGTCCATGTGTAGTCAAAGTGATTGGCGTAAGGATGCTGTGACTCGGCTAAGCAAGTAAGCGAAACCGTGACACTGCCAATTAGGCTCTCATTCTGCCGGCGCTCAGGTGCTTTGTCCGATGGCTCGACTGGCTTGAACATCACAGTGTTGCCTTCAACCTGAGCTTGGACTGATGTACGGTCTTTGATCAACACCACAGCCGGACCGTATACTCTGCCGAAAGCCACATCCATGATCAAGTGGCCCGAGTCATCAACGGAGAGATTCTCGGCTCCTTCGATCTGCAAACGAACCTGATCGAGACTTCCTTTGTCTTCTGCTACTAACCGCCACACTCCTTCGTTGTTTCGCTCAAGCAACTCCAGATCAACACCAGGATATAGACCCAAATAGCGGACACCTGCCCACGCAGGTACGTCTGCATGCCAGTCATTCGGATCGTTACCAACGAAGTAGGACACTTGCGTATCCAGGCGGTCGAAAGGTTCCAGGCGTGGATGTTGATTTGCGCCAGCGAAACTCACTCTGATGTTGTTTCCCGCCCGAGTTGTCTCTGCGCTTGGTGAATTTGAAAACTGAGGCGTGGGCCTTGGCTCCCCATGCTCTTCTTCGGTACTGCGAGACTCTAGCAGAGTCAACCATACAGCATTGTCGGTCAACCATACGGTCCCGTTGCCGCCCCGGAGCTGGAAGTGCGCGTCATTAGCCCACTGACCCACGTTCTCGATGAACATGACGTCCGTGTTGCGCGTCGCAATTGAGCCTTCCGGTATCGTGGCTTCCTCCGCATAACGATTGCCTGCCTGTAAGTTGGGAGCCATAGATGAAGTATCAAGCGTCGGGTTCGTGTCTGCCAGAGTTGTGCGGTTGGCATTGGACAATCCGGGAAAGGTCAAGGCAATCAAGAGAATAGTGGTGCCGATGAAGATCAGCAGACGAGGAGATGGTGTAGACATGATATTCCTCCTTCACACACGAATCTTGAATGAACACTTGTCAGTTGGTCAACTTTGCCGTTGCCCGTGAGCACAGGAGATAACGGCAAGTCAGCGCACCCAGTCCGGCGACCAGGCATTGTAAGTCGCTGCGGTCAACTGGTAGAGCCGCCTGCCGCTGGCGTCTGCGACGAACAGGATCTGCGGATCGCCGGCCGGTTTGTAGATCAATCTTCCGCCGTCTGGACTCCACGCCGGGCTGTTGCCATCCTCGATCAGGCGCCGCGCCTGACCGGTCGCCGCGTCGACCACGAATACGCTGATCAGGCCATCGCCGTCATCGTCTGCGCCGAAGGCGAGCTGTACGCCGTCGGGCGACCAATCGGGGCGGAAGACATACCGCCCTGGATCGTCACGCTGCTTGGTGGACGCAAAGCTGAACAGGGCGCGGCGGTTGCTTCCGTCCGCGTTCATCAGCATCAGATCAAGGCCAGGGTAGGACGCGTTCTGGGCCACGTAAGCAATCTGCCTGCCGTCAGGTGAAACAGCGACAAAACGGTTGTCGCCGCCATCCGCGGTCAGCCGGCGCACGTTGGAACCATCCGCATTCATGCGATAGACCTCCCAGCCGCCGTCGCGGCGGCTGGCGAACGCCAACTCGCCATTCCTGGGGAACCAGGCAGGATGATCGTCCTCGGCCGGGTGATTGCTGATCGCTCGTGCGTTGCTCCCATCACTGCGGGCGACAAAGACTTCGGTGTTGCCGCTGACCTTGGACACAAAGGCCACAAGCGTGCCATCATTGCTGAAGATCGGATCCCAGAAATACTCGCTGCCGCTGGTCAGTGCGGTCATGCTGCGCCCATCCCCGCGTACTCTGAAGATATGCGCAAAACCGTTGCGATCGCTGCCAAAGACCACTTTTCCGACCACAGGGGTCGGCGTGGCGGGCGCCGCGGTCACCGTGGGCGTGGCGGTCAGGAGTGGCGTCGCGGTCGGCCCCGGCTTTGAGGCGATACTGACGCCCAGGAGATTCAGAGCCGGATCGAGATCACCGACCGTCTCGGCGCTAAGATCGAGCACTTCGACGCTGACCAATCGGCTTGATTGTAGCTCTGGCGGTAGAGGCACGCGCAGCATGTCAATCACGGCCACGCCCGCATCGAAGCGGTTCGCCCCGCGCCAGACCTCGGCCAGCTCCGGGCTGCGCGTGCGGCCGATGACGTCGCCGGACTGTTTCCACTCGCGCAGGTTGTGCCCCGCCACCAGATCCACGGCGTGCGTCTTGCCGTCGCCAAAAATCAGGCGCACCCGGCCGACGGTCAGCCCGTCGAAGCGGCTGTAGAGATTGCCGCCAGTCAAGAGCAGATAGACAGCCTCCGGCGCGGCTGTATCGACCGACAATGAGATACTCTCTGGATTGCCAGGGAACGGTGCGGCCTGCGTGGTGACGCTGCCGCCTCGGCCCAGGCTGAAACGCACGCCGGAGAGGACGACATCGCCCAGCGGCGGATCAATGTAACCGTCCGTGGTCATGGCGTTGACAACCCCTTGCAGCGAGACGGCCACAAACCGCTCTGAGGTGGCCGGCGGCGCTGCTGTCGGGGTTGCGCTCGGCGGTAGCGTCGCCGTGGGCGATGGGGTTGCGGTCGGCCGTAGCGTCGCGGTAGACAGCGCGGTAGCGTTGGGCGGAATAGCGCCGGTCGCTGATGCTGCAGGCGTCGCGGTTGGCGCCACGGAGACGATCTGAGTCGGGCCTACGGTCGCGTCGCCAGGCACGGCTCGCGCCAAGGCAGGAGGGGCGATCTCGGTCGCGTCCGTCCGAATGCCCGCCAGGAGGTCACCGACCCGACTGCGCGCCGGTTCCCAGGCCAACAAGACCAGCGCCACGACTCCCACAAGAAACAGCGGCAGCAGCCACCATGCACTCGGTCGCCGTGGTTCCTTGGGCGCGGGCGCGACGGGCGCGGGCGCGACGGGCACAAGTGCTGGGGCCGCCGGGATTGGCTGCCCGCAGATGTGGCAAAAACGCGTGTTCAGCTTCAGTTGCTGCTTGCCGCAGTGGGGACAGAAAGTCACTTCGTCTGGCATGACACGATTACTCCAAAATGCCGTGTATGGTACGGATGTTTCACGAGAGCAGCTTGCCGCAGTGCAGACAAAACTTGCTGCCGGTCTGCACCGGCTGCCCGCAATGCATGCAGAAGGCCGGCGAGGCAGATCGTGCTGACGACATCGTGTCGGCAGGTATTGCCTTTTGTTGGCTCCCGCGGCGATAGATGAAATAGACGCCAACTGCAGCGGCTGCTAACAGGATAAGTAACACCCACCACAGCCCACTGGTGCGTCCGCCAGGCGTTTGGCCGGAAGATGCATCTTGGCTTACCTTAAAGCACCAGGTCGCAAGCTGATAGGGCGTCCCGAGCGGATCGCCCTGCACAAAGCAGTAGCCGTCCGGTTCGAGCACGCCCTGGGGACGGAGTTCCAACAGCCCATCGGCCTTGGGGGCAGTGTCATATCCCACAAGCTTTCCCTCACCGTAGCCTGAGATGAGCTGAAGCCACTGCGGGTTAATGCGGTTGTGCCAGGCGACGATTACTGGCTGCACGGTCAGCGCCGACGGAATGCCCTCAGTCTCCCCATGGTCAGGCGACCCCGCAAACTCTTTCATCTCGACCAACTTCGTGCCGCTCTTTAGGTAGAATCCAAAATGCGGCGGCTTCGCGTCTGCCCCAGTACATGCTGACAACATGAGGGCAATAAATGCCATAAGTGTGCAGGCCGATAGGATCTTTCGTGTCATGATCGAACTCCCTTGTGCATGATGTCTGGTCGCCGGCAATTCGCAGCAACCCAAATTCATCAAGGCGCCTCTCTTACCGTTCGAGGACACCGCGTGTGTACAGCCACCCCACGAACCCCAACAAGACCAGCGCGCCGATCACATCGGCGGCCTTGACCCAACCAACGGAGTAGGAGTTGAACAGCGCAAAGAGGCCGCCCAGGATCCGGCTGACCGGGCTGTAGACCAGCGCGCCCACTGCCAGCACGACCAGCAGGCGCACGCTGGCCGGCAGATTGAAGCGCCGCGGGATGTCCAACTGGCGAAGGGCCGAATTGGCCCACCAGAGGCAGGCGATGAATGCGGCCGTGTAGATGAGACTAATGGTGACACTTAAAAAGGTACTCATGGTTTTCTCCTTAAACTGAGTAAGTTCATACTAATGGCCTCGTGAAACCGTCGGCAAAAACAACCGATGCCCGGCCGACAGCCGGATCGTCGCGACAGCCGTGTTGCCATCCGAATCGGTTGCGGTCAACGTGATCACGTGCTCGCCCGGCGAGAGGGTGGCGATGAGCAGCCCGCCTGTGCCGAGCCCGCCGTCGCGGTTCGATGTCCAGCGCAACGCCGCGTCGTCCAGCGTGCCGTCTTCCAGATCGAAGGCGCGGCCCTCCAGCCAGATTGCGGTGCCGGGGAAGAAGCGCGCGCCGTCCTCTGGCGACAGGATGAACGCCTGCGGCACTTTGCGGCCTACTGTGAACGGTCCATCGGACACATCATCGGTCGTGTTGACGCCATCGGTGGCGCTGATCCGCAGCAAGACCGACGTTCCGCCGGGTAACATGCTGACGTCCAGCGCGTGCTGCGTGCCGGTGCGGTCCAGGCCAGTCTGGATCCACGACGCGCCGCCGTCGGTGCTGTAGGCGAGTGCAAAGTGCAGAGGGTCGCCGTCCAGATCGCCGGCCGTCCAGGTGACGGTGTACGCGCCACTGCCGACCCACGTCTCGCCGCCGTTGGGAGAGATCAAGCGGACAGTGGGCGCGTGAGCGCTGATGGCGCGCGTGGCGATCGACGCGCCCAGGTGGGTCAATACAACTCGTGCTGTATCAGTTGGATACGGAATAGATAGCGCAAAGCTATCCTCAGCCCCAGGCGTGTTAGAAGGACTAAGGCTCACTTCGGAGTGATCGAGACCCCAACCAAAACGCCGACCATCAAGACGGCTGCCGTTAGCAGCTAGCGCCTCAAGACAATAGTCGCTGCCCATGTTCGGACTGGGTGGAACCGCTGAGATCACAGCATAGAAGGGGTCGAGGTCCACCTGCATAGTCGGGCTGTAGACCATGCCCGAAACCAGCAGTTGTCGAATAGACACCACTGACTGCGTTCCTGTAGCATTGAGGTTGGGAGGATCCTCGAAGCCGCCAAGCAGCCTTTCGTAGTTTGTAGGAGAGGCCCAACTGGGTTTGCAGTAGGACATGAGGTCATAAGTGTGCTGAGGATCGAGCACCTTGAGTTTCACCACGTCCAGTCCGTGAGCAATGATTGAACCCTTCGGAGTTGCGTTTGGATAGGGTCCAGTTTCACCCGTCGCGGCAAAGCAGTCACCGCCCGCATCGTTTGGAGTATGGCGGAGTTCATCATGGCTGTTTAGTACGTGTCCGATTTCATGCGCCATGACTTCATCGGGTGATATGTTCTTTGCGGCTCCGCCGAGCGTCTTGTCGCAGGCATCCGCACCTATTGCTACTCTTCCGTTTCCTTCGTCCCAGACAGGATCGGCCACACCACAGGTTTCATAGGGATCACGCGCTATCCCAGGTATCCACGCATAGAGGCGGTCTGGTGTGCCTCCAACCCAACCAGACGAACGACTGACATCATTCCAGAAACGGTTAACAGCCCTGCGGTACGAAGCCTCGTGGCCGTTTAGCTTTACAGAGAGTACCTCAGAGAAGCCTGGCTGAAAGAAATACTCCACGTCGCCAGCCCCAACTGGGTAGATTTGTCTAAGTGCTTTGTCCCCCCTTGCAGCAATGGATGGGTCGGCAAGATGAATGAAGGGTGCCTGCAGATTGGCGTAGCCTAGACTCATCCAAGCGATCCTCAGTGGATCACCTGTTGGCTGACCAGATCGGAATGGCCTCATAATATTCCCGTCAATGTTGTTATCTTCATTACTCTCGACAATGTAGTTGTTCGGATCCACCGTAGCCCAGAACGTCATGTTGCCCAGGAGCAGGTCTGGTGGTGGACGGAAGTTGATCGTATCCTGCAAGTGATTGGGATCAGGATTCTGCCCTGCTTGAACAGGCCATGGGTTGACAGATTGGGTGATGGTGCGCTCAACGCCGAAGGCATTTCGCATGTGCAGGTGAGCCGTGACACCGTAGACCGATGGCGCGCCGGACACGCCAACAAATACCCGCACGAGCGTGTCTTTCTTGGCGATCAAGGAAATGATAATCTGGCTGGTTGGATCTCGTTCCTCCACAAACACCTGCGCAACCTCGATGTGGGCAACGCGGAGATCGGGTGGTTGAGCAGCGAAGTTTATCCCGCTCGCATTCGGAGGCACTGTGACTGTGCGAAATGCCGGCGAGAAGACATACGGATCCTTATCTGGTCTGATGCCGTACGTCCCCGCCGGCAGTTCTGTGAAGGTGTAGTCCCCATTCGCATCAGTCGTTGTGTTGCGCGGGGAGCCGGCCCAGACGGTCACGCCGAGGATGCCGTGGCCGCTGGCGTCGGTCACGCGGCCGGAGATGGTGTAGGTGACGCCTGTGAACCGCAAGACGAACAGACCGCCCCCGTTCATGTAGCTTCCGTAGGCGACGACGTGGACATACCCCCCCGCCACGGTCACGCCCTGGGCAGATCCTGGCGTGTCATAGAAGCCGACCTCAGTCGGGGCGGCCGGGTTCGCCACGTTGATCACGCGCAGGCCGCGATTATAATCTACAACGTACGCGTAGCTCCCTGCCAAAGCTACCTCGTAAGCATACCCTGGCGTGTCATAGAAGCCGACCTCCACCGGGACGGCCGGGTTCGCCACGTTGATCACGCGCAGGCCGCGACTATTATCTGCAACGTAGGCGTAGTTCCCTGCCACGGCTACGCCCTGGGCATATCCTGGCGTGTCATAGAAACCGGCCTCCACCGGTGCGGCCGGGTTCGCCACGTTGATCACGCGCAGGCCGCTAACCCCATCTGCAACGTAGGCATAGCTCCCTGCTACGATGACACCGTGGGCAGATCCTGGCGTGTCATAGAAGCCGACCTCCACCGGGACGGCCGGGTTCGCCACGTTGATCACGTGCAGGCCGCGATCATAATCTGTAACGTACGCGTAGCTCCCTGCCAAAGCTACACCGTAAGCATACCCTGGCGTGTCATAGAAGCCAACCTCCGCCGGGGCAGCCGGGTTCGCCACGTTGATCACGCGCAGGCCGCGATCATAATCTGCAACGTACGCGTAGCTCCCTGCCAAAGCTACGTCGTAGGCACGCCCTGGCGTGTCATAGAAGCCGACCTCCACCGGGACGGCCGGGTTCGCCACGTCAATCACGCGCAGGCCGTACCTTTCATCTGCGGCGAACACATAGCCCCCTTGTTCCGCTACGGACAATGCAGAGTCCAGCGTATCATAAAGGCCTATCTCCATGGGTCGGGTTGGATCCGTGATGCTGATCACTCGCAGGCCGCTCTCACCGTGTGTGAGATAAGCATGATCGCCGATCAGTGCTACATGTAACTCATAATCAGTTGCGAAGCCCGGCGCCCTCCAGAGGCCCACTAAGACTGGCGCAGCCGGGTTCGCTATGTTGATGATACCCAAGCCGCGTTCATACGCTACGTAGGCATAGCCTGCCCTTACCATCACGTCGTAAGCGTTCAGTCCCGATACTGCGCTGATCTCAACAGGGACGGCCGGGTTGGTGACTCGGATTACTCGGAGTCCGTTGAATTCATCCGCGAGATAGGCATAGCCGTTTGCTACAGCTACAGCCATAGCTCTGAAAGTCTGACGGAAACCAACTTCAGTCGGTGCGGTTGGGTTCGCCACGTTGATCACGCGCAGGCCGCGCTCCTGATCTGCAACGTAGGCATAGCCTCCTGCGACGGCCACACCCAGGGCATACCCTGGCGTGTCATAGAAGCCAACCTCCGCCGGAGCGGCCGGGTTCGCCACGCTGATCACGCGCAGGCCGCGATCCCCATCTGCAACATAGGCGTAACTCCCTGCCAAAGCCACGTCGTGGGCAGTTCCCGGCATGTCATAGAAGCCGACCTCCGCCGGTGCGGCCGGGTTCGCTACGTTAAACACGCGCAGGCCGCCCCCATCTGCAACGTAGGCGTAGTTGCCCGCCACAGCCAAGTCTGCCAAACCAATTGGTAGATCAGCTGTCTGTCCGATGACGATCGGGTGCGCGGGGTCAGCTATGCTCAAAATCACCAAGCGTAGGCCGACACCGATGTACGCGTAGTTGCCCTGCGCGGCCACAGCGTAGATTTTGCCGCCGATTTGACCAACCAGTTCGACGTTGTGTGAGTCAAGAGGGTCGGTGGCTTTCACGGAACTGCTGCTACCTGTTGCCTGAGCTCCGTCGCGCTCGTCCCGTTTGTCTAGGCTCTCGATAGACATCAGCGCATCGAAGCGAAAGGCATCGCCGGCAGCGGCGGAAGATGGTTGAACGCTGATCGACGCCTGTAGGACAGCGATTGGCGCCTTGCCCGCGGTCAGCGCCAGGGTGAGCATCACGACTAAGCCCAGCAAGGCCGGGAGTCGGTGCAGGGGTTGGGTAGATATGTTGCCCTTCATTTTCTCTCTCCGCCTGGCTCTACTGCCAGGATATCACGAAGTCTTGCTGCGCAATGAGTTCCTGATTCCAGCAAACCTCGACGCTCACTGAATGGTTGTCGTCGGATGTTGACCCGAAGCTGGTCGTGTACCGGCCATCACGACTGAGTCCCACGCTGTAGCAGCCCCATCCACAACTGAGCTTTACCTCGGCGCCATTTACCGGATTGCCGTATGCGTCCTTGATGTCAATGGTGATATCCGCACTGCCGCCACCTCCTGAACTGCGCGAGGCCTTGGCATCGAACAAGATCTGCAACGGCAACGCAGGTGGTGGCGCCGGATTGGGCGTCGGCGTGAATGTCGGCGTGGCGGTCGGGAAAGGATGCTGCTCATCTTCGAACTCTATGGACGCCACCACGCGCGAGAACTCAAGTCTGTCCTGCTCGCTGATGTCTTCCAACTCATCTTCAAGCCATGCTAGCACGCACTCACCAGACTGGGTTCGCCAGTCCAAAATGATCTCGCGGGTTTTCCTGCGCGCGAGGACGCTGGCAACTTTTGGCCCCTCCAAGTTGTACGTTGTGTCGAACTCCCCATAGGTGGCGGGGATGATAAGCGGCCACGTACCACCACTGACAAACACCCTCTTCATCTGTTCATATGAAGTCCACATTCGTTTGACGGACTCTACGCTCGCCTGACTGCCTGGATCGCCTTGCGCCCTGCCGCAGTATCCACTATGGATTTGCACTCGCATAGCAGTCAGCGGATTGATTGAAGAAGATGGGACTCGGAAATAACTTGCACCCTGATGCTCCTGGACCCAGGTCGGGGGAATTCTGAGTTTGAAGTGAAGTTCCTTGCTTCCGCCGAGATCGTAGTAGTCCTTCCAATCGGCTGGCAGGTTCAGCCCGAGGGAGAGCGGCGTTGGAGTCGGGGTCGGCAGGATGCCCTGATGCCAGGTAGGTTCCACCTGGCGGACCATGCTCCCGTCGGACGGATTGTACAGATAGAAGCTTTGCCCGGTAACGACGGCCAGCAGTCTCCCGTCGCGGCTGAAGCCGAGATCACTGGGCCTGGTTGCGATTGACCACGATTGGCCACGCGTCCCGTCGGCCTGCCAAAGCTGAATGGTTCCTCCTTCAGTTTTGGGCCCTGCCGAGTGGAGCGTTGCGAAAGATACGCCATCGGGCGCAAAGTCAACGCGATAGACTGCCGGGCTCCTCGTTGTGTCGGTAGGACCGATAAGCTGCCGGATAAGCGTTCCGGTCATGGCATTCCAGAGGCCCAGCATACTTTCGCTTCCGATATATGCCATCGTGCTGGTACCCGGACGGAACGCCAGATCAACGCCATAGGCCGACCATAGGGAGTCTTGGGGCGCCTTGAAAGCACTCCACCGTCCGCAACGCGGGAGACGACAAAGCCGTCAGCCTCCCCCGCCGTCGTAGCAATCAACTGCCCATCAGAGGAGAAAAACACGTCCTGAAGTACGCCGTACTCTCTGCCTGTGGACAGCTCGCGCACAAGCTGGCCGTCGCTCACACGCCAGAGCCGAAGCCTGGCGGAGCTGCCTCCATACCCATTATCTGTGGCCCATAACCCTTCAACCGGGCTGGCGGCGAGCAGCGTAGACGCTTCTAGCTCATAGGCCAAGCTGCCGTCAGCCACCCACCAAACCTGGACCACGCGCCCCCGGGTAGCAAGCAACGTGCCATCAAAGCTGAAGGCCGGGCCCTTGGCGGCGAAGGACCAAGATCGGTCGCCCACCTCCATCGGAATGAAGCGGGCTTCCCGCCACGTAGCTGTGTCGTAGAGATACACGCCGGTGGCCGACCCGATGGCCAGCAACATGCCATCTGGCGACCAGGTGAGACGCGATAACTGCATCGGCTGGGGTGTGACAGGCGTAGGAGTCGGCTCCGGCAAGGAAGAAGGCGACGGTGTAGGCGTCTCAGATGGCGAGGGCGACGTGGATGCGACGCGGTCCGTAACAGCCATTTGCGTCGCAGTTGGTGTGACCGGCGCCGAGGGTGTGGTGGACACGGTCTGCGGGTTGAGAGCGGCCGGAGCGCTGGCCGTCGGCCCCGCCAACTGCCAACGCATCAGTAAGACGCCCGCGACGATGATGATAGCGACTGAGACCAGCACCGGCGCCAACCAGGGTGCGGCTCTCCCACGGCGCGGTGTCGCAGACAGGATAGACTGTCCGCACCGGTAGCAGAACCGGGAGTCAGCCGTCAATTGCTGGGCGCCGCAATGGATGCAGAAAGGTAGATGGTCGGCCATAAAGCCTCACGAGGGGGCTTGACACGCGCCCCCAAAAGCGCAATACTACGTTCAGGTAAAGAGCCGTCAAGCTTTCTCCCACCCCGCGAAAAGTCGCCGAGTGTGGCGGCCTACCCCCTTCTGTGCGAAGGATCGGGCTAGCGGGGCGGGTTATTTTTCACTATCATTCGGAACTCTCACACCTGCCTGATGTTCCCTGCCACATATTCATAGGCTTCGGCGTTGACCTTGGCATCCCGCGGCAAGGCTGCCCCTGCCACAGGATCGGCCACTCTGAGACTCCCGGTTCTATGGCTCCAGCTCGACGCTGACCCCGCCAACCCAGCCGGCGGCCACGTTGTAGATGAGCGCGGCGATGACAGTGACGATGCCCTGGACAAAGGCGCCAACGACAACCAGCAGGACGTAGAGTACCACGGTGGCGATCATGCCTCCGCCAAGAATCCCCAGGCCGTCGCGGTCCCCGGCCAGGCTCCCAAGCAGGCTGCTGCCGAACAAGCCAGGCAACAGCACGAACAGACAGCCGAAAAAGCCGAACAACAGACAACTAACCACGAAGGCAACCTTGAACACCGAGCCCGCGGCGATGTGGCGGATCGTGGTGAGAGAGCCGCGCGCGATCGGAGAGGGTATGGGCGCGGCCGCGCTCCGGGGCGCCGCCGAAACAGCCGCCGCTGACGGTACGGCCAAAGGCGCTAGCGCTGGCGACACAGGCGCCGGCTTCGGCGTCACCGATGTTTGTGTCGGTGCGGGCGCCGGCAGGCGATACCCACATGACATGCAAAACGGTCCTGGGCCAGGATTCGGGGTACCGCAATTGGGACAGGTCATCGTGTCTCCTTTCAGACGGAAATTAAGCTTAGCAGTGCAACGATGGTTCATTTCAACCTCCACATTGTGCATGCCGTCACCGCTCAGGCGCGGTGTTTTATTCTTCGATAGCTTCGGCGGGTTTCTCTTCTGCGGGCGCTTGCTGCCGAGAACCGCATTCAGGGCAGAAGGTCGCCTCGATGGGCAATTCTGCCTGGCATGAGGCGCAGCGTTTTGTGAGCGGTTGCGCTGCTTCGGCAGCCTCGGCCTGGGTCGCAACCATCGTTGGAGCAGCAGAAAGGACTGCCGGCTTCGGCTCAGACGACGAACCGGGGGGCGCAGACGTGCCTGTCCGCGTTCCGCAATCGGGACAGAACACCGCGCTGATCGGCAGCTCTGCGCCGCAGCCCGTACACCGTATCGTCTGCGGCTGGGCAATTTTGCGTCCGCCACAAGTGGGGCAGAACTGCGCGGCAACCGGCCTGGAGCTGCCGCATGACTGGCATATCTCCTCGGCCGGAGGCGCCTTGGGAATCTTGAAGCCGCACAGCGGACAGAAGGCGGCGTCAGGCGGGATGAGTTGACGGCAATTCGGACAAGGAACACCGATTTGGGCCATCGGGGCGGCCAACCTCTCGGCGCGAATCTGCTCGACGCGCGCCTCGCGCTGGCGTATCTGCAGTTCAATGCCTTCGATTTGTTGGCAAATGGCGTTGAGTTCAGGCTGAGCAAGCCCACGGCTGCGATAGGCGGCCAGAGTTGTCACCGCCAGAGCATCCAGTTGCGTCTTGATGTCGCGCTGTAGCTGTGAGATTACTGCCTGCTCGCCGTGAATGCGAATAAGTTTGTCTGCCTCCAAGCTGGCACGGTCCGCTTGCTGACGCACAGATTTAATGAAACTCATGGCCTGTGTCTCCTGTTGATCCTTGAAACATACCTGTCACACTACATTATACACCCAATACTCTCTCACAGGTCTTCCAACCTTCTGTCAAAACTCTGTCAACTTCGCGTACTCCCCACTGCCTTGCATCAACTGCTCACCGGTAGTACAATCAGGACAGGAGTTAGAGTCATGGCAAATACAGAGTCGGCCTCACTGCCGCCGCTCAGGCGTGTCTACCTGGATGTATGCGCCCTCAACCGACCGCTTGACGATCAGAACCAGATGCGCGTTCGTCTCGAGTCCGATGCGGTGTTGCTCATCTTGAGCCATGCCCAGGCGCCTACTTTATGCATGGTGGTCTCACCGGTTCACGCCGCCGAGGTAGCCGCCAACCCTGACCTGGCAAAACGCGAACACATCCAACTCTTGCTCGAAGATGTTGGGACAGAGGTCGTTGTTGACATGATCCAAGTTCGGAGCCGCGCAGAACAACTGTACGAGCTGGGGCTTGGCGTAGCCGATGCTGCTCATGTGGCGTTTGCCGAGCTTGCGGGGTGTGATTTTGTGACTGTTGACGATCGCCTGCTTCGTCAATTGCGACGCGTCGGCTCCAGGGTCTGGTGCGGCGCTCCGACGACCTATTGTGACAAGGAAGACCTGCGATGAGCACACAAACCTATCTGCCGGAAGAGACGATGGTACGTCGAGGACTGGAAGCGCTGATGACTGCGCTAGGCCCGATTGAGACAGCCCGTTTTCTCAATCTGCCTCGCTCCCGCTTTCCAGACTACGTGGAATGGCATCGGCAGTGGCAAACTCGCCTGTCCCCGCAGCCATTCTTCGATGAGGTCTTTGGTCCCGCGCCCGCCGTCGAGCTGGCTGCTGACCACTAATGCCGCTGGCTCGAAGTGGTGCGCCGATGCATCCCGGGGAAGACAGCATCTCGAACTGCTGACGGCAGCGAACAGGCTTTGCGAGGGCAGCAACTTGTGCCAAACCGGACACCTGGTCTGCGTTCAGCCCAGTCTAAGCTGAAACATCTCTCGCACCAACTGGCTGCGTTTTGACCCCACCGGCTCCGATTGCAATTGCTGGCAAATTTCGATATACCGGTCCCGGACTTCCTGGAACCTGGGAGTGCGATACATCTGCCCGGCCCATTCCAAAGCTGGCTCATCCCACAAAGAGAATATTTCGGCTGGCGCATAGTCAATGTAGCTCTTCTCCGCCCAATTGTCGCCATGCCATATCTCAAGCCAGTCTTGCTTCAGGCCGAGTAGGGCAGGGAGCAGATAGAGATTATGCAACATGGTTCGAAGCAGTTTTCGGGAAGCGGCTTCTGTGTCGCCCGCCCGATACAAGGCCAATGACCAGCACAAGTGATCAAAAGGCTCTCCCATGTCGTCTGGAAGGACTTGTTCGAGCCACTTGTATGATTGGACTGCTCCTTCAGCATCGCCCAGTATCAAATAGAGTGCCCCAAGCAGGTATCGCTTGCCAGCGCCATCATCAATGAAGCCAAAGGCCCTGATATCCTTGCGCAGCGCGCGTTCGTAGCGCCGGATCCGCTCCATGATTTTCTTCGGCTCTGTTGGGAATGCATTCATCGTTGTTGCGGTTCATCATTCAATGGAATCATCAGGCTCTGACAGCTCAGCACTTGCGTAGCAAATCGTTCAGGGAAACCCACCGGTCCCGCCAGGCGCGGAACCCTCCATGGCGCTGTCATTGAATGCAGTATACTCCCCGACACCTTCTCTGTCAAGGGTGTTTTTGCCTGCAGCAGCCATTCCAACCGGGCGCACATCCAAACACAAGGAGCGCAACGACGCATCCAGGCCCGTCGCAAGGCGCGATTCGGCTGCCACCTCCGCGGTGAATACGCCTGGAAATGCTATCTGTAGCCATTCCTACTTGCCACCCGGCGCAGGTATGCTATAATCCTTTCTGCTGTTGACCACTGCGGTGGCGGCAAGCAGATGTGGATCGCAAACATCATAGAGTTCGATGTCGCTTGGATCGCACGACGACCGAGACGGCGAGGTAGACTGGGGCTGATTAAGCAACCTCTCGCACGTCTGTGCGAGAGGTTTTTTGTTTTTGTATACTGTAAGCGGGAATAGACCTCGCTTTTCTGCCTACGGAAACAGGCACAATTCGTGCCCGCTTGCAGTATTACCATTGCGGAGGGTGAAACGAATGTTGGTACGCACGATGTTCAAGAGTAAGATTCATCGGGCCACGGTGACGGGCGCGAATGTGCAGTATATTGGCAGCATTACGATTGACGCCGACCTGCTGGCCGCGGCCGATTTGGTTGAATACGAAAAGGTGCAGGTGGTGGACGTGGACAACGGCCAGCGCCTGGAAACCTATGTCATTGCCGGCGCGCCCGGCAGCGGCGAGGTCTGCCTGAACGGCGCCGCGGCGCGCCTGGTCTCGCCGGGCGACAAGGTCATCATCATGTCCTACGCGCAGGTGCAGGAGCCGATCCCCCAACCCTGGACGCCGACGGTGGTCTTCGTGGATGCGGACAATCGCATCGTGCAGGTGACGGGCGAAGAGAAGGCCAACACCCGCTTCGCCGATTATGTGCCGGAGATGAGCTGAATTAAACGATGAAGACCGCAAGCGCAGCCGAGTTCAACGAGATGCCGCGCCCCACGCTGGCGATTGCCGGCGCGGGCCGTGTGGGCAGCGCGCTGGCCCTGCTGCTCGCCGGGCGCGGCTGGACCATCCGCGGCGTCTGGAACCGTTCGCCGGACCCGGCCGGCCGTCTGGCGCAGCAGGTCGGCGCAGCCGCGTGGACCGATCCGGCGCGCCTGGCCGAGGCGCAGTTGGTACTACTGACCGTACCCGATGGCGCCATCGCAGCCTGCTGCCAGGCGGTGGCGCAGGTCGGCGGCTGGCGCAACGGGCAGGGCGTGGTGCATTGTTCCGGCGCGGTGGAGGTGAGCGCGCTGGCGCCCGCGCAGGTCGCAGGCGCGGTCATCGGCGGGTTCCATCCGCTGCAGGCGTTTGCCACCGTCGAGGCTGCGCTGACCGTGCTGCCCGGCAGTTTCTTTGCCCTGGAAGGCGCCGGGCCGTTGACCGCCTGGCTGCCGGCCCTGGCACAATCGTTGAACGGAACCTGGCAGTGGCTGGCGCCGGGCGCACGCCCGCTCTATCACGCCGGCGCAGTCTTTGCCAGCAACTACGTGGTGACCTTGTTCAGCGTGGGCGTGAATCTGCTGACCCAGGCCGGCCTGACGCCGACCCAGGCCTCCGCCGCGCTGCTCAGCCTGACCCAGGGCGCCGTGCATAACCTGGCGGCCGTCGGTCTGCCCGGCGCCCTCACGGGCCCCATCCGCCGCGGCGATGCCGACACCGTGATCCGCCACCTGGACGCCCTGGATGCCACGGCCCCCGACCTGTCATCCCTTTATCGCGCCCTGGCCCGCCAAACCCTCCCCCTGGCCCAATCGCTCAATCTTGACCCCCAGGCGCTGGACGCCGTAACGCACGCTGTGAGGACAGAAATCCCAACCCGATGAATTCTGAATGTTGAGCTTGCACTCCCGACGTGCGCACGAAAAATTCCCTGGCGTTGCCTATTCAGCATTCCGAATTCATCATTCAGCATTGATGCCCCCGCCACTTTGTACTCTGCACTTTGCACTTTGCACTAAAAGGAGCCTGTTATGCGCAAAACCATTCGTCATTTTCAGCAGATGAAGGACCGCGGGGAGCGCATCCCCATGGTCACGGCCTATGATTACACGAGCGCCCGCCTGGCGGAGGCCGCGGGTTTGCCGATTCTCCTGGTCGGCGATTCGCTCGGCATGGTCATGCTGGGCTATGAATCCACCGTACCGGTAACGCTGGAGGAGATGATCCATCATGCCAAAGCCGTGGTGCGCGGCACGCAGGTCGCGCTGGTAGTGGTGGACATGCCGTTCATGACCTATCACCTCAGCCCTGAGCAGGCGCTTGCCAACTGCGGTCGCGTGATGCAGCAGACGGGCGCGCAGGCGGTGAAGATCGAAGGCGGGGCGCGCATGGCTGAGACAGTGCGCCGCCTGACCGACAATGGCATTCCGGTGATGGGCCACATCGGCCTGACGCCGCAGTCGGTCAACCAGTTTGGCGGCTACCGGGTGCAGGGGCGCAGCCTGGACGCCGCGCGCCAGTTGCTGGCCGACGCCATCGCGCTGGAAGAAGCGGGCGCGTTTGCCATTGTGCTGGAACTGGTGCCGGCCGAACTGGCCGCGCTGGTCAGCAAGCGCGTGCATGTGCCCACGATTGGCATCGGCGCCGGCCCCGGCTGCGACGGCCAGGTGCAGGTGTGGCACGACATGCTGGGCCTGTTCGAGGACTTCGTGCCCAAGCACGCGCGGCGCTTCGGCGAACTGGGCAAGGCGGCCCGTGAGGCGCTGACCGCGTATGCGGCCGAGGTGCAGGCCGGCAGCTTCCCCACCGAGGCGCACAGCGTCAGCATGGACGCCGCCACCTGGTCGGCCCTGCTCGCCGCGACCGATGCAGGCCCGGCCGGCGAAGGGATGATCGCCGGCGCGGATGCGGCCAGCAGCGAGGCGACGGTCGCCATCTACGGGGGCAACGGTAAGCGCCGATCATGAAACAGATCAGCACAACCGCAGAAATGCACGCGGTGCGGCGCAGCCTGAGCGGAACCGTGGGCCTGGCGCCGACGATGGGCTATCTGCACGCCGGGCATGTGGCCCTGGTGAAGGCCGCCCGCGCCGAAAATGAGCATGTCATCGCGACCATCTTCGTCAACCCGACTCAGTTTGGCCCCAACGAGGACCTGGCGGCCTATCCGCGCGATTTCCCGCGTGATTTTGCCCTGTTGGCCGAGGCCGGCTGTGACATCGTCTTCACGCCACCCCCCGATGCCATCTATCCGCCCGGCTTTCAGACTTATGTCACAGTGGAGGAGGTGGCGCAGCCGCTGGAAGGCGCCCGCCGGCCAGGGCATTTTCGCGGCGTCGCCACGGTGGTCGCCAAGCTGTTCAACCTGACCCGCCCCACGCGCGCTTACTTTGGGCAAAAGGACGCGCAGCAGGTGCGTGTCATTCAAACGATGGCGCTCGATCTGAACTTCGACCTGGAGATCGTGGTCTGCCCCACGGTGCGCGAGCCGGACGGGCTGGCGATGAGCAGCCGCAACGCCTATCTGACGCCGGAGCAGCGCCGCGCGGCGCCGGCGCTCTACCGGGCGCTGACTGCCGGCCAGGAGGCGTGGAACCACGGCGAACGCGAACCGGAGCGGCTGCGCCGTCAGATGGCCGAGGTGCTCGTCGCGGAGCCGCTGGCGCTGGTGGAGTACATCAGCGCGGCCGATGCCCGCAGCCTGGCCGAACTGCACGAATCGGCGAGCGAAAATGTGCTGTTGTCGCTGGCGGTGCGCATCGGCCGCACGCGGCTGATTGACAACCTGGTGTTGTGAATGTAGACGGGCGACTGCAAGTCGCTGCAACGATTGCAAAGTCCACCTGCGTGGACTAGCATCGGTGATGGCAGAAACGGAGAGGATATGCTACTGGCCGTTGATATTGGTAATACGAACATTGTGTTGGGCCTGTACGCGGGCGAGACGCTCAAGGCCCATTGGCGCTTGAACACCGTTCAAGGTAAAACGGCCGACGAGTATGCGGTGACGGTGCTCAGCCTGATGGAGCGCGCCGGCTTCGAGGCGCCCGGCAGCGTGACCGGCACGATCATCGCCAGCGTGGTGCCAGCGGTGACGCAGCCGTTCGTGGAGTTAGGCGAAAACTATCTGCACAGCAAGGTGCTGGTGGTCGGCGCCGGGGTGCGCACAGGGGTGCGCGTGCGCGTGGACAATCCGCGCGAGGTGGGCGCAGACCGGGTGGTCAACACCGCGGCCGCGCACAAGCTGTACGGCGGGCCGGCCTGCGTAGTGGATTTTGGCACTGCCACGACGTTCGACGCGGTCAGCGCGGAGGGTGATTACCTGGGCGGGGCCATTGCGCCCGGCCTGGCCATCGCGGCCGATGCATTGGGTCAGCGCGCCGCGCAGCTCTTCCGCGTGGAGCTGACCGCGCCGCCCGATGTGATCGGCAAGAGCACGGTGCAGGCCATGCAGTCGGGCCTTTTCCTGGGCTATGTTTCGCTCGTCGAGGGCCTGGTCGCCCGCTTTCGCGCCCGCCTGGGGCCAGACATGAAGGTCATCGCCACCGGCGGCCTGGGCGAAGTGATCGCCCGCCACACCGATGTGCTGGAGATCGTGGACCCCTGGCTCACCCTCGCGGGTCTGCGCCTGATCTGGGAGTTGAATCAGGCGGGCTGAGGGAGGGGGGTTTGGGGGGGGGGGGGGGGGGGGGGGGGGGGGGGGGGGGGGCGGGGGGGGGGGGGGTTACTCACCCCCCGGGCGGGGGCCCCCCCCGCGCGGGGGCATCCCATCACTTGCCCTTGAACTGCGCGGGGCGGCGCTGGAGCATGGCCTGCACGCCTTCGCCAAAGTCCTGCGTAGCGATCAGTTGACTCTGCGCCCAGCCTTCCAGGGCCAGGCCGCGTGGGGTGTCGAACATGCCATTCAGCAGACGCTTGGCCATGCCCACGGCCAGCGGCGCGCACTGCATGATCTCCGCCAGCAGCCCATCGAGCGCGGCGTCGAGTTGATCGGCCGGCGCCACCTGGTTGACCAGGCCCCAGCGCTCGGCCAGCGCGGCGTCAATCTGGCGGCCGGTGAAGATCAGCTCTTTCGCGCGCACCAGGCCGACCGCCTGCGCCAGCCGCGTGGAGCCGCCGACATCGGGCACGATGCCCAGCCGGGCTTCGGGCAAGCCCAGGAGGGCGCCTTCGGCCGCGAGGCGCAGATCACAGGCCAGGGCCAACTCCAGCCCCAATCCCAGGGCGAAGCCATGCAGCACCGCAATCGTCGGCAGTTCCACCTGCGCCAGGCTGTTCAGCAGCGCCTGGAACTCCTCAGTAATCTCGCGCATGTGACGCTGCCAGTCCGGGCCATACGCGGCGGGCAGCTCGAAGAAGGCGTTCAGATCAATGCCGGCCGAAAAGCCCTTGCCGCTGCCGCGCACGACGATGGCGCGCACTCCCGCCGCACGTCGCGCTTGCGCCACGGCGCCGGGCAACGCCCGCAGCATGGGCCAGTTCAGCGCGTTGCGCTTGTCCGGCCGGTTCAAGATGATCTCGAAGACGTTGTCGCGTTGCTGGGTCAAAATGAGTTCTTCTGTCATACAATCTCTGATCTCCGATCTCCGATCTCTCTCATCCCCGCGTCACGTGCCTGACGCCATGCGCGCCGGCCACGATGAGGTCTGTGGTCAGGCCGATGAACAGGCCATGCTCCACGATGCCGGCGCGGCCGGCCAGCCGGTCCGCCAGGGCCGCCGGGTCGTCCAGCGGGCCAAAGGCGCAATCCAGAATCAGGTTGCCCTGATCGGTGTGAAACAAGTCGCCACGGCTATCGCGGCGCCATGTCACCTGCGCGCCGAGAGATTGCAGAAAGCGCGCCTGCGCGCCCGCGCCGAACGGCGTGACCTCCACCGGCAGGGCAAAGCGGGTGCAGAGCGCGGGCGAGAGTTTGCTTTCATCCACCACGATGATTTCACGACGGCTGGCCTGCGCCACGATCTTTTCGCGCAAGAGCGCGCCGCCGCCGCCTTTGATCAAATTCAGCGCCAGGTCCACCTCATCGGCGCCATCAATCGTCACATCCACCACGGGATGCTCGTCCAGCGTGGTCAGCGGAATGCCCAACTGCTGCGCGGCGTCGGCGGTTGCGATGGAGCAGGGAACGCCGACGATGTCGCGCAGGTCGCCCTGGCGCAGGCGTTCGGCCAGGCGATAGACGGCAAAAATGGCTGTGCTGCCAACCCCCAGGCCAACGACCGTGCCCGATTCCACCAAATCGGCGGCGAGTTCGGCCGCCTGTCGTTTCAATGTCGTGCTATCCATGAATTTGCTCACTTGCCGGCGCCGCAGACGGAGCGCCACACCCGTTCGTCGCGGGCCATGAACATGTCGGCCTCAGGTGGCCCCCAGGTGCCCGCCTCATAGAAGCTGAGCGGCGGCGCCTGTGGCGTGACCCAGGCGGCCATGATCGGATCAATCAGGCGCCAGGCCTGCTCGATCTCATCGCTGCGTGTGAAAAGAGAGGCGTCGCCCGCCAGGGCATCGAGCAAAAGGCGCTCATAGGCGTCGGGCAGCGGACCGTCGCCAAAAGAGGAGCGAAAGTAGAATTCCATGTCCACAGAGCGTGTGTCCTGCACAGAATCGGGCACCTTGGCCTCGAAGCGCAGGTGTATGCCTTCGTTGGGCTGCAGGCAGATGGAGAGCAGGTTCGAATGCAGCAGCCGCTCCGGTGGGAAGTTGAACATGACGTGCGGCGGGCGCCGGAACTGGATGATGATCTCTGACATCTTGGCGGGCATGACCTTGCCGGAGCGCAGATAGAAGGGCACGCCTTGCCAGCGCCAGTTGTCAATGTACAACTGCAACGCGGCGTAGGTCGCGGTCTGCGAACCGCGCGCCACGCCGGGCGCGTCGCGGTAGGTGCGATACTGCCCGCGCACCGTACGGCCGGCCACGTTTGCGGGTGTAATTGGGCGCACCGCGGCCAACACCTTGACCTTTTCGTTGCGCACGGAATCGGCATTGAACGAAGCGGGCGGTTCCATGGCAATCAGCGTCAACAGTTGCAGCAGGTGATTCTGGAACATGTCGCGCAACACACCGGTCTCGTCATAATAACCGGCGCGATGCCCCACGTCCACGCTTTCGGCCACGGTGACCTGCACGTTGTCAATGTAGTTGCGGTTCCAGAGCGGCTCGAAGATGGTGTTGGCGAAGCGGAAGAAGAGCAGATTCTGCGCTGTTTCCTTGCCCAGGTAATGGTCAATGCGGTAGACCTGCGATTCCTGGAAGACGGCGTGCAGCACCTCATTGAGGTGTTTGGCGGAGGCAAGATCATGCCCGAACGGCTTTTCGATGACGATGCGCCGCCAGGCTTCATCCTCGTCAGCCATTTGATTGGCGCCGAGATGCGTGACCGCGGGAATGTAGTATTCGGGCGCCGTCGCCAGGTAGTACAGGCGATTGGCCGGCCCGCTCTCCAGGTCATTCAAGGCCTGGTGCAGCGTGGCGTAGTCGGCTCCCGTGCTCAGATCGCCCCGCACGTAGAACACGTTGGCGCCAAAGCTCTGCCAGGCCTGCTCATCGTACGTCTCGGCCGCGTAAGCCTGCATGCCGTGCAGCAGATGCGCGCGGAAATCATCCGGGTTCCAGGGACGGCGCGCAAAACCGACGATGCGAACATGAGCCGGTAGCCGCCCTTTGCGGTACTGGCTGAAGATGGCCGGAATCAGCTTGCGTTCGGTCAGGTCACCAGACGCGCCAAAAATGACAATGGTGATTGGCAGAGAGTTGTTCATCACGCGGCCGTTTTGACAGCATGACCACCGAATTGATTGCGCATGGCGGCCAGCAGCTTAGCGGCGTAGCTCTCGTCCTGGCGGCTGACAAAGCGCATCAGCAACGACAAGGTGATGACCGGCGCCGCCACATCGAGGTCAATGGCCTCGGCCACCGTCCAGCGTCCCTCGCCGCTATCCGCGACCCAACCGGCAATGTCGCTCAGACTGGCATCCTGCGCCAGCGCGGCCGCGATCAGGTCCAGCAGCCAGGAGCGCACCACGCTGCCGTTGCGCCAGATTTGGGCAATCTGCGCCACGTCCAGGCCCAGCTCCTGCTTGCTGCGCATGATCTCGAAGCCCTCGGCAAACGCCTGCATCATGCCGTACTCGATGCCGTTGTGTACCATCTTGACAAAATGACCGGCGCCATGCGGCCCCACATGACCCCAGCCCTTGTCAGCCCCAGGCGCCAGCGTCTGGAAGATGGGGGTCAGACGCTCAACCACTTCCTTGTCGCCGCCGATCATCAGGCTGTAGCCTTCGGTCAATCCCCACACGCCGCCGCTGGTGCCCACATCCACAAAGTGAAAGCCGCGCCCTTTGACTTTACCGGCGCGGCGCTGCGTGTCGTGGTAGTTGGAGTTACCGCCATCAATGATGATGTCACCAGGGGTCAGCAAATCCAGCAAGGTGTCAATCATCTGCTCGGTGGCGTCGCCAGCGGGCACCATCACCCAGGCGACGCGCGGCGCGGTCAATTGCGCCACCAACTCCGCCAGCGCTGTCACAGGCTCGACGTTTGGCTCGGTCTGCGCCAATTCCAGCGCCTTGTCCGGCGTGCGATTATAAGCGACGATGCGATGGCCGCCACGTGCCAATCGCCGCGCCATGTTGCCGCCCATGCGGCCCAGGCCGATCATAGCTAGTTCCATGATGTCATGTCCCTCTGTGTCATTTCTCTTTTGATGACGTCCCGCCATTTGAATGAGTGGGCGCGGCGCCGTTGACGGGCGGCGCCTGCCGGTGCTTCCAGGTACGAAAAAGCTGCAAAAGATCACGTCTGGCCTGCGCATCCAACGAGGCCTCCGTCAACCTGCCCAGCGTCTGAATCGTGCGCCGCATCTGTGCGAGATATTCCGCGCAGTGAGGGCACATCGCCAGGTGCGCCTCGAAGCGCGCCCGTTCGGGTGCAGACAGCGCGCCTTCCAGGTAGTCGGTGACCAATTCTACCAACTGCTGACAGGTCAATTCTTGGGCAGGCATGGCTGTTCTGTTCAAGTGCGATCTCCCCCCGCTCGCTCCAGGTACTGCTCCAGGGCTTTACGGGCTTTGGCGCGGGCGCGATGGAGCAGAACACGCTGGTTAGTCTCGCTGAGATGCAGGGTGTTACAGACCTCTTGGGCGCTCCAGCCATCCAGGTCGCGCAGTGAAATCACCGCACGCTGCTGAGGAGGCAGTTGTTCGATGGCCTGCAGCAATGCAGCGTGCAGCTCGGCAGACAGATAGAGTTCTTCGGGTATGCCCTGCCAGGAGCGAGGCGGTTGCGTCCAGTGGCCGGGCCACTGCGGATGGGTGGCAGATAAGAAGCGATCTGGTTCCACGGTTGGCTCATCGGCGTCCGCAGAGTCAGGAGCAAGAGCGGAGAAGGGGATGGTGCGGCCCTCGCGCTGACCGCGGGTCTGCGCGCGATTCATCAGGATACGAAAGAGCCAGGTCTTGAGGGAGGAACGGCCCTCGAAACGCTGAATGCCTTGCAGCACGGCCAGCCAGGTTTCTTGCACCACCTCCTCCGCCACGGCGCGGCTGGAAACGTAAAGCAGCGCGGTGCGGATGAGCGCCTGGTGGTAGCGGTCGAGCAAGAAGCTGAAGGCCGCTTCATCGCCGCCAGCCAGCGCCCCGACCAATTGGCGATCATCGGAAAAATCAGGCATCGAAACATCAACTCTGGGGGAGCGAAACAGCAGGAGCACGATAAAAATGAGACCTCACCTCAACCCCCGGCCCCTTCTCCTCTCCGCGGTGCGGAGAGGAGAAGGGGGGAAGAGAAGGGGGGAGGAGAGCCGGGGGAGGAGAAGGGGGGAAGAGAGCGGCGGTCCCCGCAGGTCCGGCCGTCCTGGCCGGGCGGCGCTGTCACGCCGTAGCGCAAGCCGCCGGCTTGCAAGCCTTCGGCCCAGGGCCGCTGTGGGAAGCCAGCCTCCCGGCCGTCACGCCGTAGCGCAAGCCGGCGGCTTGCGCGCCTGGCGCAAACTTGCAGCCCGGCCGTAAACGGTTGGACGGGTTTGGAGAAAGTTATTTCTAGCGGCGAGCAGCCATGCGTCCCATGACCCACTTGGCGGCCAGGACGAAGACGAGCGCGCCGATGAACGTCTGAATGACGTAGACGCCGTAGAGGGTTAGCCCCCACTGGCCCAGGACGACTTGACCGAGGACGCCGCCGATGAAGCCGACTACGATGTTGCCCACCCAGCCGTAAGGCAGGTTGGTTTTGGAAACCATTTCAACGGCAGCCACGATGACGATGGTGACGAGCAAAGCAGCGATCCAACCACACAACATAAGGATTCCTCCTCTCGCGCACAAGCCTACGGGGGTTTTAGCGCAGCCAGGCCACCAGGCCCGCCACCGCCAGCAGCAGGGGAAGGGCGAGCGCCATTCCACCGCAGCCAATGCATCCCTTCTTGGCCATCACTTCCGAAGGCGTGTAGTAACGCTTCTTCGGGCCTTCGTCGTCGGCCGGGGCTTGCGTTGTCAGCGGCGGCTCGGCCGCAGGGCGCGCAACCGGCAGTGGATCGCTGCGCTCAGGGCGCGCCGCGGCCGGCTGCTGGGGCTGATCGTCGCCCTCGCTCCGTGAGCCAAAGGCGCCTCCGAGATCACCGGTATCTTCGCCCGCTTGCGCTGACGATTTTTCATGCGAGCCAAACTGCCCGCGCAGACTGCTGTTGTCAGCCATGAACACCTGCCTCCTTCCTCTTATCTCATTCCTCGTATCTCATTCGTTCCCACTGCCTGTTACCGGGTTCCGGCGCTGAGCGGGAGTCAATCTTCGGCCGGGCGCCGCAGCCAACAGGAATGTTGATTCACGCTGCTTGCGAGCACTGTGGGAACGGACAATGCTCACGCAGCCTGGTTGAATTATAGAACTTGTCCACGAAAAGCGCAAGCAAACTCATCCTGGCGCAATGCAGGCCGGGCTGTCGTTGGCCGGCGCGTTGACCGTGCGCGACACCGGGTAGAGCGCCATTTCGCCGGCCGGATAAGAAACCAGCAGCGGGGCCAAATCGGTCGGGGCCAACGGCGCAGGGTCGAGCCAGGCCGCGTACGCCGCGGGCGGCAGGATGACCGGCATGCGGTCGTGCAACGCCGCGATCAGGCTGTTTGGCCCGGTGGTGATGATGGTGCAGGTGGGAAGCGCCACGCCGTCCGGGGTCTGCCAAACCTCCCACAGGCCAGCCAGGGCAAACGGCCGACCTGAGACCAAATGAATGAAGAAGGGTGTCTTGCCACCGTTGTCCTTGCGCCATTCGTAGAAGCCATCGGCCAGGATCAAACAGCGCCGCTTGCGCAAAGCCGTGCGGAACGACGGCTTCTCGGCCAGGGTCTCGGCGCGCGCGTTGATCATGCGGCTGCCGATGCTGGGGTCCCTGGCCCAGGAGGGAATCAGGCCCCATTGAAAAAGCTCAACCCGGCGCGCCGCCGCGTGGTTGGCGATGACGGCCACCGGCTGCGTCGGGGCAATGTTGTAGCGCGGCGCCAGGTTTGCCGGCGGCTCGGCCAGGTCGAACTCAGCCTGAATCGTTTCAGGCGAAGCAAAAAGGGTGAAACGCCCGCACATGATCGTTCCTCCTCAGCGCCCTCAGAGATAGCACGCCACGGCCCTACATCCGCGGCAGCATGCTGATCCCTTGCTCCAGTTTGACGATGGTGTCGGCCGGGTAATAGCCCTTACGCAGGCTGACATTGGCGTAGATCAGCGTGCGCGGGCCGATGATGCAGCCGGGGTTGAGGACCGAGTTACAGCCGGTCTGCGCATCGTCGCCCATGATCGCGCCCATCTTGGCCAGGCCGGTATCCACCATCTGGCCGTTGACCTCCAGCCGGATGGTGCTGCGCTGGCGGGTGGTCGGGTCTTTCTGGCTGGTCAACGCCAGGTTGCTCAGCTTGGTGCCTGCGCCCAGGTTGACGCGATTGCCCAGGATCGAATCGCCCACATAGGCAAAGTGGGGCGCATGCGCGCCGTTCAGGAAGATCGAATTCTTGACCTCGCTGGCATGGCCGATGATGCTATCATCGCCAAGAATGACATCGCCGCGCACGTACGCGCCGTGGCGAATCTCACAGTGCCGGCCGATGATGCAGGGGCCGGCCACGTAAGCGCCTGGCTCGATGATGCTCCCCTCGCCCAGGTAGATCAACTCCGGGTTGACAAGATAGGCGCCGGTCGCGACGGTGCCGAGCAGCGCCGGCTGATAGGCCGTAGCCAACTGCGCCCGTGCATAGGCGCCAATCGCCGGCAGTGCCTGCCAGACGAACGCCAGGTCATCGAACAAGGCCGCATGAGCAAAGGCAGATAGATCGAAGAACAAACGTGGTTGTAACATGCACATACCCTCGCACAAAAAGTGGTTTCAAGAAAACTAACGCCACAACTCAACCGCCGGCCATTTCAACGACGCCGGTCAGGATACTTGGGCCAATCTGGCAACACCCAGCGAATTTGATAAGTTGGGGGGGGCGGCCACAACAGATAGACATCACTCCACCAGTGCCACGATTGGTACTCGCCCTCGGAAAAGCCGAGGTCAACGAACTTACCCTTGACCCCGCCACCGGTGTCGCCGGCCAGGCCCTTGCCGTAGTCGGGGACATACACCCATGAACGCAGCGGAATCACGGTGGGGTCCACCGCGACGATTCCGGTGCTGAGCGGCAAGCCGATGCGGGTGCGGCCGTAGGAGGGGCTGCTGCGCGGCACGCCCGCACTGGAAGCGGTGTAGGACGTGGTGTATGCACGCAGCTTGCGCCAATAGATGATCGGACCCTCTGGCGTATCCAGCGTTTTCTGGGTAATCTGGCGACCGTACGCCAGCACCCGTGTGATCGGCTCTTGCGCCACCCAACTTTCCTGCAGCGTCCGCGCCACCACCTGGTTGTCCTCGTAGCGCATACGGTAGCGCTGGCGCTGGATGCCATCCTGGCCGGCCACACTGACCCGGCTGCGATCAATCTCCAGTTTATCGTCACCCACCCAGATGGAAATGAACGGCACCACCTGCTGCTCAATTTCCAGGACTTCACGCACGCGAATGACCCGAATGGCCAGGTTGGGCACCAGGGGCGTCGTCAAGGCCGGCTCCACCTGATCCAGCCCGACCACCACGATCCCCTGCTCGGCCAGGGCGTCACCCACCGTGTACTGGCGGGTGCGCGTTTTCAAGGTCTCGCCATCGGCAAAGAACACCACGGGCGTCGAGCGCTGGATGAAGACCCGTCCGCCGGCGCGTACCGGGCTGCCCAGACTGGGCTGCACGACATCCCCCAGGTAGAGAACGAACTGCTCGCGGCGCAGCGCTTCCCCAACTGTGGGCGCCGTGGTCATGAAGGTCAACGGCAGCCCCTCGTCCAGCACCGTCAGCGGCACCGCGCGGCGCAGCGTGAGCGTGAGCGGCGCCGGCTGCTTGCCCACCCACGGCCGCCCGGCCCGGTAGCGCGGGGCCACGCCAGGCTCGATCACAGGGACAGGCAGCGCGGTTTGATCGGTCACGGGAACCCCATCCAGAAAGCGCTCGTCCATCCCCGCAGGCGTGATGCCCGCGGCCGGCCAAATGTCACCCACCCGCTGGCTGTGCGTGCGCACCAGGATTTCACGGCCGTCCGCAACGACCAGCAGTGGCCGCGCCCGCGTCACCTGGACATGCAGTCCAGGCGCAATCGCCTGCTCCAGCGCCGGCGTCATGTGATCCCCGGGCGCCAGGGCCAGGTTCAGCTCAGCCAACAGCTCGCGCACGGTGCGCTGATGGGTGAAGACGCGGTCGGCGTAGCCGTCCACCTGCACGGTGACGGGGGCCAACGTGGCAACAAAGCACCAGACCAGGCCGGCCATCAACAGCACGACGGCCAAGCGCGCCAGAACCGTCTGCGGCCTGACCGCGACGGCGCCAGTTTCCAGGGCGTGGGCAGGGAAAACACGATCGCTCATAGGTTCATTATAACCTGACGCGCCTGCAAGAGCCAAACGCGGGCCTGATTCTGGTATTTGCCCATCCTGGTGTATAATAGCTGCACCCGTCGTGCTCGGGCACAAAAAACTCAGTGGCTTGATTTTCGGAGGAAAAGAAATGGCCGGTCAACTTCGTCGTCGAACTTTCGTCGTGGTCGTTGTATGCGTCGCCTTGCTGACCCTGGCGCTCAGCAGCATGAGCGCGGCTGCATCAACGACACCCAACGGCGGTCAGTGCAGCCAGATCGTAACGCCGCGAGCTGGCGATGGCTGGGGCAGCGTGGCGCAGCGCTACGGCGTCAGCGTGGCCGCGCTCAAGGCCGCCAACGCGCGCTACATCCGGCGCAACAACCAGCTCTGGCGCACCGACCGACTCTGCATCCCGGGCGACGGCAGCAGCGGCCCGGCAACCACAGTCACCCCGCAGCCAACCACCGGCGCCACCTACACGGTACGCCCCGGCGACACCTGGTATGGCATTGCGGCGCGCACCGGGGTGCCCTTTGCTGCCCTGTGGAACGCCAACCCCAAGCTGCAGCGCCGCGGCAAGGTACTGTTCATCGGCGATCGCATGGTCATTCCGGGCGCCAGCGCGTCCACCCCCGGCAGCAGCACGGCAACACCGGTACCGGGTGGCAGCGCAACCAAACCGCCAATCGCCGGCATGCCTGCGTGCCCCACGCAGTTTGCTGACTACACCACCGGTATCCATGACGCGCTCAACGCCAATCCTGTGCAACTGTTGGATTGGTTGCGAACCTGTGGCGCAGTGACCAGCGCGCACGGCGGCGTCACCATCCAGGACATCAACGGCGACAAGCTCGATGACTACATCATCGTCATCACCGACCCCATCTCCGCGGCCGCGGTGCCCACCGGCGACCTGTTGATCTTCCATGCCGGGCGCGACAGCAAGGAACTGGCCTACCAGGCCGGCGCAGCCGGTGACGTCGCCCTGCTCGACACCAGCGACATCAACGCGGACGGCAAGATTGACATCTCCTGGACCGATACCACCTGCGGCGCGCACACCTGCTTCGGCACGGTTCACATCATCTCCTGGGACCCGGCCAGCAGTTCGTTCCAAAACTGGATTGACGGCAACGCGACCATGGCCTATCCCACGGTCAGCTTCAAGGACATCAACGACGGTTCAGGCCAGGAGCTGCTGCTGCACGGCGGCATCATCGCCTCGGTGGGCGCCGGGCCACAGCGTTCATGGAACGAGACCTGGTCATCGCTTGCGGGCGCGCCGTACAGACTGACCGATCTCATGTATGATCCGTCCACCTGTCTGTATCATCATCTGCTGGATGCGAATCAACTGATGCTCACAGGGAAGTATGCCGAGGCGGCCATCGCCTACGATGCCCTGCTGAACGACAGCGCCCTGGAGAAGTGCGGCACCCGCGATAACGAACTCGACGAACTGCGCAGTTTCGCCCGCTATCGCCTGGCGCTTGCCTACGCGTACAGCGGAGAAATGGAAAAGGCGGAGGTCACCGTCGTCGAGTTCCTGGCGGCCGAGCCGGTCAACCTGTATGCCCAGGTGGCCGATCTCTGGTGGCAGGCATACGAAAAACCCCAAGATGCAGTGGCCGCCTGCGCCGCAGTGACCGCCTTTGCCAAAGACAACCCGGACACATGGCTGATTCTGTTCGATTTCGGCTACGCCAACCCAACCTTCAGCGAGAGCGAGGTCTGCGTCGCACCGGCGGCGTAGAAACCAGGCGTCAAAAAGACATCCGATTTCTCTCAGAAATCGGATGTCTTTTTTTGTCCGGTGGCGAGCGATTGAAATCGCGCCTGATGGGCCTGGCGGCCGGGCGGCCACCTGCGTGGACGCGATGCCAGTCGGCGCAGGCCGACTTTGCGGCGGAACGCCCCTTCGCCCCGAATTCATTCGGCGGCCTGGCGCACACCAGCCATCATCAGCCCCAGCTCCTCAGCGTTCGTCTCATCGCGCTGGACAACGCCCATCACCTCGCCCTCGTACAGCACCGCAATGCGGTCGGAAAGGGCCAAAATCTCGTCCAGGTCTTCGGAAATGAGCAGAATGGCCGTGCCCTGGCTGCGCTGATCGAGCAGGCGCTGATGAATATATTCGGTCGCGCCAATGTCCACCCCACGCGTGGGCTGCGCGGCAATCAGCACCGTGGGGTTGTTGGACAACTCACGGGCCAGGATCACCTTCTGGATGTTGCCGCCGCTCAGGTTCTTGATCGGCGTGTCAATGCCCGGTGTCTTGATACGGAACTCCCGCACCAGGTCCTGACTGCGCCGGGCAATGGCCTTGAAATCGAGGAAACTGCTCTTGCTGAAGGGCGGCCGCACATGGTCCTGCAGGATGATGTTTTCAGCCACGGAGAATTCCTGAATGACGCCATCGTGCATGCGCTCCTCAGGAATGTAGCGCAGACCCGCCTCGATGCGTTGCCCCACTGACCAGGCGGTGATGTCGGCGCCCAGGAGGGTGATGTGACCATCGCGCAGGTCGCGCAGGCCGGCGATGACCTCGGCCAGGGTACGCTGCCCGTTGCCGCTGACGCCGGCGATGCCCAGGATCTCACCGCCGCGCAGCGTTTGCGTCAGGTGATACAGCGCGCGTGCCCGTGATCCGGTAGGCTTCCACATCGTTGAGCGAGAGCAGCGTCTCGCCCACCTGCACCGGCACGCGCTTGCGTTCCAAAAGCAATTCCCGGCCCACCATCATGCGCGCCAACTGCTGCCGCGTGACGCCTTCGTTGGGCACGGTGCCCACCAGCGCGCCGCCGCGCAGCACGCTGATGCGGTCGCTGAGCGCCAGCACCTCGCGCAGTTTGTGGCTGATGAACACCAGGCTGTGGCCTTCTCGGGTCATCTGGCGCAGGGTCACGAACAGGTCGTCCACCTCCTGCGGCGTCAGCACAGCCGTCGGCTCGTCCAGAATGAGCAGCGCCGCGCCGCGATAGAGCGCCTTGATGATCTCCACGCGCTGACGCACCCCCACCGGCAGCGTCCACACGGGGGACTTGGGATCAACCTGCAGGCCATAGGCGGCGGACAGCACACGGATGCGCGCTTCCACCTTGTCAAGATCGAGCAGCGGGCCGCGGCTGGATGGCAGACCCAGGGCGACATTTTCGGCCACGGTCAGCGTGTCCACCAGCATGAAGTGCTGATGCACCATGCCGATGCCCTGACGCAGGGCGTCGGTGGGAGTGTGAATCTCCACCGGCCGGCCATTGGCGCGAATCTCACCGCCGTCCTTGTGATAGAGGCCGTACAGCACCTTCATCAGGGTGGACTTACCGGCCCCGTTTTCGCCCAGCAGCGCATGCACCTCGCCGGCCTTCACATCGAAGTCAATGCGGTCGCAGGCCAGCACACCAGGGAAGCGCTTGACGATGCCGCGCATCTCCAGCAAGTCAATGCGCGGCAACCCGGTTGGCAGCAGCGCGGGAGAAGAAAGTGAAACCGGGGCGGTCGAGTTCGTCATAAAATACCCTGACACAAAAGTAAGACTCCCCACGTAGGTCACGCCTCCGGCGTGACAACACCGTCTGCCGCATGCCACACCCACTGACGCCCCGAATTTATTCGGGGCTACAGTCACGCCGCTCTCTCCCCCCCTTCTCCTCTCCGCCACGCGGAGAGGAGAAGGGGCCGGGGGATGAGGTGAGGCCGCTCTCCCCCCTTCTCCTCTCCGCACGCGGAGAGGAGAAGGGGCGGGGATGAGGTGAGGCCGCTCTCTCCCCCCTTCTCCTCTCCGCCACGGAGAGGAGAAGGGGCCGGGGGTTGAGGTGAGGTCCCTCTCCCCCCCTTCTCCTCTGCGCCCAGCGGAGAGGAGAAGGGGCCGGGGGTTGAGGTGAGGCCCCTCTCCCCCCCTTCTCCTCTACGCCCAGCGGAGAGGAGAAGGGGCCGGGGCATGAGGTGAGGCCGCTCTCTCCCCCCCTTCTCCTCTCCGCCACGCGGAGAGGAGAAGGGGCCGGGGGATGAGGTGAGGCCGCTCTCTCCCCCCCTTCTCCTCTCCGCCACGCGGAGAGGAGAAGGGGCCGGGGGATGAGGTGAGGCCGCTCAAGGCAGCGGCTTGATCTTCCCGTCCTTGATCGCCTGGATCGCCTGCTCGGCCGCCTTCTTGACATCGTCAGGCACCGGAGAGCCGGCGTTGAAGACAATCTTCAGGCCGCCGTTGGACAGGGTCAGGGTGTAGGCCTTGCCGCCCATCGTGCCCTTCTGGTGCAGATCAATCATGTCCTTGACCACCGCGGTCCAATCGAAGACCTGGGTTGCCACGACGGCATCAGGCGCCAACGAACTTTGATCGCTCTGCGTGCCCAGCCACTTGACGCCCTTGCTCTTGGCCACACCGATCGCGCCCACCACCTGCTGCGCGGAACCGGTGAGCACGTCAGCGCCGGCCGCGATATGGGTGTTGGCCGCTTCGGCTGCCAGGGCGGTATCGCCGAAGGAGCCGGTGTAGCTGATATTGACCTTGATGTCCGCCTTGGTGGCCGTGGCTCCGGCCACAAAACCGTCAATGTACAGCTTGGCATCGCCGGCTTCCACCGGGCCAACGACGCCCAGGACGCCCGATTTGCTCAGCATGGCCGCGATCACGCCGTTGACGTAGCCGCCTTCTTGCGCGTTGGCCTCGTAGGCAAACACATTCTTCAGGTTCTTACTGGCGCCGGTGTCGGTGGCCGTGCCCCAGGCAAAACTGGTGCCGGGGAAGTCCTTGGCCACATCGAACATCGAGTTGCCATACTGGGTGCCGTGCGCAATGACCAGGTTGTAACCTTCGGTGGCGTAGTCACGCAGGGCCGCCGCTGCATCGGCCACCTGGAACATGTTGTCGGAATAGGCAAGCTGCAGCTTATCCTCGCCCATTTCCTTTTGCACGGCCTTCAGGACACCGTACATGGCCTGGCCCCAGGCCATGTCTGTGATCGGGCTGGGCAGCACGATCGCAATCTTGAAGGGGCCTTTGCTGACGGCTGCCGTCGGCTGGGCAGCCTGGCAACCTGTCAACAACACGCTGATGACCAACAACAGCACGAGCACAGTGGTGATTGAACGACGCATACGATTCTCCTTTGACTTTCTGCTGACTCACAAAAAACTCAACAATCCGCCGAACAAGTTCGACGCCTGATGGCACTCGATTTTTCGAGTGCCTTTCTCAAGTGATTTCATATCTGCCATCAACCGCTGCGCTCGAACGGCTTATCGAGCGCAGCCGGCTGTTTGATCTGGTTGGTGGCAAAGATCAGAACAATAATCGTCAACAGGTACGGCAGCATCACGGCCAGATCAGACGGGATGGGGATGCCCTTGACCTGTACCCACAACTGCAGCGAGTTGACGGTGGCGAAGAGCAGCGAACCGAGCAGCACGCCCACGGGCCGCCAGCCGCCAAAGTAGACCAACGCCACGGCGATGAAGCCCAAGCCATTGGTCATGTTCTCCTGAAAAACGTTCAGGGTGCCGATGCTCAGGGACGCGCCGGCCACGCCCGCCAGCGCGGCGCCAAAAATCACCCCGAAGTAGCGCACACGGTTGACGCTGACGCCGAGCGAATCGGCCGCCTCTGGATTCTGGCCGACGGCCCGCACCTTCAGGCCCAGCGTGGTCTTGTCGAACAGGAACCAGATCGCCGGCACCATGAGATAGGCCAGGTAGACCAGGATGTTATGGTTGAAGAAGATGTCGCCCACGACCGGGATGCTACTCAGGACAGGGATCTTGATCTCCTCGAAACCGCTGACCCCCACGACTGAACCGATCAGGACACGGAAGAGCAGGCTGCTAAGCCCCAGGCCGAACAGATAGAGACCGATGCCGCTGATGCCCTGTTCGGCCTGAAACGTCACGCTGATGACCGCCATCAACAGGCCCATCAACGCGCCCACCACAAGCGCCGCGCCGACGCCCAACCACAGGTTGCCGGTTTGGAAAACCGTGAAGAACGCGGCAAACGCCCCCATCAGCATGATGCCGTCCACGCCCAGATCAAGCACCCCGGACCGCTGGGAGACCGCCTCACCGAGTGCGGCCAGCAGATAGGGCGTGGCCAGGCGGATGCCGCTGTGCAGGATGCCGATCAACACCGCGGTTGTGAGCAGATCACTAATCACCGGCCGCCTCCTGTGGAGGGATGACAGGGGAAATCTCGGCGGTCGGGGCCACGGGCGCCACGCGGCGCAGGGCGCGCCGTCGCACAAAATAGTCGCTGGCCACCACGAAGAGCACAATCAGGCCGTTGATGGCCACCACCAGCGAACTGGGCACCTGCACCGTGCGCTGCATCTTGTCGGCGCCCACCAACAGGCCGCCAAAGATGATCGAGGCCGGGATCGCCCCCAGCGGGTGCAGCTTGCCAAAGAGCGCGGCCACAATGCCGCTGAAGCCATAGCCGCCCGACAACCCTTCGATCATGCGATGATGAACCCCCGTCACTTCGACGGCGCCGGCCAGGCCGGCAAACGCGCCGCTGAGGATCAGCGCCAGGGCCATGTAGCGCCGCACCGGGATGCCTGCGTAGCGCGCGGCTGAGGGGTTGAGACCGACTGCGCGGATACGGAAACCGATGGTGGTGCGCCACAGAAAGATGAAAACCACCACCGCCAAAATCACCGCCAGAACCAACCCGGCATGCAACAGGGTGCGCGGCACCAGGCGCAAGAGCCACACCTGATCCGGCAGCGTGGCGCTCTGGGGAATGTTCGTGCCGGCGGCAATTTGCTCCGGATCAAGCATGGGGCCACGCAGCAGAAAATTCATCAACTGCAGCGCGATGGCGTTGAGCATGACGGTGCTCAGAATCTCGTTGACCCCAAAGCGGGCCTTGAGCACGCCGGCGATGCCGCCCCACACGGCCCCACCTGCCACCCCCGCCCCCAGGGTCAGCGGCACCAGCAGCACACCGGGCAGAGTGGGCAAGGCCAGAGCGACGGCCGCGGCCGCCACGGCGCCGATGATGATCTGTCCCTCGCCGCCGATGTTGATGACCCCGCCGCGAAAGGCAATACAGATACCGAGCGCCACCAGCAGCAGCGGCGTGGACTTGGCCAGGGTCTGGGTAAAGCCGCTGACCGTGCCAAACGCCCCGCGCAACAGTGAGCCGTAGGCGGTCAGCGGGTTGACGCCCAAGATCGTCAGCAGAACGGCCCCGACGACCAGGGCCAGGATCGTGGCAAAGAACGGCAGGAGCGCATCGAAGAGCCGGCTGCTGTTCAGCCGCCTCGCCAAGCCACTCTGCTCACCTGGTTCGCTCATGAAAAGCCACCCCTATCATCATTAGGAACAGTCCCCGACAAGTCGGGGACTTCGGATCGGGAGCGCCGACATGGTTCGGCGCATGGGCAGATCAACGCGCCCGCTTGGGCAGCGCCATCGGCAGCCGCGTGCGGCGCACGCCATCGAACTGACACAGCGCATTGGCCACCGCGCCGGCCGTCGGCACCAGGCCGATCTCGCCCACCCCCTTGGCGCCGTAAGGCCCGTAGGGGTCCGGCACCTCGACGCCGATCACCTCGATCTCCGGCATTTCTTTGGCGCGCAGGATGCCGCACTGGCGCAGGCGCGTGCTCTTGAAATAGCCGCCTTCCATCGGCAGATCCTCGCTGATCGCATAGCCCAGCCCCATGTGCAACGAGCCTTCCACCTGGCCCTCGAAAAGCGTCGGGTTGAAGATCTTGCCCGCGTCATGCGCCGCCACAATCTTGGCAATCTGCCCGTCATCGTTCAAAATGACAAGTTGCGTGGCGTAGCTATACGAATAGTGGGTGGCGATACGCTCCGGGACCCCGGAAGTCTCCGTCGCCGCCTTGACCGGCGTTGTCCATTCCACGCGCCAACTGCCCTCGTAGGCGCGGCCCACCAGGGGATCCAGGCGGCCGCCGGTCTGATCCAAATCGGCGCGCAGTTTGCGCGCCGCGTCAATCATCGCATTGCCCACCAGCGATGTGGCGCGCGACGCGGTGGTCATGCCGGCCTCTTGCCCGGAAGCCGTGTCTACCCGCATCTCGACAATTCTGGGGTCAACGCCGGTCTCGGTACACAGAGTCTGCAAGGCGACCGTGTGTACGCCCTGCCCCATCTCGGTCCAGCCGTGGTCAACCACGATCCTGTCGGCCGCCAGCACACTGATGCGCACGCGTGAGGCATCGGTCACGCCGTTGCCGATACCGGTATTCTTGATGCCGCAGGCCAGCCCGGCAAACCTGGCCGCACGAAACTCGTCTTCGACGGCCAGGAGCGTGGCGCGCAATCCGGCTCCGCCCTCAATCACCTGTCCCGTCGCCGTCATGCTGCCCTCAGTAATCGCGTTGTCATAGCGGAACTGCCAGCGGTCGAAGCCCCCCTGCTGGCACAGGTCGTCAATGCAACCCTCGATGGCAAAGGCCGCTTGATTGACGCCAAACCCGCGCATGGCGCCGCACGGCACGTTATTGGTGTACACTGCCACCGCCTCGATGTCCGCGACCGACACATGATACGCGCCCGTGGCGTGACCAGCGGCCCGCTCCAACACCTTGGCGCCGACCGACGCGTAGGCCCCGGAATCGCCAATGATGCGCGCCTGCACAAAAGTCAGCTTGCCGGCCGCATCGCAGCCCACGCGATAATCCAGCACCATGGGATGGCGCTTTGGGTGCATCCGAATGGACTCATCCCGCGTCAGCTTCACCTTCACCGGCCGGCGCAGCAGATAGGCGATCAGCGCCGCGTGTCCCTGCACCGACAGATCCTCCTTGCCGCCAAATCCGCCGCCGTTGGGCACCAAAATCACCCGAATTTGTTCTTCCGGCATGCCCATCAGCGCCGCAATCTGCGTGCGGTCTTCGTAGACGCCCTGGCTCTGCGAGAGCACGGTGAGTCCGTCCTCCTCCGGGTAGGCGATGGCCGCTTCCGGCTCCATATAGCCATGCTCGATGCGCTGGGTTTGATAGCGATCCGAGGAAATGAAGGCCGATGCCCGCTGCGCCGCCTGCAGATCACCACGCTTGATGATCGTGCTGTCCAACACGTTGCCGGCGGGGTGCAACTGCGGTGCATCGGGCAGCAGCGCCTCGAAGGGATCGGTCAGCGGCGCCAACACTTCGTAGTCAACCTCGATCTTGGTCGCCGCCAGGCGGGCCGCCTGCTCTGTCTCTGCCACGACCTCCGCCAGCACATCGCCGATGTAACGCGTCTCTTCGCCCACCGCCACCATCAACGGCCAGTCCTGCTGGATCAACCCCACATGCCGGCGCCCCGGCACATCGGCCGCGGTGACGATGCGCAGCACGCCCGGCACCTGGCTGGCGGCCGTGGTGTCCAGGCGCCGGACGCGGGCGCGTGGATAGTCACTGAAACGCAGCGCCCCATGCAGCATGCCTTCGATCTGGATGTCATCCACGTAAGGACGTTGACCAAGCACGGCGCTGTAGGAATCGTATTTGGGATGGCGATCGCCCACATGCCCTGGCGTGACGGGCTGTGGAACCTCTTCCTCGTGCCAAATGGCGCCCGCGGCCACTTCAATCGCATCTACAATCTTCTTATACCCCGTGCAGCGGCACAGGTGCGGCGTCAGCGCCCTGGTGATCTCGTCGCGGTTGGGCTGCGGCTGGCGATTGATGAGCGCATTGGCCTGCATGACCATGCCAGGAATGCAGAAGCCGCATTGAATGCCGCCAGTGGCCACAAAGGCGTGCGCAAAGACCCGCTGGCGATACTCGCCCAGGCCCTCTGTGGTGGTAACCTGCCCACCGTCCGCCTTCTTCATGGGCGTGACGCAGGAGAGCACCGCCTTACCGTTGAGGTCCACCGCGCAGCAGCCGCAGGCCGCCTGGGGTGAGCAGCCATCCTTGGGCGAGATGATCCCTTCATGCTGGCGCAGGTAGGTCAGCAGCGGCAGATCAGGGTCACCCTCGAAGTGCTTGAGTTGACCGTTCAGAACGAAGTTCATAGCGCTTTCCCTTGTTTCGGTGAAAAGTCGTCAGCGTTTCAGATCGGCATGCCAGGCCGGTCGGGGCATTTACAACCGAGGAATCAAACTCCAATTATCTTACCCCAAAGGCGTATCAAATGTCAAACTGGCCGCCCAAAATAGTGAGGGGAAGCGCCTGAAAACAACAAGCCACGCCGTCAGCAGATTGTTCTGCTGGCGGCGTGGCTTGCCTGCGGGGGGGACTGACGATCGGACTTCTATTCGTAGCGCAGCGCGTCGATCGGATTCAGACTGGCGGCGCGGTTGGCCGGGTAGAGGCCGAAGAAGACTCCGATCGCCAGCGAGACGGCCAGGGCCAGCACCACACTTTGGCTGGTCACTACGGCCTGGCTGCTGCCCAGCAATGGCGTGATGATCTGGGCGCCGACGACACCGAGCGCCACGCCGACCACACCACCCAGGGCACTCATGACAATCGCCTCCGTCAGGAATTGCACCAGGATGTCCCCGCGCTTGGCCCCCACGGCCTTGCGCAGACCAATCTCGCGCGTGCGTTCGGTGACGCTGACCAGCATGATGTTCATGATGCCGATACCGCCCACCAGGAGCGAGATGGCCGCAATGCTGCCCAGCAAAGTCGTGAAGGTTCCCGATGTCTCCGCGACGCTGCTCAGGATGTCGGCCTGGTTTTGCACCAGGAAGTCGTTATCCGCGCCGGTTGCCAGGCCATGCAGGGTGCGTAGAATTGCCGTCACCTGCGCCTGCGCCAGGTCCATCTCCTCGGCCGTGCGCACCTGCAGGTTGATCGAGCGCAGGGTGATGGTGCCCGCGCCGCCCAGCTTGAGCTGCGCGGTGCGCAACGGCATGATGATGATGTCATCCTGATTTTGCGGCCCGCTTTGCCCCTTGGACTTCAACACGCCGATCACTTCGTAGTTCTGGCGGTTGATGCGCACCGTCTCGCCGATGGCATTCACCTCACTACTGCCAAACAGATCCTCCACCACCGATGTGCCAAGCACGACCACCATCGCCACGTTTTCATTGTCTCCCTGCGTCAGGAATCGTCCGCGTGTGACGGTTGTGTTGCGCACGGTGGCATACTCCTCAGTGACACCGTTGATGGTCGTCGAGGTCGTGCTGCCGCCATACGTCACCGTGGCGTTGGCGCTGTACAGCGGCGCCACCTGGCTAACCGACGTAGCCAGACTCTTGATCGCGTTCACGTCGTTCATGGTCAACGTGCGGCTGCTCTGCTGCAGGCCGCTCTGTGAGAAGCCAAAGTTCGACATCGCGGTCACAGTGACCAGGTTCGATCCTAACGATTGAAACTGGCTCACCACCTGCGCCTGTGCGCCTGTGCCTGCGGCTACCAGGGCGATGACCGCCGCGACACCAATCACAATTCCCAGCATGGTCAGCACGGTTCGCATCGTGTGTGCGGTCAGCGAACTCACGGCCACGCGTAACACCATCATGAGCTTCTTCATCGGTGACTCCTTTTAGCGCCCACCCAACTGCCGGGTGACATTCATCATCATACTGCCGCCGGAGCCGCCTCCGCTGCTGGCGCTGCTCGTGGTGGAGGCCATCTGCACAACAACCTGGTCGCCGGGGTTGAGACCCTTGACGATCTGCGTGTAGATCCCATCGCTCAGCCCCACCTCGACCGGCACCGCCACCGGATCGCCATTCGGATCGGTGGTATTCGGCACGAGCACCTGGTAAAGGCCGTTGGCTTTGGTCAGGGCCAGAGTGGGCACCAACAGGGCATCGGCAGCCTGACCGACCTGGATTTCGACGTTGGCGGTCATGCCGACGAGGAGGGCCAGGTTGTCGGCGCCGCTGAGAGAGACCGGCACGGCGTAGACCATGACCCCGCCTTGCAGCGAGCCTTGCAGGGGCACGGTGAGCACCTTGCCCTGCAACGACTGGCCGGGGAAGGCGTCGAAGGTGATGGTGGCATCCTGCCCGGCGCTGATCTGGCGGATGGTCGTCTCGTCCACCGAGGCGACGACCTGCAGGGTCCCCAGATTGGCGAGGGTGAGGATGGTCGTGTTGGCGGTCACCTGGTCATCCACGTTGACGTTGGTTTGCAGGATGGCGCCGGCGAAGGGCGCCAGCAACCGGGCGCCGGCGAGGGCGGCTTCGGCATCGCCCAGGGTCAGCCGTTTCTTATCCACGGCGGCCTGGGCAGCGGCGATCTTGGTGGCATCGGCGCCGGCGTCGAGGTCGGTGCGCGCTTCCTGGGCGGCCTGCAGCGCGACTTCGGCCTGGTGCAGGGCGAGTTCGGCCTGCGCCAGCGCCAGCTTATCGCCGCCGGCCTGTGCCTCGGCCAATGCCTCCTGCGCATCCGCCAGCACGACGTTGGCCTTCGCCGCCTCGGCCGCTCTGGATTGGCGCGCCAGCTCACGCTCAACCTGCACGCGCGCCAGGTCAACCTGCGCCGCGGCCAGCGAAACCTGGTCGTCGGGAATCTCAGCGATCTGCTCCGCGTTCGGGTTGCTCAGCGCCTGCAGCTCGGTAATGCGGCGCTGATACCAACTCACGGTGTACTGTAAATCGCGTTCGCTCTTGGCCAGTGATTCATGGCCGGCCAGCGTGGCCTGAAGTTGCAAGAGAGCCAGGCTATCCTGCGCGTCTTGCACGGCGCTGCGCAGGCTGGTCAGGTCCGGCGACTTGAAATCGGCCAACTTGTCATTGGCTTGGGCCAACGCCTGCTTCGCCGTGGAGACAGCCACATCGGCCTGGGCAATTGCCAGGGTCGTGGCCGGCGTCTGCAGATCGCTCAAGGCTTCCTCGGCCGCCTGCAGATCGCTCCGGGCCTGATCCCGCGCCTGCTCATACGGCGCCGGGTCAATCGTTGCCAGCACCTGCCCGGTTGTCACCACGTTGCCGGCCTGCACCGCCAGGGTGAGCAGATTGGTTGTCCCGCTCATCTGCTCGAAGGCCAGATTAGCGCTCTGCTTGGCCTCCAACTGCCCCACCACACTCAGGCTCGAGTTGAGAGATCCCTGGGTCACATCCACAATCTGTGTGTAAGTTTGACCGCTTGCGCTGCTGGCCGTGGTCGCGGCCCGGCTCTGATAGAACCAATACCCACCTGCTGTCACGGCAACCAGGACGGCTGCCAATAAGATTCTGATCGTGCGTTTCATGTTTTTTACCTCTTTTACCTCGCTTCGGTTACGGGCGCGTGCCGCCCGCTGATGATGGCGGCGCCGGTGGCGCCCCGCCGTCCATCGCGCCCATGCCGCCTGGCCCGCCCATCATCTGCGGGCTACTGGTGGTGGAGGCAATCTGGACGACGACCTGGTCGCCGGGGTTGAGGCCCTTGACGATCTGAGTGTAGGCGCCATCGCTGAGACCGATTTCCACCGGCACAGCGACCGGATCGCCATTCGGATCGGCGCTGTTCGGCACGAGCACCTGGTAAAGGCCGTTGGCTTTGGTCAAGGCCAGGGTGGGCACCAGCAGGGCATCGGCAGCCTGACCGACCTGGATTTCGACGTTGGCGGTCATGCCGAGGGTCCCCAGATTGGCGAGGGTGAGGATGGTCGTGTTGGCGGTCACCTGGTCATCCACGTTGACGTTGGTTTGCAGGATGGCGCCGGCGAAGGGCGCCAGCAACCGGGCGCCGGCGAGGGCGGCTTCGGCTTCGCCCAGGGTCAGCCGTTTCTTATCCACGGCGGCCTGGGCAGCGGCGATCTTGGTAGCATCGGCGCCGGCGTCGAGGTCGGTGCGCGCTTCCTGGGCGGCCTGCAGCGCGACTTCGGCCTGGTGCAGGGCGAGTTCGGCCTGCGCCAGCGCCAGCTTGTCACCGCCCGCCTGCGCCTCGGCCAATGCCTCCTGCGCATCCGCCAGCGCCTGTTGACTGCGGCGCAGCGTCATCTGCGCCTGCAAGGCGCTCACCTGGCGGCTGATCTGATACGTCACGCGCGTGTCCTGCGCGTCCATCATCTTGTTGTAGGCCACCTGCAGCCGGTCCCGGTAGTAGTCGTCGGTGTACTCTTCCACGGCCAGCCGTTGATAATCAGCCGTTGGGGTTGCCTCGGCCGTTTGCAGCCTTGCCAGTTGTTTCCTGGCTGCGCTGTCCTCTTGCTGTGCCAGCACATCGGCCTGCGCCGTGGCCAGCGCGCTCTGCGCACTCGCCACGGCCGCCTTCAGGCTGGGCAAATCAGGGTTTACCAACGCATCGAGTGCGTCTTGCGCTTGCTGCAACTGAACCTGGGCTGCCGCCACGGCCACGTCGGCCTGGGCAATTGCCAGGGCCGTGGCCGGCGTCTGCAGATCGCTCAAGGTCTCCTCGGCTGCCTGCAGATCGCTCCGGGCCTGATCGCGCGCCTGTTCATAGGTCGCCTGGTCAATCGTCGCCAGGACCTGCCCGGCGGTTACCACGTTGCCGGCCTGCACCGCCAGGGTGAGCAGGTTGGTTGTCCCGCTCATCCGCTCGAAGGCCAGGTCGGCGCTCTGCTCGGCCTCCAACTGACCGACAACGCTGAGGGTGGCGTTCAACCTTCCCTGCGTCACCGCCACCACCTGCGTGTAGGTCCGCGCACTCACGCTGCTGGCGGTCGCTGCGCGACCGAAAAAGGTCCAATATCCGCCGCCGGCGACGGCCAGCGTGACGATGACAATCCCAATCATCAAACGCCCATTGTGTTTCATACATAGCTCCCTTCGGCTGTTTGGGCGGTTCCCGCACCCTTCACTTCGATGTTGGCATGCCCGTTTGTGCCCGCGCGTCGCGGCGCGCTGACGGGTGTATCGCTCACGATCAGGCCGTCCTGCAGGCGCACGATGCGCCGCGTGTGGCTGGCGATGTCTGGCTCGTGGGTGATAAACATGATCGTGATGCCCTTCTGTTCGTTCAACTCCTGGAAAATGCGCATCACCTCTTCGCCGGCCTTCGAATCGAGGTTGCCGGTCGGCTCATCGGCCAGGATCAGGCTGGGGTGATTGACCAGGGCACGGGCAATCGCCACGCGCTGCTGCTGGCCGCCGGAGAGTTCGTTGGGCTTGTGATGCAGGCGATCGCCCAGCCCGACCATCTCCAGGGCCGCGACGCAGCGGTCGCGGCCCTGGCTGATACCGGCGTAGATCAAGGGCAATTCCACATTGGCCAGGGCCGAGGTGCGCGGCAGCAGATTGAAGCTCTGAAAGACAAAGCCGATCTTCTGGTTGCGAATTTCCGATAATGCGTTGGGGGCCATCCGACTGACATTCTGCCCGGCAAGCAGATAGGTGCCACCGGTCGGCACATCGAGCGCGCCCAGGATGTTCATCAGGGTGGTTTTGCCCGAACCGGATGGCCCCATGATCGCCATCATCTCACCGGGGCGAACTTCCAGCGAGACCCCGCGCAGCGCCTGCACGGTGACCTCGCCCATCTGATAGGTTTTCGTCACGTTTTCGATTGAAATCAGAGCCTGGTCTTGACTCATCGCGTGTTCTCCTCTCGTTTCATGTCGGTTACGGAAAGCGCACCTGGCCTTCCTTACACGACCATTGTCACGCCGGGGCCTGAGACACGGCTAAGCGAGAACTGAGGAGAGACTGAGAAGAGAATGAGAAGAGACTGAAAAATGGAGAATCCATGTCAGAGTAGGGGCGCACCCTTGCGGTCGCCCACGCGGGCAGGTCGCCCACGCGGGCAGGTCGCCCACACGGGCAGGCGCAAGGCCATGCCCCTGCCCCGGATTATTGAGTCTGAGAGGGTCGTTGTTGCGATCCGACAAAAGTCGGAGAACCAGGGTGACTGACATGCTATCCTGAGAATCTGTCAACCGACAAACTCCCGTTCGTCTATTGTGTGTATCATGTGCAGGAGGTTCAAGATGCAGTTCGTCAAGTTTATGACCAGTGGCATGGGGCGCGCAGCACGAATCGTGCTGGGTCTCGTCATTATGAGCGTTGGGCTGTTCGTTGTGAAGGGTACGATGGGCACGGTCCTCGCCATCGTGGCGTTGGTGCCCATGTCCGGAGGCCTATTCGATTTTTGCCTGATCGGCCGCGCCTTGGGTTATCCGCTCAGCGGCGCGTCCGCGCGCAAGCAGTTGGCCGGTAAGTAGTCGGCCTCCCCCTTGCGCAGGCTGGCTGCTCCACGCAGCGTCGGGCAAGCCCCGTGAATGAATTCACGGTCTGATACACCAAAACCTGCTAAAGCAGGTTGGTATTGGGTGCGACGACTCAATTCGTGGCAATTCGTGGCAGCGGCCCGGCGCGGATGCCGTGCGCCTCTGAGCCCCGTGAATGAATTCACGGTCTGATACGCCGAAACCTGCTAAAGCAGGTTGGTATTGGGTGCGACGACTCAATTCGTGGCAATTCGTGGCAGCGGCCCGGCGCGGATGCCGCGCGCCTCTGAGCCCCGTGAATGAATTCACGGTCTGATACACCAAAACCTGCTAAAGCAGGTTGGTATTGGGTGCGACGACTCAATTCGTGGCAGCGGCCCGGCGCGGATGCCGTGCGCCTCTGAGCAAGCCGGGCAAGTGAATGAATTCACGGTCTGATACACCAAAACCTGCTAAAGCAGGTTGGTATTGGGTGCGACGACTCAATTCGTGGCAGCGGCTCGGCGCGGATGCCGTGCGCCTCTGAGCCCCGTGAATGAATTCACGGTCTGATACACCAAAACCTGCTAAAGCAGGTTGGTATTGGGTGCGACGACTCAATTCGTGGCAATTCGTGGCAGCGGCCCGGCGCGGATGCCGCGCGCCTCTGAGCCCCGTGAATGAATTCACGGTCTGATACACCAAAACCTGCTAAAGCAGGTTGGTATTGGGTGCGACGACTCAATTCGTGGCAATTCGTGGCAGCGGCCCGGCGCGGATGCCGTGCGCCTCTGAGCCCCGTGAATGAATTCACGGTCTGATACACCAAAACCTGCTAAAGCAGGTTGGTATTGGGTGCGACGACTCAATTCGTGGCAGCGGCCCGGCGCGGATGCCGTGCGCCTCTGAGCCCCGTGAATGAATTCACGGTCTGATACACAAAACCTGCTAAAGCAGGTTGGTATTGGGTGCGACGACTCAATTCGTGGCAGCGGCCCGGCGCGGATGCCGCGCGCCTCTAAGCCCCGTGAATGAATTCACGGTCTGATACACCAAAACCTGCTAAAGCAGGTTGGTATTGGGTGCGACGACTCAATTCGTGGCAATTCGTGGCAGCGGCCCGGCGCGGATGCCGTGCGCCTCTGAGCCTGTCCTCTTGCTGCAGCCCTGCGAGGGGGACGTGCGGTTACGCCTGGAAAAACTGCGGCAGATAGGCCCGGTTCGTCTCCAGCAGATCATCCAACAGCGCCTGCACCTGGTCGGCCTGCGGTCCGAGCGGATGAACGAGCAGGGCTTCGTAGAGGGCGTTGCGGTCGCCATGCACTGCGGCTGCGACGGTGAGTAGTTCGACCATTTTGATGGCGGCCAGCAGGCCAAAGCAGACCGGCGGCAGGGGGGCTGCGGGCAGCGGATGAATCCCCTGTGCATCCACCCTGGCGGGGAGCTCCAGCACCCAATCGGCCGGCCAGCCACTCACCGCGCCGTTGTGACGGGTGTTGAGCACATGGATCTGGCCGAGATCGTTGTAATGGCTGACAATGACCTGCGTGGCGAGGGTGGAATACCAGGCGCCGCCGCGCTGCATCAAACCGGCTGGCGGCGCCGTGAGCGTTGGATCGGCGTACTGGCGCAGCAGGTCGCCTTCGATGCGCATGACCTCTTCGGCGCGCGAGGGCGGCCATTGATCTTGCGCGGCGAGCTTGCGTTGGCGGTAATAGAAGTATTGCAGGTAATAGTTCGGAATCATGCCCAGCGTCTGCAAGGTTTGGATATCCCACTCGGGATGCGCCTGCGCCTTGAGTTCGTCCAGGTAGGCGGCAAAAAACTGCGGCCAGACCTGTTCGCCTGCAACGAACAGGCCGCGATGCCAGGTGAGGTGATTCAGCCCCAGCGTGTCGAGCTGCACGTTGTCAGGGTCAACGGTGCGGCCCGCGATTCTTTGATACAGACCCAGAAATTGCATCTTGGCCGTGATGCCTGAGTTGCACACGCCCACGGCCGTCACGTCGGGGGCGTAGCGCGTCAACGCCTCGGTCACCAGGCCCGATGGGTTGGTGAAGTTGAGCAGGAGGGCATTGGGCGCGACCTCCGCCAGGGTCGCGGCGATGTGCAGCACGACCGGAATGGTGCGCAGAGCCTTGGCGATGCCGCCTACGCCGGTCGTTTCTTGTCCGATCAGGCCGTGGCGCTGACCCAGGTATTCGTCGGCGCGGCGGGCGGCCATCATGCCTACACGAAATTGGGTGATGACGTAGGAGGCGCCGGCGATGGCCTGGCGCAAGTCCTGGCTGAGCACGACCCGAAAGGGCGAGCCGTGGGCCTGCGCGATGCGCTGGGCAAAGCCGCCGACGATTTCCAGCCGCTGCGGGTCAATGTCCATCAGGCAGAGTTCGGTCAGGGGCAGGCTGGTGAGCCGGGTCAGGAAACCTACGACAAGCTCAGGAGTGTAGGTGGAACCGGCGCCGATCACGGTAATCTTGAGCATTCTGTCAACTCCTGGCAGCCGCCGAATGAATTCGGGGCGAAGGGGCGTTCCGCCGCAAGGTCGGCCTGCGCCGACCGACATCGCGTCCACGCAGGTGGACGCCCGGCGGAACGCCCATCAGGCGCGATTTCAATCGCTCTAAAAGGTCACAGGGGCCTGCGTCTGCAGGGCGAGCAGGGCCTGGCGAATGGCGTGCGCGGGGCGTCGGGCGCGCTCCATCGCCAGGATGACCGCGCCGATCACCGGCGGGGCCTGCATGGACACAAAGGTGACGCCGGGCATCTGCGGCCGCACGCTGGCTTCCACCAGGTCTTGCAGCGACGGTGTACCCTTGAACAGACCACCGATCAACACCACGTCGGGCGCGGCCTGCTGCACGCCGATTTGCCGGGCGACGGTGATGACCATGACGCCCAGTTCGTCGCCTGCCCAGTGCAGCAGCTCCAGCGCGGCCGCGTCGCCCTGCGCCGCGCAGTCGAAGATCAACGGCGCGTGGCTGGCGTCGAGCACGTAACGATTGATGGTCAGCCCTGCGACGAGGTCCTCCAGGTCTTGCGCGCCGGCGGCCGCGATGAAGGCGTCGCTCAACGCGGTCGGCCCCTCGCGTCCGGTCCAGGCATAGGCCACCCGGTGCAGCGCACGGGCGATCAACTCGCTGCCGCCCGCGTACTCGCCCAGGATGTTGCCGGCGCCCGTCATGTGCCCCATCTGCCCGGCCTGGTTGCGCCCCCAACAGTTGCAGCCGGTGCCGGCGACAAGCGAGATGCCCCAGCCGCGCCGCGCATTCGCCAGCAAGCCCAACACCGCGTCGTTGACCAGATCACAGGGCGCGGTCAATTCCAGTAGATCCAGCGCGGCCAGGGTGAGGCCGCGCTGCGAGGGCCAGTCGTAGCCGGCCACGCCGAAGCCGGCCGCGCTGATCTGCGGCATGGTGATGCGTGCCTGCGCCAGCGCCTGCCAGGTTGCGGCAGCGACGACCCTGCCGAACAGCTCGTAACTGGTCATCGTGGGGTTGCCGCCGCCGGCCGTGCCTTTGCCGAGGAGATTTCCCTCTGCGTCTGTGATCAGCGCGTGGGTCTTGGTGGCGCCCACGTCCACGCCCAGGAAGTAATCGGTCATCGCGCCAACGCCTGCATCTGGGCAAAGGTCAGGCGCACGATGCCGTTGGCCTGGATTTTTTCGACCATCAGCGGGTGTGTGAGCAGCGCCAACTCTGCGACGCGGCCGCTGTGGTAGCTGGAAATCTGCGGCAGCGCGTCGTCGGCCACGGCTGGATGGCACATCACCTCGGTCACGCCGTCGGGGAGGGTGTCCAGCACGTCGGTGAGCACGGCCAGCGTGGCCCGGTCGCCGTAGAAATCATCCACGAAGCGGTCAGGCGCGGCCACGCCCATCTGCCGGGCGCGTGCCTGTGGCGAAAAGCCGGCCGGAAAATCGGCCGGCAGCACGCTCGCAGCGCCGGGGCGGGGCGCCCCGAACGGCAGTCGGATCGCGCAGCCGTAGTCGGTGGCCAGGGCCAGCATGGCCTGGAAGAGCGGATAGGTGACGTAGGATGAATTGTGGTGGCTGTCCAGGTGATCGGGCGCTTTGCCCGTCAGGTGGATGAAGCGCTCGATCTGGCCGCGCCATTCGGCTGCCACCTCGTTGATGGGCAGGTGCGCCGCGGCGGCCCGCAGCGCAGGTTCACGCGGGAAGCGGCCGCCGTCTCCCAGGCGCAGCAGCCCAGGCAGTTGCGACGGCGGCAAGAGCGGCGTCCCGGCCGTCAGGTTGAGATGGACGCCCAGGCCCAGGTTGGGGCACAGCTCCGCCGCCAGGCGCAAGGCCGGCTCCGTATCGGGCATGTTCATCATGACCGTGGTGGAGGTCACGATGCCTTGCAGGTGGGCCTGGCGAATGCCGGCCGAGACCGACGCAGCCAGGCCATAGTCATCGGCATTGACGATCAGGTATTTCATGCGAATCTCCCGGCGAGCGCTCTCATTGCGCTTGCGTTCAGCGCCCGCCCAAAAACTGCCGGGCCGCCCAGCAGGCCACGATCCATGTCACACGGACGGCGTGCTGACCTCGGCCTGCGGCGGCGCGGCCAGCGCGGCTGGCAGGGCCAACAGGGCCACCGCCAGGGCGCCGATCTGCTCGGCGCGGAAGCCGCCGGCCAGGATCAGGCTATCGCCGCGGAAGGCGTCGAATAGCAAACGGCTGAGCGCATAGAGGAAGAGGGTCAGCCCTGCGTTTTCTCCGAAAACGCACGGTTGACCCGGCCAGGTTGCCGGTCGGCGCAGCACCAGGAAAAGCGCCGCGAGTTGGGCGCCCAGTTGATAGAGCTGCACCGGATGGCGGCGGGCGCCCCATAACTCCACGGCCCACGGCAGCGTGGTGGGCGTGCCATAGGCGTCACCGGCCAGGAAATCAGCCAGACTCAGGATCGCCAGCCCAAGCAGGGCGCCCGGCGCGAGCGCGTCCAGCACCGTCGTCAGCGGCAAATGCAGGCGTCGGACGTAGAGCAACCCTGCCAACAGGCCGATGAGCAGGCCAGGCGTCCAGGCCAGGGTGCCCGGCCGCACGGAAAAAATGGCGAGCGGGTCTTGCTGATAGGCCGGCCAGAATTGCAGCACATAGGCCACGCGGCCGCCGACCAGCGCCGCAATGGCGCTGACGAAGCCCAGGTTCCAGAGGTGATCGCCGTCCAGGCCGCGGCGGCGCGCCAGGCGTGCGGCCAGCCATAGCGCCGCGTAGAGGGCGGCCAGCGCCAGCAGAGGCTTGAGCGGCAGGCTGACACCGGCAATCAGAATGGTTCTCAGCATGGTCTACGTTTTCTCCGAAAACGCACAGTTGTCCCTACTTCAGCAGGCTTTCTATCTTACTTGCCAACAGGGCCTGGCTCATGGGGCCGCCGATGACGATCTCGCGGATCACGCCATCGCGATCCACGAAGAAGGTGGTGGGCAGCGAGCGCACGCGGTAGAGCTGACTGACCGCCGCGTCGCGGTCGAGCAGCACGGGGAAATCCAAACCGAGGGTCTGCATGAACCCGGTGACCTGGGCGGCATCTTCGGCCTGGTTGATGCCTACCACGCGCACACCGCGCGACGCCGTGCTGAGCGCTATGCTCTGCAAGGCGGGCATTTCGGCGCGGCAGGGCGGACACCAGGTGGCCCAGAAGTTGAGCACCAGCGGCTGCCCGCGCAGGTCCGCCAGGCGCACGGTCTGGCCTGCCAAATCGCTGAGGGCAAAGTCAGGGGCAGGGAAACCGATCTGCGGGCTGGGTGGGCGCTGCCCTGGCAGGCCGAACTGGGCGGAGTCGCGGACCCGCGCCGCATTGATCCAGATCAGGCCGCCAATCAGCAGGAGCATCCAGGCCAGGCGGGGCAGGCGGGGCAGCAGCAGTGGAGATTTCATCTTCACTCACCGACGGGTTTTTGAGGCGCCAGCGGCAGGGCCAGGCAGAAGGATGCGCCGGGGCCAGGCCGCGCCTCGAGCCACAGGCGGCCGCCTTGCGTTTGCACCATGCGCCGCGCCAGGCTCAGCCCCAACCCCATACCGCCGTGACTGCGCCGCAGGGATGATCCAACCTGGTAGAATGGCGCAAAGATGCGCTCGCGTTCTTCGGAAGGCACGCCTGGGCCGGTATCCTGCACGCGCAGGAAGGCTTCGCCTCCTTCGGCGATCACGTTGATCTGCACCTGGCCCCCGGCCGGGGTGAACTTCAGCGCGTTGTCGAGCAGATGGCGCAAGATGCGGCGCAGGCTTGGCAGATCACCCAGAACCCAAACCGGCTCAGGCGTGGTCAGTGCCAGTTTCAGGTTGCGCACCTCCGCGACCGCCTGCGCTTCACGGACGGCAAAGCGGGCGCAGTCAGCCAGATCGAGGGTTTTGATATCAACGCCGGGGTCGAATTCTTTGAGCGATTTCAGGTAGTCGAGGTGGAAGAGATCATCTACGATGCGCTCCAACTGCCGCGCCTGGCTGTGCAGGGGATCAATCAGGTCTTGCATCTCCGGGGGCGCCATCTCGGCGAGCAGGCTGGCATAGCCAAGCACAATGCTCACCGGGGAGCGCAGTTCATGCGCGGCGATGTTGATGAATTCGGTCTTCAGGTGTTCCAGGCGCGACAGCTCTTCGTAGGCGGCTTCCATCTGCTTGATGAGGCGCGCGTTGACGATGGCAACCGCAGCCTGCCCCACCAGTACCGAGAGCAGCTCGGCATCGCCCAGGACAAACGGCGCTTCCAGGGTGGTCTTGGTCAGGTTGATGACGCCGATGACCTGGCCTTTGGCCGTGAGAGGCAAGGACAACGCGGAGCGTAGAACGCCACCGAGCATACTCTGGCGCAGGAATTCGGGCAGGTCATCGGGGCCGTTGACCACCAGCGGCTGGCCGGTCTTGGCGACCCAGCCGGCGATGCCTTCGCCGAGGCGCACCTGGGTCTGTGAGATGACATCGGTTGAAATCCCGACCGCAGCCTGAATGGTGAGATACAGGCGATTCTCGTCAATCAGCATGAGGGAGGCACGTTGCGCGCCGGTCTCGTTGACGGCGGTCTCCAGCACGCGGTGCAGCAGTTCGTCCAGGTCGGTCTGCAGCATGAACATGCGGCTCATCTCGTACAGTGGCACCAGGGCACGCAAGCGCGCCAGCTCGCGGCTGGAACGTCGCCGTTGCATGGCGCGCGCCACGGCGTCGCGCAGGGCTGCAGCGCTGACCGGCAGCAGCACGATCTCCGATAGTTCGTACTGGGTCAGTGGTACGACGGCCGGCAGTTGTTCGGGCGTTGCCAGCAGAAGTAAGACGGCCTCGGCCTGTGCTGCGCGCAGGCCCTTGAACCAGTCTGGCTCGCGCGGGGATTGTCACCTCAACCAGGAGAACGGCCACCGAACGGTTGCGCGCCAGGCTGAGTGTCACCTCATCAGGATCGCTACGCACGACCAGGCGACCGAAGTCCTGCAAGGCTTCTTCGGTTGTCTGGATCAGGCGGGCATCGTCGGCAATGAGCAGAATATCCGGGCCAGTCATCCCTACCCCTCCGCATTGCTTTATGCGTTTTCTCCGAAAACGCACTGGGCCACGACAAACGCCACCGCGTAGGCGGCCGTGTGTGACAAACTAATGGCCCACTGTCGTAATCCCATCTGTTCGGCCAGGGTGCGGGCGGCGCCATGCAAGGAGACGAGCGGTTGGCCGTGAGGGGTGCGCACGATCTCGATCTCCGTCCACTGGATGCCATCCCAACCACAGCCGAGCGCCTTGCTCACAGCTTCTTTGGCGGCCCAGCGTGCGGCCAGGGAGGTTGCCTGTCCCTGGCAGTCGGCCACTTCCTGGGGCGTGTAAACACGCGTCAGGAAGCGCGCCTGATGCCGATCGAGGATGGCCTGCACGCGAGACACGTCAATAATATCCACACCAACCGTCAGCGTCATCGAGCCTGTAGTCCTGTTTGGGGGCAGTGCGATCCCGGAGCGCCGAATAAGTGCGGCGCATTTCCAATTCAGATCAATCGGCCGTTGGTGGGCCGGCAATCGCGAGGGCGTGCTGGGCGGGGTCAAGGAAACGCCGCACGGCCGCCTGCAACTGCGCGGCGGTTAGTTGATTGATGAACGTGGGGTAGTGCTTGAGAAAGTCCAACCCCAGGTTGAAGTGCTCCATGTCAGAAATGGTATCGGCCACGCCCTGGTTTGTTTCCAAGCGTAGGGGCACGATGCCGGTCATGAAGGCTTGGGAATCGGCCAGCTCTTCCTGCGGGATCGGCTCGTCGCGCAGGCGCACGATTTCTTCCAGCACGCTGCTGATGGTGCGCTCCACATTGGCCGGGTTGACGCCGGCCGCCGCCATCCACGCGCCGGGGCCTTCGCCGCTTTCCACCGCGCTGTACGCGTAGTAAGCCAGCCCTTGTTTCTCGCGCACATTCTCACCCAGGCGCCCCATCATGCCAAAGCGCCCCAGGATGGTGTTGGCCAGGGACACGGCGTAGTAATCGGGGTCGTCGCGTTGTGGTCCCAGCCAGCCCAGCACAATGTCGGTCTGTGTTTTGCCGGCAATGGGCACGCTGCGCCGGACGATGTCATTGGGCGCGGTGACCGGCGGCAAGCTGGCCGTGACCGGCGGGTGATGCCAGCCGCCCAGCAACTGCTCCAGTTGCGCCAGCAACTGGTCCGTTTGCACATCACCTACGACGACCAGCACGCCTCCGACCGGACCGTAGGTGCGGCGGTAGAAATCCACCATGTCCAGTCGCGTGATGCCGGTCACCGTCTCACGTTCGCCGGCCAGGCTGCGGCCATAGGGGTGATCGGCGCCGTACAGCAGTTGGTGGAAGGTCAGCGAGGCCATGCTGCGCGTGTCATTGTCACGTTCCTGCAGGCCCGTCAGCACCTGCCCGCGCACCTTGTCCACGTGCTCCTCCGGGAAGATGGGGTTGGTCAGCACATCGGTCATGATGTCGAGCAGCAGCGGCAGGTCTTCGCTCAGGCACTTGCCGCCGAAGTCGGTAATGTGACGACCGCTGCCCACGCCAAAGGATGCGCCCACGGCTTCCAGGCTCTCGTTGATGTCCGCAAAAGAGCGGTTGATGGTGCCCCGGCGCAGCATCGAGGCGGTGAAGCTGGCCAGGCCGCTCTGGGCCGGCGTTTCCAGCAGCGAGCCGCCGCGCAGATAGCCGCTGAGGACCAGCGATGGGTTGGTATGATTCTCATGCACCAGCACTACCAGTCCATTGCTGATCTGCTGCCGGACGATGGATGTTGAGTCAGGGACGGCTAGTTTGTTCATAAGCGTTGTTTTGGTTTCCTCATGTCGGCAGCGCATCTGGAATGAAAATGCCGATCGTGCGCTGGTCCGCCTGCAAATAGGTGGCCGCGACCCGCTGCACAGCGGCCGGGGTGACAGCCGCCAGGCGCGCCAGGTAGCCTTCGAGCCAGTCCTGGGAAGCGACCACTTCGCTGAAGCCGAGCCAGTAAGCCTGGTCGGTGACGCTTTCGACGCCATAGACGAACTCGGCCTGCGTCTGCTTAATCGCTTTGGCCACCTCGGCCTGGCTGACCGGTCCGTCCACCATGCGTTGCACCTCGGCCAGCAGCGCCGCTTCGACCTCCGCGGGGGCGGTTGGGGCCTGCACCGTGGCGCTCACACTGTAAAGGAACGGCGCGACGGTGGGAATCAACTGCGAGCCGGCAGCAGCCGCCAGGCCCGTTTCCACCAGGGCGCGGTAGAGGCGCGAACTGCGACTCGGTTCGTCTTCGGCAAACATGCTCATGGCATGGGCGCCCCCCAGAATGGTGTCCATGACCACCAGCGGGAAATGGTCAGGATGCATGGCGCCCGGCACATGGTAAGCAATCTCGATGTAGACGGTGTCGCCCGGCCCGCGGCGGATCACGCGGCGCTCACCGGCCTGGGGTGGCTCCTGACTGCGCTCCGGTGGCAGCGCCGGCCCGGCTTCGATCTGACCGAAACAGGCGGCGATCCGTTCCGCAACCTCTGGGGCGTCGAAGGGGCCGACCACGACGACCACGGCATTGCGCGGCGTGTAGTGGCGCCGGTAGTGGTCGTAGAGGTCAGCGCGTGTCATCTGCTCCAGATCACATTGCCAGCCAATGGTGCCATGATGATAGCCATGCACCTTGAACGCGGCCGCCCTGATCTCCTCATCCAGCAGGAACTGCGGCTCGTTCTCCGCGCCCTGCCGTTCAGAGATGATGACGGTGCGTTCGCTGTCAACCTCTGCCGGCTCGAAACGGCTGTTGCACAGGCGGTCGGCTTCGATCTGCAGGGCCAGCTCGAAATGTTCCGCCGGCACGGTCTGGTAGTAGGTGGTGAAGTCAATCCAGGTCATTGCGTTGCGCACACCGCCGACGCGCGCGACCTGGCGATCGGCTTCAGCGGGCGGGAAGGCCTCGGTGCCCTTGAAGAGCATGTGCTCCACCCAATGTGAGGCGCCGGTGATGCCAGGCACTTCCAGCCGGCTGCCCACGCGATACCACAACCAGACACTGGCCACCGGTGCGGTATGCACCGGCTTGACCAGGATCGTCAGCCCGTTACTCAGCGTAGTTCTGAACAGGTCTTGGGTAAACATCAGTGGGCCGCCTGACGTGGCAGGTAGTGTCCTGCCGTACACTGGTCACGCCGCAAATAGTGCGCCGCCACACGGCGCACCTCCTCCACCGTCACCCGGCTGACCTGGTCAAGGTAGGTGCTGAGCCAGGCGGACGAAGCGACCACCGCGCTGAAGCCCAGCCAGTAGGCCTGCTGGGTGATGCTCTCGCTGCCATAAGCGAACTGCGCCCGCGCCTGCTTGATCGCCTTCTCCACTTCACTGGTGGTGAAATGACCCGCGGCCGCCTCGTCTACCAGCGCCCACAGCGCATCTTCCACCGCGGCAACGGCTTGCCCGGCGCGCACCGTGGCATAGAAACTGAACAGATGCGGGTCGAGGCTGGGCCGTATGTAGGAACCGGCGCCAGCGGCCAGCCCGGAATCTACCAGGCGGCGATAGATGCGGGCGCTGCGCCCCAGCGGCTCACCGCCGAAGGCCGAGGGCGACTTGGCGCCGCTGAGAATGGCATCGAGCACGGTCAGCGCGAAGAAATCGGGGTGCAGGGCCGTGGGCGCGCGGAAGGCGAGTTCGACATAGGCGACCGGGCTATCGCCCTCCACCGTGACGCGACGCATCCCGGTCTGCGCTGGCTCCTGGATGTCCATCAGCGGCACGGGCGCGGGCGCGGCCGGCGCAGGGCTGAACAATTCCGTGATGCGCGCCAGTTGTGCATCGCTGTCTACATCACCGACGACGACGGCGATGGCGTTGTTGGGCGCGTAGAAGGTGCGGTAGTGCTGCCAGAGATCGTCGCGGGTCATGCTGGTCAGGTCGGCACGCGAGCCGAGGACGGTGTGGCCGTAGGGGTGGGCGGAAAAGGCGGCCGCGTTCATGGCTTCATCGAGCAGAAAGCCCGGGCTGTTTTCGTGGCCGGCCCGTTCGGAGATGATGATCGTGCGCTCGGCTTCGACATCCTCAGGCGCAAAGCGCGCGTTGAGCATGCGATCGGACTCCAGTTGCAGCGCCAGTTCGATGCGATCCGCAGGCAGGGTTTCAAAATAGGCGGTGAAATCGAGAGAGGTGAAGCCGTTACGCGTGCCGCCCTCGCGGGCCACCAACTTGTGGACCGCGCCGCTGGGGAAGCGTTCGGTGCCGCGAAAGAGCATGTGCTCCACCCAATGTGAGGCGCCGGTCAGGCCGGGGCGCTCGTTACGGCTGCCCACGCGGTACCAGACCCAAAGCGACGCCACGGGGGCGTGGTGCATTTCCTGGATCAGAATCTGTAACCCGTTGGCGAGGGTGTGACTGCTAAAATGATTTGTGGTCATGCCATATTTCCGGTTGTATCATGAAGCCGAACTTGTCTCCCGCAACTGGGCGGCCGCGCCAAAATCGCGCCACGTGATCTGTTCGCGCCACATGAAGAAGGCGCCCAGGGCTGTGATGGGGAACCACAGCGCCACGTGCAGCACCAGGGTGTACGCGGCGGCAATCTCGCTAGGTACGTTGAAGGCACGCAGAACCGCGATGCCGGATGCGTCGAAGGTACCAACATAGCCCGGTGCGGCCGGTAGTGTCGTAGCCAGGTTTACAATGCCGTTCATCAACATCAAAACGATGAAGGAAACCGAGAAGTTGAACGCGTGCATGACGAACCAGTATTTGACTGTTTCGGCCAGCCAGATGACGATGGAGGTGGCGAAGATCATGAACACGTCGCGGCCGCGGCGCAATGACGACAGACCGAGCATGAAGCGGTCGAATAACTCGCTGACGCGAGGGCGCAGGCGTTCGGGCAGGAACCGGTTGGCCACGAAATCATACAGCCGCCGCGTGCGTGTGGGCGACGCGGCCAGGACCATGAACACGGCCAGGGCCACGAAGAAGATGGCGCTGAAGAAGATGACGGGCTGCCGGAAGTCCTGCAGCATGGGCGCAAAGGGGAGTGAAATGAAGACAAAGAGCAGCATCACCAGGCCATCGAACACGCGCTCGACGATGACCGTGGCCAGCGAGGCGCTCATGCTGATGCCCTCTTTGCGCTTGAGCACATACGAACGGATGATCTCGCCGGCGCGTGCGGGGTAGATGTTGTTACCCATGTAGCCGATGCAGACGATTGGGAACAGGCGCCCAAGCGGCACCGGTTTGAGCGGGCCGAGCATGTAGTGCCAGCGCCAGGTGCGCGCCCACACAGCCAAGAAATAGACCAGCACACCCGGAATCAACCAAACGTAACGCGCGGCCCGAATGTCCTGCCAGGCTTCGGCCATGTCCAGCCCGCGCAGTGCCAGATAGAGAGAGACAACGCTTATCAAGACACCCAACCAGAACTGCCAGCGCTTCAAGGTTTTCTCCAGAATGTTGTTTCAAGCGATGTTTCGCGACAACGAAACGGGCGGGTCAAGACCACCTGTCCCAACCCGCCCGTCATGAGCGAAGGACACAAGAGAGACGATCGCTTGTGCTGTGCGGTCGCCGATTGCCAGAGTAGATGCAGCGCGGCGCCGCTTGATTACATGCCGGCGCTGACGGGCCGGCGATGGCGGAACATAAGCCGGGGGTGAGGAGAACCCGCGCTCAGGCGGTCACCGGCTCACCGGCCGGGGTCGGCAGCGGCGCCGGCATCAGGTACCCGGTGAAGATGGTTTCCAGCGCAATGACGTGACTACACAAACCCCAGTGCTGGAACGAACCGCAGTCACAGTTCCATGCCCCTTCGTTGTACCCCACCTGGTGTTCGCTGTGCTCACCGTGAAAATTCACGCGCAGTAAGGCCACGTGTACGCGATCAGCCTCCTGTGCATACCGTTTGCCTTTTTCGATCTTACCGATCAAGCCTGAATCCATCAAAGAGCCTCCTTGTCAAAGTGGTTTCGATAACTTCTGTATCTAAGCAAAAAAGGCGCCAGAGCGCAGACGCGCCCCAGTGCCTTCACAGGGTTTACGAGTACGGCTGATTGCCGCGGCCAGGAATTTCATAGCAGCGTCGTCCATCCTTCATCTGCACGGGGGGCCACGGTCTCTGCACGGGGGGCCTTATCGTCTCGACTCAAGTATACCTGTGCCCATGACATTTGTCAAGCAAATCCGCAGGCGCAGGCGACTGCAAGTCGCTGCAACGACTGCAAAGCCGACCGGCGTGGGCTGTTGCTTGACATCTCCGGGGAGCCGTGCTATAATCGCTTATGACGCGATGCGTTATAAATTAACCACCGTCGCGATGAAACTAAGCGTCTGCACGAACATAGAGGCAGGCGCGTGACTATGATAAGGAGAAACAAAATGGCACAGAAGAAAATTGCTGAACAAGCTGAACAGGCCGTGGAAGTGGTCAAGACCGAAATCGCCGAAACCGCCGAGAAGGCGACACCGCTGTTTGAAACCGTACACCGTGTCCTACTGGCAGGCGTGGGCGCCGTGGCGCTGACGACCGATGAGATTCAGGATTTTGTAGATCGCCTGGTCGAGCGCGGCGAAATCGCTGAGCGCGATGGCCGCAAGCTGGTCAAGGACGTCATTTCCCGTCGCAACGGCGCGGAGAAACAGGTTGAGAAGAGCGTGGAGAACGCGTCCAACATGGTGGAAGATCAGATCGAGAAGATCCTCAACCGGCTGAATGTGCCCACCAAGCACGACATCGAAGAACTGGGCAAGAAGATCGCTCACCTCACCAAGAAGGTGGACGACCTGAAGAAGAGCACCGCGTAAATGGCACCCCCCCCCCGGTGTGCGTCATCGCTCACGATTGACAACCAGGTCTCCGGCCGCTCTCAGAAAGCGCCGTGAGGCCTGGTTGCTTTTTGGGTGATTTGTTTGACACATCGCGGCAAGAACGTTATAATGCTATCAAGGGCTGTGATAAGGGAGTCAGGCAATGCTCGTAATCAAACGTTATCCAAACCGTAAGTTGTACGATACAGAAGCCAAACGCTATATCACACTCGACGGCATTACGGAACTGATCCATCGCGGCGAAGATCTGCATGTGGTGGATCATGAGACCGGTGAAGACCTGACCACGGTTACCCTCTCGCAAATCATCTTCGAACAAGAAAAAAAACGTTCCGGCTTTTTGCCCAAGTCCATCCTCTCCAATCTCATCCGCACCGGCAGCGACACGCTGGACTATCTATGGCGTTCGCTGCAGGCCTCGACCAGCGCCGTTCGTTTGCTGGAACAAGAGATAAACCGCCGGCTGGACGCCCTGGTAGAACGCGGCGAATTGGCCGTGCCCGAGGCGAATCGCCTGCGCGCCGAGTTGGCGCGCTTTGCCCCGCCACACGCGGGCAGCAGGACAGCAGGCGAAACAGACGAGAGCATTCTTGGTCGCTTGAATATCCCGACGCGAGCGGACATCCTCGCCCTGCAGGCCCAACTGGAAGCCCTGACCACCGAGCTGGATGCCCTCATGTCTGCACGCCGGGATCGGCCCAACGCACCAGCAACGGACGCCGCCGCGGCGCCCAATCCGCGTACGCCAAAGGAGAGCAGCACATGACAGCCGAGCGCACCAGTAAAACCGCTCTGGTTCTGGCAGGCGGTGGCCTGACGGGCGCCGTGTACGAAATTGGCGCCTTGCGCGCGATTGATGATCTCCTGCAGGACCGGACCGTCAACGACTTCGATATTTTTGTCGGCACCAGCGCCGGCGCCATTGTGGGCAGCCTGTTAGCCAATGGCACATCGCCGGCAGCGGCCGGGGATGCCCTGGCCGGTCGCCATGCAGAGATACGCGCCCTCTGGGCCGGTGACCTGTTCCGGCCCAACTACCGGGAATTTATCGGGCGCCTGCTCCGGCTGCCCGCCACGGTGCAAAACGCCCTGCGTCACTACAGCCGCAACGTCAATGATATGAACCTGTGGGACTTCATCTGGACCCTGATGGAAGTCCTGCCCTCGGGCCTGTACGATGGCATGGCCCTGGAAGAATACATGGCCAGCGCGCTCAATCGCACCGGCTCCAGCAACGATTTTCGTGCCCTGACACGCGAACTGTACATCATTGCCACCGACCTTGACACCGGGCAGCGCTCCGTCTTTGGCACCGACCAAAACAGTCACGTTCCCATTTCGCTGGCGGTAGCCGCGTCATCGGCCGTGCCGCTCATGTACAAACCGGTGCGCGTCGGCCAGCGCGAATACATTGACGGTGGCATGCGCGGCAACGCCAGCATTGACCTGGCCATCGAGCACGGCGCCAAACTGATCGTCTGCATCAATCCGTTGGTGCCGCTCAACAATCAACGCAAGCGCGGCGTGCCCTTGCTCGGCCCTGACGGCACCTTCATCAGCGAGAGGGGCATGCAGGCCATCGGTTCGCAGGTCATCCGCATCATGATGCGTTCCGGGCTGAATTACCACATCAAGACGCTGCGACGCCGTCATCCTGACGTGGACATCATCCTCATCGAGCCGCGGGCCGATGACTACCAGATGTTTTTCTACAACATCATGCGCTATTCTGCCCGCTTGTTGGTGGCTGAGCACGGCTACCAGTCGGTGACACTCGATCTGGCCGACCGCTACCACGAGTTCAAAGAGATTCTGTCACGCCATGACCTGCACATCTCACGGCGCCGGGTGATCCAACACCTGGAGAGTGTGAGCCAGGGCGAAGATGCCGAGCACCTGGTCCTGCCAGCACCGCCCAGCACGCCGGCCGCGTCGTTCAACCCAAACCCGGTGCTGAGCCAGCTGGACCAAGCGCTCAGTTCGCTCGATGATACACTGATCACCCTGCACAGCAGCGGCAATCGGGACACGGGGAGAAATGGGGACAGCTAAATGGGGACAGCTAAATGGGGACAGCTAATGGAGACAGCGATTGGTGACTGACGCATCTCCTGGTGATGTGCTGACCACGGCATCGCAGCGGTCAGTTCCAGCGACGGCGGGCCAGGGTGCCCGCCGTTGTGTTTGCCGGCGGCAGTGCGGCGCGACGTTGGCGCTGCTGCTCCTGTTGGCGGGCCTGCTCAGCGGCTGCCTCCCCGGCGAGCTGTTGACACCGCCCCCCACGCCGGAGCCTTTGGTCCCCACCGCGCCGCCACCGGTCGCTTTTTTTGCCCCCACCTCCACGCTGACGCCTTCAGCGCAGCCCACCACCACGCCGTTCGTCACCCCCGCGACCGGCGTCATCAGTCCCACGTTGACCGTGCCAGTCGGCGCGACGGCAACAGTCACCGTCAGCGTCCCGGCTCCGGCCCCTGCCCTGCCGGCTGACTGGCGCCAGCGCATCGGCATTGGCGTCACCAACGGCAGCTTCGAGCAATACACGTGGGGCGAGGCGCTGCCAGGTTGGTACCTGGATTGGAAAATTCACCTGACGCCCGCGCACGCGCCGGGCGTGGAATTTGCCCAGATGGTGCGACTGAAGCAGGGCGAGCCGCTCAACGCCCTGGCCGACGTGAAGCGCGTGGCCCAGGCCAACCCCGGCTCGCTTTGGCTGATTGGCAATGAGCCGGATGTCGCCTGGCAGGACAACTCCACGCCGGCGCAGTATGTGGCGGCCTATCATGATCTGTATCGCCTGCTCAAGACGAGCGATCCCACCGCGCGCGTGGCAATCGGCGGTATCAGCCAAGTGACGCCGCTGCGACTGCGTTATTTGCAGGAAATTTGGGACCTCTACCGGGCGCGCTATGGCGAGGAGATGCCCGTTGATGTGTGGAACGTGCATACGTTTGTACTGCGCGAAGAAAAAGGGTCATGGGGCGTTGGCCTGCCGCCCGGCTTCGAAGCTGCCACCGACGGGACGCTGTGGGACATCAGCGAGCACAACCGGCTTGACCTGGTGCATCAGCAGGTCGTCACCTTCCGGCAATGGATGGCGGCCCACGGCCAACGCGAGAAACCGCTGGTGGTCAGCGAATACGGCATCCTGATGCCGGCCGATTACGGCTTTCCGCCAGAGGTGGTGGCAGCCTACCTGACCGCAAGCTTCACCTACTTCGCCACCACCAGCGATGCGCAGATTGGCTACGCGGCCGATGACAATCGCCTGGTGCAGCGCTGGTGCTGGTACAGCACGTCCGATGACATCTACCCGACCGGCAACCTCTTCGCTCTCCCCAACCTGACGCCAACGGCGATCTTCCGCGCGTACAAAGCCTACCTGGCCGAGGCGCGGTGAGGGAGAGCGGAGAAGGGGAGAAGGGGAGAAGGGGAAGAACTCCCTTCTTCCACGAAACCCGATCTCCGATCTCCGATCCCTGATCTCTGTTCTTAGACCGGAGATCAGCGCAGGCCCATCTCTAGCAGGACTTGGGGATACTGGCGTTCGGCTTCCTGAAAGAGTTCGCCCAGTTGCATCGCCTTGAAGACGTAGCCTTTGGTGGCAATCTGGCCGCCGAAGAAGGCGTCGCGCAGGCGCACTTCACCAAGCCAGATGCGATGCAGGGTATCCGCCTCCAGGTTCAGTTCCAGATCCGCCTTGCCCACCTGGGGGCCGAACAGCGCCTCCACCGGCCGCCACGGCCGTCGAGCAGAATCTGCGCGTTGGGCTGCCGCGTGTTGAGCCGAATCACCATGTTGGAGCGGGCAAACTGATTCGTCGCTTTGGCGTCCTTCATCAAACGGCCAAAGAGCCGGTCCATGACCGCGTAAAACTGTTTCTCATCCCGATAAAATGCCATCATAACCCCCTTTACGATCAGCCGCCGAATGAATTCGGGGCGAAAAGAAACCTGGTACGACTGCGCTCGTCTGTGAGGAGACGAGCGCAGTTGCATGAATTCAATCCAGAAATTCTGCCGTCGCCTCGGACGCGGCCGCTTCCCCCAGGCTTGGGGGAGGGGGCCCTGATGCAGACTTTTCAGCGATTTCCTAGCGCCCTGTCTTGCGCCGGCTGAAGAAAAGACCGCCCACAAGGGCCACCAGCGCGCCGGCCGCGGCGCCCACTGTTTGGGGCGACAGACTGGCGGGGAAGCCTTTTGGCTTGACCGCGTCGGCCACGCTCACGGCCTCGCGCGAATGGCGGGCATCGGCCACCAGGCGCTGCAGGCGCGCCGGATCACGGCGCAGTTCGTCGGCAATGGCGCGCTTGCGGGCAATTTCGTCATCGGTGACATACTGATCGAACGAGCGCATGCCGGCCAGTTGGAAGCCGTGCTTCTTGAAGAGGCGATAGATCTCTTTGACCCGATCCATTTCGATCTCGCGCCCCAGGGTGTAGTCCTCGAAAATGCCTTCCATCGCGAGGAGGGTCGTTTCAGCCAGACAGGCGTAGGCGGTCTTGGGCGGCAGGCCAATGTCGAAGCCAAAATCAACATCGCCGGGAATCAGAATCTCGCCTGATTCGATCACCAGGACGTCAGGGCGCAACGCGGCCTCTTCCTCGGAGATGTCCGGCGGCCGTGCCACGTCACAAATGACCGCGCCCGGCTTGCAGCGGGTGATGTCAATGATACGGGTCTTGAGCGCGGTGGTTGTCGTCACAATCAGGTCCACATCGCCCAGGTACTCATCTGCACGCGTCGCGATCGTCACCACGGCCTGGGGCGTTTCGGCTTCGATCTGACGCTTGAGTGCGATCAGGCGCTCTGGCCGCGGGGCCACCAGCACGACGTTGTAGATGGCCTGGGCCAGCAAGCGGGCGCAGACGGCGCCGATGGAACCGGTCGCGCCCACGATCATGGCCTTACCCTGGCTCAAATCGGTCGCGCCCATCTTGATGACCGCCTGCTTGCCGGTTTCCAGGGTGGCCGCGACGGTGAGAGAGTTGCCAGAGGTGATGGCAATGTCAACCTTCTGCGCGACGGTGATGCCGGCATCGCCCACCACCGAGGTGAACGCGCCCAGGCCCATGATGCGCGCGCCCATGCGCTCGGACATGCGCGCGGCCTTGATCAGGCGGCGGTAAGTGAAGCTGGGATCGCGGCGCATCAGCTCGCGCGGGGTGGCGCCCAGGGTCAGGAGAATGCCTTCGACGCGCTGGCCGGTGGCCGGAGAGACCGCGCCGGTGATGCGCGAAAGATACATGGGCGAAATCTCGGCAACGTAATGCTCGACCAGCTTTTCAGGCAGGAAGCGCAGATAGCGCAGGCGTTTGTCCTTATAGATGTAGCGCGTGCTGAGCGGATGGATCACAAAGGCAAAGCGGTTGACTTGGGCGCTTTCCTCCTTGAGGCGCAAAATTTTGGGCGTCCACACCAGGTCGGCCATCAAGTTGAGATAGGTATCTTCGTTCAGCGGCGCGGCAGGATCTGGACGCAGCGCCACAAAAATGGCCTCGATGACCGGGGAGGGCAGGCGCGCCAGGTCGTTGTTCTCCCACGGCATGGTGGTAATCACCATCTCAGCGCCGCGGCCGCGCAGGTCGGCGATATCCTCATCGCTGGCGCTTTCCACCACGATGATCTTGCGTTTCAGTTCGGCGGGTGCATAGCGGCGAATGGCGCCCATGTCGCCGGCCAGCACATCGGCGTGCTCGAAGGGCGCCGCGGTCCGCGCCACACCGGGCGTGCCGGCTAGCGGGAAGAGGCGGCGGAACGGCTCATCCTTCAACTGCGCCAGCACCGGCCCGGCGCCGCGATCAAGCCCCACATAGCTGCCCAGCGGCGTCGGCAAACGGAAGTAGATGATCGAATCGGCATAGTTGACCTCGACAGCCTTCTCCTCCAGCGCGGCAGCCAGGCCGCGGTGATTGAGTCCGGGAACCATGAGGACATTCTTCTGGCTGAAAAGGCCGGGCTGTGCCTCGCTCACCAGGCGCACCGCCCAGCGTTCCAGCGCGCCCCGAATACCGTTGCCATCCAGCACGGGCGTCTGCGTGGCTGACTTGCGCAACTGATCGCCCACGGCATGGGTGACGGAGGCGGAACCGAGGCTCAACTTGGCGGACATGCCTTCCAGGGCGATGGCGTCCACCTTGCCATCGAATTCACGGATGAGGTCGGCCACGCGCTCCTGGTTGCCGTCGGCGCCGATGCGGCGCACGGAAAGCGTCTGACCCAGGAGCTTGACCTCCTGAGTCGTATCGCCAACCGGGCCGAGGTGCAGGCTGAGTATTTGTTTCGTCATAATCTACTGATTCCTTTTTTCTTCCCAATTGCGGTCCCATCTTTGGCCGCCACATCGTCATTTTCACCTGACATTCTGCGCACAGCGGCTGGAGGGGTTGAGCCATATCGGGCCGTGATAACGTCACGCGCGGTCAGGTTGTGCATCTATTATACTGGTACCAGTGTCCAGCGTCAAAGCCTCTGGGCAGCAGTTCCAAATGTAGCACACATTCAACCGCAAAGAGCACAGAGAACACAAAGAAACGGCAGATCAGACGCAAATCGGCAACTTCTCTGCGTTCTTTGTGATCTCTGTGGTAAAAAACCAGGCCACATTTGGAACTGCTGGCCTCTGGGCGGCAAGAATAAGAAGACCCTCTCGGCCACGTTGGGCGACCGAGAGGGTCGTGCTTTCGGGTGTTCACGCGACGGCGGCGCGGCCGGGTCACAGTGAACCGGCTGCATCCAGGCCTTACGCCGGTTCAGGCACGGGTAGCAGGGGAAGGGGAAGCAGGCGGGCGGTCAGCTCTTGATAAGATTTGACGCCCACGACACGGTCCACCTCGACGCCGCCCTTGAAGTAGATCAACGTTGGAATACCCATGATGCCGTAGGTGCTGGGCGTGACGGGGTCATTATCCACGTCGAGCTTGGCGATGACGGCCTTGCCGGAGAACTCGGCCGCCAACCGCTCCACGGAGGGTGCAATGTAATGGCATGGCCCGCACCACTCGGCCCAGAAGTCAACGATCACCGGCAGGTCAGCCTGCAGCACGACCGACTTGAAGTCACTGTCAGTCACATGCAGCGGCAGCGGCCGGTTGGGATCATCCAAAATCGGGTCACGGGGCGCTTTGTCACTGCCCAGAATTCGCCTGAAAAAACTCATGGTAACACCTTTTTCTATGTGTACTGCAAGCGAGAATTGACTTCACTTTTCCGTCTGAGGAAACAGGCGCAATTCGTGCCCGCTTGCAGCATAAAATGTCGCGAACCGGTCAGGAGACCGGCCCACGACATGGCGGATCGGCCCCTAGGCCATTTCTGCAACCCGGACAGGCGCGGGCGCGGCGCTCAGGAAGCTGTCCACCTTCTGCTTGAGAAACGGATAGGGGACGGCGCCCACGATGGCGTCCACGGCCTGACCGTCGCGCACCAAGAGCATGGTGGGAATGCTCTGCACGCCGTACTGCCCGGCCCACACCGGGTTCTCATCGGTGTTGACCTTGGCCACACGCAGCTTGCCCTCATACTCGGCCGCCAACTTCTCCAGCGAGGGGGCAATCATCCGGCAAGGACCGCACCAGGGCGCCCAGAAATCTACCAACACCGGGACAGACGATTTCAATACTTGCTCTTCATACATCGCGTCACTGATATGCATCGGTTTCGTAGTCATTTTTGTTCTCCCAAAATTGCTCTTTCTCGAGCGTTTCCACATTGATTCTTGGACGATACTTCTGTTTGTCTCGTCACGCTGTTGGATGTTTCACCAACAGCCGTCGCGTTCGCATCATGCGGGGATCAACGAGCCAGCAGCCACAGCCGTTGTCATGGGCAACCCGCTGAGCGCATCCACCAGCTCATCCACCAGCTTCTCGGTGGACATGCCTGGTGCAGGATTCAGCAAGCATTCCGTAGCATGCGCTCTGACCAGCAGCAGGCTGGCCTGCTGCACGGCCGCGCGAATGGCCGAAAGCTGCTGCAAGATCGCCCGGCAATCGCGATCATCGTCCAGCATATGCTGAACGCCCCGCACCTGGCCTTCGATCCGTTTCAGGCGCCGGTGCAAATCACCCTTGACTTCGCTATTACTAATTGGCATTCGACACCTCAACTACAATACTGGAGTATAGTATATCACGCCATGCAGATGTTGTCAAATGGAGAGGGAGAGAGGGAGAGAGGGAGACCTTTGCGTCCTTGCGTTAAAATTCAACGCAAGGACGCAAAGAGGCAAAGACGCAGAAGAGGCGGGGCGGTCGGAGGCTAGGGCGTGGCTTCCGTACTCACGACGGTTTGCGCCACCGCGCTGTTGTCGCCCAGGTCAGGGTCTGGTTCGGCTGCGGTCACGGTCACGGTGTTGGTCAGCGTACCGGCCGCGCCGGTCGTAATCACGATGCGGACCTGGATGCTGGCCTGGCTGGCGAGCGCGCCCAGGCTGCAGCTCACCACACCGCCGGCCTCGCTGCAGGTTCCCTGATCGGGGATGGCCGTCACGAAGGTCACGCCGGCCGGCAGCGGGTCGCTCAAGACAAGCGCGGTCGCGCCCAGCGGGCCGTAGTTGGTGATCGTGACTGTGTAGGTGAGCACTGCGCCGGGCTGCGCCGGATCGGGCGCATCTACGATGGCGAGCGCCAGGTCGGCATCGGTCGGCGAGACGCAGAGGTCCTTGCGCAGCCAGGGGTCATAGAGCACATTGCTGCTGACGCCGTTGCCGCTGCCCGGCCCACTGCCGCCGGGGCCATCCGCCGCTCCCCACCAGTTGTAGCGCGCGTCCACAGAACTGGCGCTCGTGTTGCGCAGGCCGTAGCTGCCGTTGCCGCTGAGCGCCGCGCCGAGCACATCGAAAGCGCCGCCGGTGATGTAAACCCCGTCGCTGCCGTTGCTCGAAGCGCCGCCGCAGCGCATACTGGCCTGGCCGTTGTGAAGGCGCAGGCCGTAGCCACTGTTGCTGTCAAAGCGCGCCGCGCTGAGGGTGATTTGCGAGCCGGCGCCCGTCGCGTAGAGGCCGTAGTCCGCGCTGTTGTTGCCGTTGCTGGTGAAGAGGGTGTTGCTGATCGTCATATGGCTGTTGTCCACGTACAAGCCGTAATCTGCATACTGATATACACCTGAGGTGGCCTGCACCAGGCTCACCACACTCTCCTCCAGGCGCACCTCGCCGGTCAGCACGTTGCGCACCGCAAGGTTGCTGCCCGGCGAGTTGGTGGCCGTGCCGAGGATGCTGTTGCCGTTACCCGCCCGCTTCACCGTCGCGTAGCGCAGATACCCCGTGCCGCCGTCGAACACCAGTCCCTGCCATTGGTCGCGGCCGCTGTCCACATCCGAGGTGAAGGTGATCGGCTGGCCCGGCTCGCCGATCGCTGCCAGGTACCCCAGCACACGCAGCTCCGCGTTGTCACGCCCGCGCACCGTCACCCCGGGCTGCACCGTCAGGGTGACGCCCTGCCCCACGGTGAAGTCATCCGCCAGTTCGTAGCCGGCGAAGCCCGTGTGCGGCGTCAGCGTCGGCCCGTAGGCCAGCGCGCCCCCCGCGATCAGCACACGATTGTTGCTGTTGCCGCTGAAGCTGTTACCGCTCAGCGTCATCGTACTCGACGCCCCCTTGATGATCATCGCATAGTCCGCGCCGTCATTGCCGTTGCCGCTGAAGAGGGTGTTGCTGATCGTCACGTGGCTGCTGTCCACGTACAGACCGTAGTCCGCATAGTGATACGCGCCGGATGTCGCACGCACCCCGCTCACCACACTCTCCTCCAGCCGCACCTCCCCGGTCAGCACGTTGCGCACCGCAATGTTGCTCCCCGGCGAGTTGTTGGCCGTGCCCAGAATGCTGTTGCCGTTGCCTGCATAGCGCACCGTCGCCTGCCGCAGGTACCCCGTGCCGCCGTCGAACACCAGCCCCCGCCACTGATCGCCGCCGTTGTCCGTGTCTGACGTGAAGACGATCGGCTGCCCGACCGTCCCCTGCGCATCCAGGTGTCCCAGCACCGTCAGCTCCGCCGCGTCACGGCCGCGCACGATCACCCCCGGCTCGACCGTCAGCGTCACCGTCGCCGGCACCGTCACGCTGTTCGGCAGCTCGTAGCCGGTCAGCCCGTCCTGGTAGCGCAAGACCGCCCCAGGCACGACCGCACCGCCCGCCACCACCACCCGGTCGCGCGTGCCGCCTGCAAACGTGTTCCCGCTGACCTCCTGCACCAGCGCCGCCGGCACGCCCACATCCCACGCCGCATTGGCCTGGAAGCTGTTCCCCACTACCGTGATCTCGCTATTTCCGCCGGTGACATAGAGTGCATAATCCGCACTGTCGTTGCCGTTGTTCGTGAACAGACTGTTGCTCACCACCACCCGGCTGTCCAGCGCATACAGACCGTAGTCCGTGTACTGATACACCCCGTTGGTGGCCAGGGCATCGCTCACCACACTCTCCTCCAGGCGCACCTCGCCCGTCAGCACGTTGCGCAGCGCAAGGTTGCTGCCCGGGGAGCTGACGCCCGTGCCCAGGATGCTGTTGCCGTTGCCCGCCCGCTTCACCGTCGCGTAGCGCAGATGCCCTGTGCCGCCGTCGAACACCAGCCCCTGCCATTGGTCGCGGCCCGTGTCAACTTCGGAGGTGAAGATGATCGGCTGCCCCGCCGTGCCCTGCGCCTCCAGGTGGCCCAACACGCGCAGCTCGCCATCGAGTCGGCCCATGACGGTGACACCGGGGGACACGGTCAGGGTTCTGCCCACAGGCACGATGTAATCGGTGCGCAGCTCATACGATGTCAGGCCGGTGTGCGGATTGAGCAGGATGTCGCCCGCGGTCATGGCGTCGCCCTCCAGCAGGATGCGATTCTGGGCGTTGCTGACGAAGCTCAGGTTGCTGCGCGTGACCGCGCTGTTGGCGCCCTTGATGTACATGGGGAAGTCCGCGCCGTCATTGCCGTTGCTGGTAAAGAGAGTGTTGCTGATCGTGACGTGGCTGTTGTCCACGTACAAGCCGTAATCTGCATACTGATATACACCTGAGGTAGCCTGCACCAGGCTCACCACACTCTCCTCCAGCCGCACCTCGCCCGTTAGCACGTTGCGCACCGCCATGTTGCTTCCCGGCGAGTTGGTGGCCGTGCCGAGGATGCTGTTGCCGTTACCCGCCCGCTTCACCGTCGCGTAGCGCAGATGCCCCGTGCCGCCGTCGAACACCAGCCCCTGCCATTGGTCGCGGCCGTTGTCCACATCCGAGGTGAAGGTGATCGGCTGGCCCGGCTCGCCTATCGCCGCCAGGTGTCCCAGCACACGCAGCTCCGCATCGACGCGGCCGCGCACCGTCACCCCGGGCTGCACCGTCAGGGTGACGCCCTGCCCCACGATGAAATCATCCGCCAGTTCGTAGCCCGCAAACCCCGCGTGCGGCGTCAGCGTCGGCCCGTAGGCCAGGGCGCCGCCTGCGATGAGCACACGATTGTTGCTGTTGCCGCTGAAGCTGTTGCCGCTCAGCGTCATCGTACTCGACGCCCCCTTGATAGTCATCGCATAATCCGCGCCGTCATTGCCGTTGCTGCTGAAGAGCGTGTTGCTGATCGTGACATGACTGCTGTCCGCGTACAGACCGTAATCCGCATACTGGTACACGCCGGATGTCGCACGCACCCCGCTCACCACACTCTCCTCCAGCCGCACCTCGCCCGTCAGCACGCTGCGCACCGCAATGTTGCTCCCCGGCGAGTTGTTCGCCGTCCCCAGAATGCTGTTGCCGTTCCCCGCATAGCGCACCGTCGCCTGGCGCAGGTACCCCGTGCCGCCGTCGAACACCAGCCCCCGCCACTGATCGCCGCCGCTGTCGGTATCGGAGGTGAAGATGATCGGCTGCCCGACCGTCCCCTGCGCATCCAGATGCCCCAGAACCGTCAGCTCCGCCGCATCGCGACCGCGCACGATCACCCCCGGCTCGACCGTCAGCGTCACCGTCGCCGGCACCGTCACGCTGTTCGGCAGCTCGTAGCCGGTCAGCCCGTCCTGGTAGCGCAGGATCGCCCCAGGCGTCAGCACACCGCCCGCCACCACCACCCGGCTGCGCGTGCCGCCTGCAAACGTGTTCCCGCTGACCTCCTGCACCAGCGCCGCCGGCACGCCCACATCCCACGCCGCATTGGCCTGGAAGCTGTTCCCCACCACCGTGATCTCGCTATTTCCGCCGGTGACATAGAGTGCATAATCCGCACTGTCGTTGCCGTTGTTCGTGAACAGACTGTTGCTCACCACCACCCGGCTGTCCAGCGCATACAGACCGTAGTCCGTGTACTGATACACCCCGTTGGTGGCCAGGGCATCGCTCACCACACTCTCCTCCAGGCGTACCTCGCCCGTCAGTACGTTGCGCAGCGCAAGGTTGCTGCCCGGCGAACTGGTGGCCGTGCCGAGAATGCTGTTGCCGTTCCCCGCCCGCTTGACCGTCGCGTAGCGCAGATGCCCGGTGCCGCCGTCGAACACCAGCCCCTGCCATTGATCGCGGCCCGTGTCAGCTTCAGAGGTGAAGATGATCGGCTGCCCCGTCGTGCCCTGCGCATCCAGATGGCCCAGCACGCGCAGCTCGCTGTTGATGCGCCCCTTGACGATCGTGTCGGGCGCAATGGTCAGCGTCACGCCGCTGGTGACGACCACGTCCGCGGTCAGGACGTAGTATTGGCCGCGCCAGGTGGTGTCCTGGGTGATGACGCCGCTGACATAGGCTGGGGTAACGTTGGCTGTCTCATCGAGATAGTTATCGGTGAGATTCGTGTCCGGTTCGTCGGCCTGCACACTGGCGCTGTGAACGATGCTGCCGGTGTAGAAAGGCGCGAAATGGGTGGCGACGGTTGCGAATGCGCCGGGCGCCAGCATGCCCAGGGAACAGGTCGCGACGCTGCCGTTGAGCGTACAGGTTCCCTGGCTGGCGGTCGGCAGGGTGGCTTCGACGCCGGCGATGGGCAGTGCATCGCTCAGCGTCACGTTGGTGGCTGCATTGGCGCCGTTGTTGGTCACGGTGAGGGTGAAGCTCGTCGTCGCGCCGATCTGAATGGAGGCGGGCAGACCGGTGGAGGTGAGCGTCAGGTTGACGGGCGGCGGCGGGGGCGGCAGCGTGATCAGGCTGACCGTGACCGGCGCGGTCCAGGTCACATTGCCGCCGGTGTCGCTAGCGCGGGCGCGGATGCTGAAGGTCGAAGCCGAAAGGGGCGGCGTGGTGAAGTAATAGGCGAAGGGATAAGCGCCGTCCGTAGCTACCTTCTGCCCATCCAGGTAGAACTCGACATTGCGCACCTGGACATCATCGCTAACCGTGGCGCCGATCCAGGACGGGGTGTTGGCCGGCGCCTGCGCGGGGTTGAGGGAGAAGCCGGCCGCCAGGTCAATCGTGGGCGGCGCGCCCTGGCTGTCGTACGCCAGGTAGTTGATGACCTGCAGGCCGCTGTTGTGATCGGCCACGTAGGCCAGGCCGTTGTAGAGCGCCACCGCGTCGGCGTGGCCGGGGGTCAGGATCGTCGCCAGGAACTGATTGGTCACGGCCGGATTGCTGACATCGTAGAGCGAAACATTGTGCGAGCCGTCGTAGTTCAAGGCAGCGCCTACGGCCGCCACGCCCAGACCCGCGCCGTTGTCCACGATCTGTCGCCAGCCGAACTGCGCGCTGTTGCTGGCAGCCACGAGCACAGGCCGGCCAGGGTTCGCCAGGCTGAAGGTGTTGTAACCCTTGTTGTGAATGGTGTACAGCGTGCTCAGCCCCACGAAGAGGCGCTTGTTGCCGACGGCCACGTAAGGCGAGGGCGCCAGGCCGGTCAGCGACATGACTCCCTGATTCAGGAGCAGGGCAAAGACGCGGTCGTTTACCAGCGCGTAGAGGTAATCGCCGCTCAGCCCCAGGTCGTTGATGCCGGCCGTAGTCAGGGTATTCTGGTTGAGAACGGCGCCGGTAGCCATGTCTACGGCAACCACGTGGCCGTTGGCAAGACCGGCATAGGCGACATCGCCGCCGGCTGCCACCGCGTTGACCGTGCTGCCCAGGGAAACCTGGTGCAGGATGTGGGCCGCAGTCGGGTTGCTCACATCCAGGATGGCCAGGCCCGAGCTGCCGTCGGCGACCGCCACATAGCGGGCGGCGCAGGCCACGCGCAGTCCGCTGCCCGTCGTGTTCACCTGGGCAATGATCGTCGGATTCGTGCCGCGGTAGATGTTGAACAGCGTAATCCCGCTGGCGGAGTCGGCGACAGCCACCAGGTCATTGAAGGCGCAGACATCAACGGCCGTTCCGGGCGTGTCTGCACTGGCGATGATGCCGGTGCGGGCCGGCAGACCGCTGAGCGGGTCGGTATTCTGCTGAATTTCGGCCCAGTCGCTGATGCCGTCGCCGTCGCTGTCAGGGTTCGAGGACGAGGTGCCCACGACCGTTTCGGCCACATCGGGCAGGCCGTCGCCATCCGTATCGGTTTCGGTCTCCAGGGGGTAGAGCAACACCTGGGGAATGTTGGTCACGCGGCCGGAGCGTTCAGAGACGAAGGAAACGTAGCCGTAGCTGAAAGTCGTGGGGTCGAAGTAGGAGACGCGGAAGAAGGTGTTGGGCGCGATGGCCGCAATGTCGAAACGGCCGTCGCGGCGCATGCGGCCGCGCAAGACCGGACTGCCGCCCTCGCCGCCGGTCTCCAGGCGGTAGTAGATGCGCGAGCGGTCGCTGATGTCGCCCGGCACGGCCAGGCGCGCGGTGGTGACGGCGCGGAACTCGGTAAAGGTCGCCAGGTAGCTGAACTGCGAGCTGTTGCCGGCCAGTTCCAGCTGCGAAATGGCGGCCAGCACGCGGGTGATGGCCGTTGTCAGCGCCTCGCGGTCAATGAAATCGCTGCGTCCGGCCTGGGCGTGCGTGAAGAGACCCTGGTTCCACAGGTCAACGGTCAGGTTGAGCCGGTCAATCAGGGCTTGCACATCGCCCTGGGCCAGGCCGGCCGGCCGCGGCAGGGCCAGGATGGCGGCCGCCTCGCTCGGAACAATGAACAATCCGCCGGCCGAGTTCTGCGCGGTCGCGGCGTAGGTCTGCACCAGGATGGCCTGGATCTGCTGGTCAATGAGGATCGAGGCGTCGGGCGGGCCGATGCCGGTCTCGACGCTCGTCCAGATGGCCGAGCCGGTGGTTGTGACCACATAATCCTGGAATGTGGTCATCAGGTCGAGCTGCGCCAGGTAATGCACATCGGTGGCGCCGCTGAACGAGAGGGAGTTGAGCTGCCCCGGGGTGCCGAACAACCAGTTCTGGTTGGCGTCCTGGCCGTTGTACAGGATGCCGTTGTTGGAACCCCAGTTGATGTCCATGTCCACGGTGGCGGCCGAGCGTCGCTCCAGGGTGCGCAGCGCGTCCTCGCTCATTTCGCCGCCGGGCCAGGGGCCGCCGTCGTTGTTGGCCGTGTCCATGATCTCGTTGGCCGCGTTCATCAGCACAAGGCGCTCGCCGTAGGTGCTGAGCGCGCCGCTGAAAATCTTGTCGGCCGTGATGTCGGAGAGGGTGTTGTCGTCGTCGCGTTCCAGGAGGTAGTAGCCGTTCGCGGCAATCGTGCCAGTCAGGGCAATCAAGGGGACATTGCCCGAGCCGCGCAGGGTCCAGCCGGCAAGGTCAATCGCGTAGTTGCGCGTGTTGTAGAGTTCGATCCACTGATCCGCAAACGACGCGGCCGTGCCGGCCCAGGCCACCTCGTTGATGACAACGGTGAGCGCGTTGTTGTTGGGCACGCCGGGGGTGGCGGTCGGCGTCGGCGTGCGCGTAGGGGTGCGCGTAGGCGTGAACGTGCGGGTGGCCGTCGGCGTATGGGTGGGCGGGCGCGTCGGCGTCGCGGTGGGCGGCGGGGTGAACGTGGCCGTCGCGCCGGGCGGAGGCGTGTCGGTCGGCGTGGATGACGGGCCTGGCGTAAAGGTAAAGGTAGCCGTCGCGGTGGGCGGCGGCGTGGGGGTGTCGGTTGGCGTGTTCGTAGGCGCCGGGGTCGGTGTGTCGGTCGGCTCCGGTGTGTCGGTGGGTTCAGGGGTGTCAGTGGGTTCGGGGGTGTCGGTCGGCGGCGGCGGTGTGGGCCGCGGCGGCCGCGGGGGCGGATCGGAGTCAGGCTGACAGCCGCAGGCATCGGCCAGGCCGGCCAGGCCCAAACCGCAGGTGATCAACTGTGAGATCTTACCGTAGCCCGCACAGCCGGAGATGCCGCTGGCCATATTTCCTGCGGCGCTCATGGCGCAAGCCTGCCAATTGGACGCCAGCACGCAATCGCGTCCCGTGGCGAAGGCGCCGTAGAGGCCGCCGCCAATACAGCCGAGGGGCGTGAAGGCCATCGCGCAGTCGGCCGCGGCCGTGTACGCGCCCCAGGCGCAGCCGGCCGCATCACGCTCGCAGGGTGGGCCGTCATCGCCCGAATCGGGAGTGGTGCCGGGCATGCTGCCGTGCCAGCCAGGCGCAATGATGCCTTCGCCGGGGTCGGTGCAAACGACCGTGCCATCGGCGGAGACGTGCATGCCGCCCACGACCTGGAACTCGCCAATGTCGTGGTTGAAACTCCACAGCGCGCTTTCCGCGCCAGGCGGCAGGGGCTGGCCGGTGGCCGGCAGGGGCAGGTTGGGGAAACAGGCCGCAACCGGCAGGTCGAAGTTGCTCGGGCCGCTGGTCTGCACGGTGATGACGATCGGCAGGTCGAGGCCGGGCGGCAAGGGGCCGGGCAGGCGGTCGGCGGGCACCGGCGCCATGCCAACCAGGCCGCCGCGCACGCCGTTGTCGGCAAACAGGTTGTTGGGGGGGACGACGATGTGCGCCAGGGCAAACTCAGGGTGCGCCGCGATGACCGAGGGGGCCACGGTGATCGTGGTCGGCTCGGTGGTGCTGATGTTTTGCAGGGTGCCAGGCTCGATGAGGGGCAGGTACACGTTGCCGATGTCGGTGGTGTCGCCGGGGACTGAATCCCAGCGCTTGCCGACGAACGGATAGTAGGCGCCGGGCGGCACGTTGTTGACGGCGGTGCGGCCGTCAATGTGAACGAAGAAGCTGCCGGCGGGCGCGGGATCGAGGCAGAAATCGCCATTGACGTCGGTGGTGTCGCGCAGCGTGGCTTCCGCGCCGTCCACGGTGATGGTGGCGCCTTCCAGCGGGACGTTGACCGAGCCGCCGCCGCCAGGCGCAAGTTCGGAGGCAAAGACATGGCCGCAGACCACGGTGTCGGGCAGGATGGTCAGGGTGAGGGTGTCGAAGACGAGGGTGCCGTCGCCGCCGGCCGCGCCGTCGCCATCCAGGTCAATGGCGTAGCCCTGGGCATCGGCCAGGGCATCGCCATCAATGGTGATGGTGATGCGCGCGTTGGCCGGCAAATACTGGTCGTAGAAGAGGGTGACGGTCCTGGCGTCGGCTGAGACGTAGAGGAAATAGCTGAGCGATTGGCCGGCGAACTGGGCCGTGAAGGTGGAGGGCACGACACCGGCGATGTCCAGGGGCGCGCTGAAATGGAAGATCGTTTCGCGCGTCACCGCGACATCGCGTTCACTGTAGGTGGGGCTGGTCCATACGAGCGTGGTTGTGGTGTGATGCCAGGCCTGGGCGACGATGGAGATGTCGAGCACGTCAATGGCCTGGTCGCGATTGAGATCGGCCGGGTCGCAGCCAGGATCTGTGGGGGAGCGCATCCAGCAGGCGGTGACCTGTTGGATGTCGCGGATGTCTACCTGACCATCGCCGTTCAGGTCGGGGTTGACGGGCGTCAGGGGCGAGGCCGCGAAACCGACGTTGACCAGGGCGGAGACGGCCCATTCGGGCACAAGAGAGCGCCAGTTGCGCAGATCGTGCGGGGAAGGGCGCAAGAGCGGCCACATGAGCGCACCCCAGAAGAGGGGTGAAAGGATGAGCACGGCAAACACGAGCTGCCGGGTGCGGCGTGCGGGGCGCGGCTTGGTCACGCGCGGCGCGCCCGGTGCGTTCAAGGCCAGCCAGAGCACGGCCCCGGCCGCCACCAGGGCCAGCACAATGACCAGTTCTGCGACCTCGGTGCCGTACGTTGTGGAGACCACCTCGTGCGCGGAGGGGCCCATGACGAACCACAGCAGCAAGCCAGCCGCCAACAGTGCCAGGGCGGCGAATAGGTGTTTCATCGGTCCTCCTTGTAACGCAAGCCACCTGCTTGCCTCGTCGCCGTCACGCAAGCTACCTGCTTGCCTCGTCGCCGTCACGCCGGGCGTGACCTCGGTTGAAGCGAGTTGGGGAGGCCAGGCGCGGACCGGTTTATTTCGATGACGCCAAATCTACCGTCTCTAATGTGCCCTGCGCGGTTGCAGAGGCTGGCTTCTGCGAGAAGTAACGACACGCCAGGGTTGGAAACCCACGAAGGCAACGATCATGGCCGTTGTCAACACGGTGTTGAGGAAGAAATGGAATTCGAGTACAGGAAAGATGCGACCCAGGATGCCCGGTGCGGGCGAGGGCACCCCCTGCAGGTATTGCAGGACGCGGATGTAGTGCTCGAGGACGTGGTAGCCCTGGAAGTAGAGAAGAAAGGCCAGCATGGCGGCCGCCAGCGCGCTGTCGCGCCACATGGCAGGATTCTTGGTGTAGAGTATCCAGGTGGCCAGCAGAGATAGAAAAATAGCCAGGTTCAAGAGCAGATGAATCCACTCGAAATCGAACCAGGTACCCAGCAAACCGGGAAAACGGGTCAGATGCCAGACGTACTTCTGGAGCATCTGCATGATATGTTCGGAGGCGTGAAATGCCTGGATGACCAGGGTCACGATGAAGGTGACGAAGCCCAACAGAGCCGGATCACGTGCCAAAGCGGATGACGACGATGACGATGACGACGATGACGACGATGAGGACATGGAAGGCGCCTCCTGTCATGCAGTGTTTGTGGGGAGACCGCCCAAGCGCCCGCGTCCTCTTTCAACGCGCCGCCTGGCTGGGCAAGTGCTTCAACTGCAATTTGTGTTTACGATTGTTGCACTGATTCAAGGAGAAGAACGGATGGTATGCTGCAAGCGGGCACGAATTGCGCCTGTTTTCTTAGGCGGAAAAGTGAAGTCTATTCCCACTTGCAGCATACATTATAGTGAGTCGCAAACAGGCTGTCAAATGAAGCTTTTGTCACGGGTCCCTCGACCGCGACAAGCCAGGTTTTCAAGGACCTCAACAAGCAGCGCACCGCTTACTTGTCCAGTCCCAGGCCGTGGCGCCGGCCGAGTTCTGCTCACCCTGCAGGCCGATTTGGACAGGATGAACAGGATTCTTGCTCCGTGGTGTGCGAAACTGCTACGAATGACACGAATTGAGTCGTCGCACCCAATACCAACCTGCTTGAGCAGGTTTTGGTGTATCAGACCGTGAATTCATTCACGGGGCGGCTGATTACTCAGACGAGCTGGAGTATCTGCCGCAGGGCGTCGAACACCGGCTGGATGTCCGCTTCTGTCACCTGGCCCATGTGGCCGATGCGGAAGATGTCGTTCTTGAGCGCACCCTGACCGCCGGCCACCTCCTGGCCGAACTCGTCGCGCAGCCGTGCCCGCAGTTTGGCCGCTTCGACGCCAGGCGGGACGCGAATGGCGGTCACCGCGTTGGAGGCGAAAGCTGGATTGGCAAACAACTGCAAGCCCAGGCCGCGCGCGCCCTGCCGCGTGAATTCACCTACGCGACGCTGGCGGGCGTGAATGACAGGCAACCCTTCCTCGCGCATCATGATCAGCGCCTCGTGCAGGCCAAAGATCAGCCCCACGGCCGGCGTCCAGGGCGTCTGCCGGCTGGCGGCCGATTTGCGCGCCTGGCGCAGATCGAAATAGAAGCGCGGCGAGCGGCACTGCTCGATCACCGGCCAGGCCCGCTCGCTGACCGCCACGAAGGCCAGGCCAGGCGGCAGGCCCCACGCTTTTTGCGAACCGCTGACCACCACATCGAGGCTCAGTTCATCCATCGGCAGGGGCAGGCAGCCAACGCCGCTCACGCCATCCACGATGGTGAGCGGACGCGCCTCACCCAACTCATTCAGAACCAGGGCGATCTCACGCATGGGATTGGTGACGCCGGTGGAGGTCTCGTTATGCGTCACCAGCAGCGCATGGAAGGGAGGATTCTCCTGCAGCGCCTGGCGCACCTGACTGACGTCTATCGGTTGGCCGGCCAGCGCGTCCAGCGCGGTCACCTGCGCTCCGTAAAGACGGGCCAGTGTGCGCAAACGCTCGCCAAAATTGCCGATGCTCAGCGAAAGGACACGGTCCCCCGGGCTGACGATGTTGGCGACGGCCGCTTCCAGGCCGCCAGTGCCAGAACTGGTCAGCACCAGCACCTCCTGGCTGGTCTCGAACGCCCAGCGCAGGCCGTCGGCCACTTCGCCAAAAAGGGCGCTGAAACGGGGGCCGCGATGATTGATCATCGGCTGATTCATGGCCGCCATCACCCGCGGGTGAACCGGGATGGGGCCGGGGATACGCAGATTCATGCTCAGTCTCCTTTGTTTGACATTATAACGATCACAGGCCAGGTTGTCAACGAAACGCCGGCCATGCCCTGGTTGCGGTCGGCGGCCCCCTCGACCCCGCTCTCGAGATGATCAACGCGACCATCGTTGACTTCCTGGTCGCACATCTCGCGGCGACAACCCCCTGAACGAGCCAGACACAAATTCGACCTCTTTTTGACTTCCCTTTCGGCGTGCGGTATACTCGTTGGCGTTTGGACGCGGGCAAAAAACGCGTAGCCCAGGGAAAGTCGCCATCTGCCAGCAGATTTGGCAACCGTGATAGCATGATTCGTCTACTCGATCTAACATTAGAGCAGTTGCGCACGCAGGTGCAGGCCTGGGGTGAGCCGGTTTTCCGGGCCGATCAGCTCTGGCACTGGCTCTATGCACGCCAGGCCAACGATCCGGCCGCCATGTCCAACCTGCCGCGCACCTTGCAGGCGCGCATAGCCACGGATGCCACCATCGAGCCGCTGAAGCCGGTGGCCCAAACGGCATCGGCCGATCTCCTGGCGCACAAGGTGCTCTTTCAACTGCGCGATGGGCAGACGGTCGAAGCAGTGCTGATGCTGTACGACCGGCGGCGCACGCTGTGCATCTCCACGCAGGCCGGTTGCGCCATGGGCTGCACCTTCTGCGCCACCGGGCTGGCCGGGCTGGCGCGCAATCTCACGGCGGGTGAAATTGCCGCCCAGGTGCTCTATTTTGCGCGTTGGATGGGCGACCCGGAGGCCGGCGGGACCGATTCGCTGCCGATCATGCGGCCGGCGCAGGTGACCAACGTGGTGCTGATGGGGATGGGCGAGCCGCTCGCCAACTACAGGGCAGTGTGGCAGGCCCTGTATACCCTGACCGACGCCCAGGGCTTTGGGCTGGGCGCTCGGCATTTCACCCTGTCAACCGTGGGCCTGGCGCCCATGATCGAACGCATGGCCGGCGAGTCGTTGCAGGTCAACCTGGCCGTCAGCCTGCACGCCCCCAGCGACGAGCTGCGCAACAGGCTGGTGCCCATCAACAGGCGCTATCCGCTGGCCGTGCTGCTGGCCGCCTGTCGTGCGTATACCGAGCGCACCCACCGCCGGCTGAGCTTCGAATACGCGCTGATGCGCGGCATCAACGACAGGCAGGAGCATGCGCAGCGCCTGGCCCTGATCACGAAAGGCATGTTATGTCATGTCAATTTGATCCCGCTCAACCCGGTGCGCGGGTCGGCCTATCAGCCTTCAACCAAGGCTGACACCGAGGCCTTTCTCGACACCTTGCAGCAGGCTGGCATTTCGTCCACGCTGCGCCTGCGCCGCGGCGTGGACATCAACGCCGGTTGTGGGCAGTTGCGCCAGCAGGTGCAGTCACGCGATGGGGCAGGCTAAACAAAAACGCCAACCGTGGTTAAACGGCTGGCGTTCTTGATCGCTCGCTAAATAAAGTGCTGAGGCATCAGGCCTTTTTCTGCAGCGTCTTCAGGCACTTGGTGCATGCACGAACCCGGCGTGATTGACCATCCACCATAATGGTCTTGCGCTGGATATTGACCCGCCACATGTGACGAGTGTGTCGGGCCGAAAAGCTCACCCGGTTACCAAACTGCGGCTTCTTGCCGCACATTTCACACATTGCCATGTCGAACCCCCCAAGGACGTGGCGCCGGTTTCACCTATGCTCTTGCAGCGAGAAGCCGTCGCACTCTGATTCTTGCGCCTGACTGTCGGGCAAAATAAACGCCCCGCAAAGTTGCAGGGCAGTTGGCCCAAAGTCGTGCCGTTCACTGAGGGTCATCTTACCACACGATGGCTTTTTCGCCAAAAGGGTCAGTAGGCGCGGTATGCACGTGGAGAAACCAGGTTCGGAAACCAGGATAAGGCGAATGAGAGAAATCATGGAAGAAACCAAACGAGGACGCATCGAGATTTCACCGACGGCCATTGCCACCCTTGCCAGCGAAGCGGTCTTGGAGTCGTACGGCGTGGTGGGCATGGCCAGCCGCAACTTGATTGACGGCATCAGCGAGATGCTGCAAGGTGAGCGCGCGCGCCGCGGCGTGGCCGTGCATATGGACGACGATCGTATCACGATTGACCTCTACATCATCGTCCAATACGGCACCCGCATCTCCGAGGTAGCCCAAAGCGTGATGAATCGCGTTAAATTTACCCTGGAACAGACCCTGGGGCTGCCGGTGCAAGAGGTCAATGTCCATGTGCAAGGCCTGCGCATGAACGGCGGCGACCACTCGGCGTGAGAGAAGCACGCGTGACAGACAGGAGATTCCAGGTTTGACAGGAACATCTTTACCACAGAGCCAACCTGCGCCCCGGCTGGCCGACAAGTACCCTCCGGGGGCAGATGTGGCCAGCATGGATGGGGCCGATTTTCGTCAGTTGTTCGAAGCCGGTTACGCGTGGTTGGCGCAGCACCACGAAAGTGTCAACGCGCTCAATGTCTTCCCGGTGCCCGATGGCGATACCGGCACCAACATGCTGCTCACCATGCAATCAACCTGGGAGGAAATCGTCAAGGTGGATGGCGGCCACCTCGGCAAGATCATGCAGGCCGCGTCCCACGGCGCCCTGATGGGCGCGCGCGGCAATTCCGGTGTGATCCTGTCGCAAATTTTGCGCGGCATGGCGCGGGGCCTGGAACAAAACACCACCTGCAACGCCAACCAACTGGCGCATGCCCTGCGGCTGGCATCCGACACAGCCTATAAAGGCGTCGTCAAGCCGGTAGAAGGCACCATCCTGACGGTCATCCGCCTGGTGGCCGATGCAGCCGAGAAGGCCGCGCAGCTCGATCATGACCTGCGCTTTGTCTTTCGCCGCATCACCCACACCGCGGCTGAGGCCGTGGCCAAAACCCCCAGTCTGCTGGCCGTTCTGGCGCAGGCCGGCGTGGTGGATGCCGGCGGCAAAGGCCTCTTTTATCTTCTGGAGGGCATGACGCGTGCCCTGGAAGGGGAACGCGTGACACAGGACAGCAGCCGGCAGGTCGCGTTTGCCGGTCAAGCCGACGCGCTGGAGGGCGAGTACGGCTTCGACATTCAGTTCATCCTGCAAGGCAGCAACCTGGACGTGGATGAGATTCGCCGTGTGATTACGGGCATGGGTGAATCGGTGCTGGTGGTGGGCGACCGGACTGCGGTCAAGGTTCACCTGCATGCCGGTGAGCCGGGCGCTGCCCTCAACTACGGCGTCAGCGTCGGTCATATGAGCCGCATCATTGTCGAAAACATGGATGCCCAGTTTCAGGAGTTTGTGCATGGCGAGGGCAGCGGTGACGGACCGTTGGCCGGCCGCAATCCGGCTCACACCGATGCGCAGCCGCTGCCCGCCGCCAGCATTGCCACGATCGTGGTGGCGCCGGGTGTGGGTCTGCAGCAGGTCTTCCAGAGCCTGGGCGCCAGCCAGGTCGTGGCCGGGGGCCAGACGATGAATCCGAGCACGCAAGAGCTGCTGGCCGCGGTGGAGGCAAGCGCAGCCGAGGATGTCATCATCCTGCCGAACAACAGCAACATCGTGATGGCGGCACAGCAGGCCAGCAGCCTGGCGCACAAGCGCGTGCATGTTGTCCCAAGCAAAACCATTCCGCAGGGCATCAGCGCGCTCATTGCCTTTCAGCCCGCGGACAGCGTCGCAAACAACCTCGCGGCCATGACCCGCGCCCTGGCCGCGATTGACACGGGTGAAATCACGGTGGCTGTGCGCAGCGCCACCTTCGATGACATCCGGGTCGCAGCCGGTGAAGTCATCGGCCTGCTCAACGACGTGCTCACCGCCCATGGCCACCAGGTGCAGGAAGTCGCCCTGGAGTTGCTGCGCCAAATGCAGGCAGAAACCCGCGAGATCATCACGATCTACCACGGTCAGCCGGTGACCGCAGCCGAGGCGACGGCGCTGCAGGCTGTTCTGCGCGTCACCTATCCTGACCAGACCATCGAACTGGTCAACGGCGGACAGCCGCACTATCATTACATCCTTTCGGCCGAATAATCGCTGCCTGGAGTCGTTCCTGTGTCTATGGTAAAAATTGTCACCGACAGCAACGCCCAACTCACGCCCGGAGTTGTCGAGCGCCTGGGTATCCATGTGGTTCCTCTGCGCATCCAACAGGGCAAACGGATCAGCCGTGAAGGTGTGGACGTCACGGCGCAAAATTACTTCTCGCGCCTGGAGCGCAGCAATACCCTGCCGGTTGACTTGCCGCCGCCGCAGCAAGAAATGGCCGACCTCTACACGCGCTTGCACCGCGAAACGGATCAGATTCTATCGCTGCACCTGTCAGCGCGCATCAACGACACCTGTGGCGTCGCGCGTGCCGCGGCCGCCAACCTGCTGGGCCGTTGCCGGATCACGATCCTCGATTCGCAGATGGTCTCTTTTGGTCTTGGCATCCTGGTTGAAGCCGCAGCCGAAGCGGCCGCCGCCGGCACGCGACTCGATGAAGTGGTGCGCCTGGTACGCGGCATGGTGCCGCATCTGTACGGCGCCTTCTTTGTGGAAACACTCGGCTATCTGGAGCGCAGCCGGCAGATCAGCAAAGCCCAGGCCCTCCTGGGAACCATGCTGGGCATCAAGCCTTTGTTGACCGTGGAGGACGGGGAGCTTTTGCCGGCGGAAAAGGTGCATACGCGCGAGCGTGCAGCCGAAAAGCTGGCCGAGTTCATCAGCGAGTTCTCGACCATCCACAAGATGGCAATCCTCCAGCATGGTTTCAACCCGGAGGCAGAGACCCTGCTCAAGCATCTACACGATCAATTGCCCAATCGGGAAATCCCTGTCTACACCTACAGTCCCTCGCTGGCCTGTCATCTGGGGCCAAGCGCCATCGGTGTGATTGTCTACGAAGGTCAGATTTAGCATGACAAGCAAGTCGGAGCTACCAGGTGCGTTCGAGCGCCTGGGCAAGATTCTGGCGTTAGAAAAACGCCAGGGCTATCGCAACAAGGCCGTCATCGGCGGTCTCGACAAGTTTGCCGCGCGCTGGGAACAGGATGCACGCCAGGAGATTCCCAACGGCGCGCCGCTGATTGCGGAGATCGTCTCCCTGCTCACCGGGTATCCGACCATGCCGGACCCGGAGGCGCGCGCGCGTGTGCTAAACGACATCGTGCTGCGCATGGGCCTGCCCGCGTCCCCGCCAATCACTGCCCAACCGGTCAGCCCGCGGCCGGCCACCGCCCAGGAAACCGGCGGCAAGGTGCAACCGCCGCGCCCGGCCACCGCCCAGGAAACCGGCGGCAAGGTGCAGCCGCCGCGCCCGGCTACCGCCCAGGAAACCGGCGGCAAGGTGCAACCGCCGCGCCCGGCCACCGCCCAGGAAACCGGCGGCAAGGTGCAACCGCCGCGCCCGGCCACCGCCCAGGAAACCGGCGGCAAGGTGCAACCGCCGCGCCCGGAGATGCGCCAGCAACCTCAGCCTGCGCAGCCGCCCGCGCCAAAAGAAAAACCGGCGCCGGCGCAGACTCAATCCCCAGTCAGGCCACCACGCGGCCCGGACAAGGCCGCGCCGCCTGCCCCGCCGCGGGCCCAACCCGCGGCCGCCAGGAAGCCGGTCCCACCGCCCGCACGACCCGCGGCCGGCGGCAAGGGGGGACAGAAACAAGTTCCGGTCGGCACGAAGCCTGGGGGGCCGCCGGCCAAATTCAGCCAGCCTGAGCGCCCCGCCGCCCCGCCGCGCCCGGTCCCTGAGCGCCGCCCACCGGCGCGCCGCGCGCGCGGCCTCTCCACGGGCGAATTCAACCTGGGCTTGCAGGCGCCGGTCACCAGTTTGCCCAGCATCGGCCCTCATTACGCCGAGCTGTTGGAGCGCCTGCACATTGCCACGGTCGAGGATTTGCTCTGGCACTTTCCCCATCGCTACGTTGACTACAGTCACCTCAAACCCATTGCCTCGCTGACCCGCGGCGAAGAGGTGACCATTCTGGGCACCGTCTGGGAGGTGCAGGAGCGCTCCCAGTTCAACGGCCGCCATGTCATCCAGGCCATTGTGGCCGATGCCAGCGGCACGATTCAGGTGACCTGGTTCAATCCTTACGTGAAGAATCAGGTCAAGCCCGGTCGCGTGCTGGCCCTCAGCGGCAAAACCGACCTCTACATGGGGCGGCTGGTGATGAACAGCCCCCAGTGGGAGCCGCTGGATCAAGAACTGGTGCATACGGCCCGCCTGGTGCCCATGTATCCGCTGACCAAAGACCTGAGCCAACGCTGGCTGCGGCAGCGGATCAAGCAGGTGGTGGATGCCTGGGCCAGTCACATCACCGACTTCCTGCCCGACCGGATCCTGGCCTCCACCCGGCTGATGTCACTGGCCAAAGCCCTGGCCCAGGTCCACTTCCCTGACAGCGCCGAGCAACTGGAGCAGGCCCGCCGGCGGTTGGCCTTCGACGAGCTGTTCATGATCCAGATCGGAGCGCTGCGTCGCCGCAACCTGTGGCGCGGACAACCGGCGTCGCGCCTGGTCGTCACTGAGCCAGACCTGGCGCGTTTCCAGGCCTGCCTGCCCTTCACCCTGACGGCTGCGCAGCAGCGCGCCCTGGGCGAAATTCTGAAGGACATGCAGGACATGCGCCCGATGAGCCGCCTGCTGCAAGGCGATGTTGGCTCTGGCAAGACGGTGGTGGCCGCCATCGCCATGTGGGTTGCCGCGCAAAATCAGAGGCAGGCCGCGCTGATGGCGCCAACGGAAATTCTGGCCGAGCAACACTTTGCCGGCCTCACGCGCCTGTTTGCACGGCTGACCGAACAGGGCCTGGAAGCGCCGTCGCTGGCGCTGTTGACCGGCAGCCTGAAGGATGCAGACAAGGAGGCTGTTGTTGCCCGCCTGGCCAACGGGGAAATCCAGGTGGTCGTTGGCACCCATGCACTGATTCAGCAGGGCGTCACCTTTGCCAACCTGGGACTGGCTGTGGTAGATGAACAGCAGCGCTTTGGCGTGGAGCAGCGCGCCGCGCTCAAACAAGCGGGACGCGCCCAGGAGCAGCCGCTGACACCCCACCTGCTGGTGATGAGCGCGACCCCCATCCCGCGCTCGTTGGCGCTGACCGTTTATGGCGATCTTGACCTGTCTATTATTGACGAGCTGCCGCCCGGTCGCCAGCCGATCAAGACCTATGTGATTCATCCGGACGAACGCGAGCGCGCATACGGCTTCGTGCAGTCCCAGGTGGCCCAGGGCCGCCAAGTTTACATCATCTGCCCGTTGGTTGAGGAATCGGAACAGACGGAGGCGCGGGCGGCGGTCGCCGAGCATGAACGCCTGCAGCGCGAGGTCTTCCCGCGGCTGTCGTTGGGCCTGCTGCATGGCCGCATGAGGGGCGACGAGAAGGAAACAGTAATGCAGGCCTTTGCGCGCAACGAAACGCAAGTGCTGGTCTCCACCTCGGTGGTAGAGGTTGGCATTGACGTACCCAATGCAACCGTCATGTTGGTGGAAGGCGCCAATCACTTTGGCCTGGCCCAGTTGCACCAGTTCCGCGGGCGCGTCGGCCGCGGTGAGTTTGCCTCCTTCTGCCTGCTGCTCGTCGAGCGTACCGATCAGACAGAAGATGAACGGCTGCGGGCCATGGTGCAGACGCAGGATGGCTTCAAGCTGGCCGAGATTGATCTGCAACTGCGCGGCCCCGGCGATTTCCTGGGGACACGCCAGAGCGGCCTACCCAGTCTGCACATGGCCAGCCTGGGTGATGTGCGCCTGCTGGACATGGCACGCAGCGAAGCGCAGCAACTGCTGGAGCTTGACGCGACCCTCAGCCAACCGGAACAGCGCGGCCTTGCCACACGGCTTGACCACTTTTGGCGCGATCAAGGAGATGTGAGTTAGCACCATGACCATTGCCCTCTATCCCGGCACCTTTGATCCGATTCACAACGGGCACATTGACATTGCGACACGGGCGGCCGGCCTGTTCGAGCACGTCATCGTTGGCCTGTACGACCGCCCCGCCAAGCGTCTGTTATTCAGCGCCGATGAACGCGCGCAGATGGCACGCCTGGCGCTGGCCCATCTACCCAATGTCACGGTGCAGTTGTACAGCAGCTTGACGGTGGATTTTGCCGGCCAGATCGGCGCCAGCGTGGTGGTGCGCGGCCTGCGCGCCATTTCTGACTTCGAATTCGAGTTCCAACTGGCCTTGACCAACAAGAAATTGGCGCCCGGCGTGGAGACCGTCGGCCTGATGAGCAGCCTGGAATACCTGTTCCTCAGCTCGACCATTCTCAAGGAAGTGGCCTTGCTCAACGGGCCGGTGAGCGATCTGGTGCCCCCTCACGTCGAAGCAGCGCTGCAGCAGAAAGCCGCCACATGAGATACTGCAAGCGGGCACGAATTGCGCCTGACCCCTTAGGCGGAAAAGTGAAGTCTATTCCCGCTTGCAGTAGAGATGCAAACTCGGGGAAAGTTGGCGTCTCTCGCCCCGATGACATCGCCCGCTGCATCGGAGTCAAGAGATAGAGATCGGAGAGGTGGAGATTGGCATGGAAATTCTGCAGCTCGTAGACCAGTTCGAGAGCATGCTGCACAACAGTTGGCGCGTCCCCCTGACCAGCCGGCTGTTGGTGAGCGAGGCCGACTGCATCCGGCTGATTGATCAGATGCGCATGACGGTGCCAGAGGTGGTCAAACAGGCCCAACGCACGGTGCAAGAGCGTGAGCGCGTCCTGGCCCAGGCCAAAGAGGAGTCCGAGCGCATCGTGACGCGTGCGCGTGAGCGGGCGCTGGAACTGGTCGCCGAGCATGGCATCATGCAAGCGGCGCAGCAGCGGGCCGCGGCCGTGGTGCAGGACGCCGAGCAACAGGTGGCGCAGTTGCACCACGACGCCGATGATTATGCCATCCACTCGCTGCAAAACCTGGGTGAGCACCTGGAGCACATGCTGACCGAGGTGCGCAACGGGATTGCCGTGCTCAAGCCGGACAGCGGCCCGAACGAATGAATTCGTGACGACGAAGCGTTTTCATCTCCGGCAGGTGTGCCCACTTTTCTTGACGACCGGCGCACTCTCGCCTATAATGTCATGCTGATTGGCAGCCGGTGATGTGTTCCTGCCGATCAGCAGAGGAAGTGATGGCGTCCCCCGCGGTCGAAAAGGTGTGCGATGGATCTAAAATTCAATGTGGCACAGCTTCTCAAAGAACCGGTTGGTGCGACGCGGCGGTATGAGTTGGAAGAGGATGTACAGGAGCTGCTGGCGGAATTACCGCTGGTTGCCCCTGTCTCGGGACGTGTTCAGCTCTTGCACATTCCCGGCGGAGTGCTGGCCACGGGCACGCTGCAAACAACTGTGGCCACCGAGTGCAAACGCTGCCTGAAGCCGCTGGCCCTTGCGACTGACTTCGAAATGGAAGAGGAGTTCAAGTCCACGGTGGATGTTTTGACCGGGACACCGCTGCCGACGGCAGCCGAGGAAGATGCGGCCTTGCTCATCAATGCGCATCACATCCTGGACCTGGGTGAAATCATCCGCCAGGATTTGCTGTTGACGGCCGCACCGGCGGTCTTGTGCCAGCCAGACTGCCGGGGACTGTGCCCGACCTGTGGAAAAGATCTCAACGAAGGCCCTTGCGAGTGCCAAACGGAAATAGAAGACCCGCGCTGGGCGGACTTGAGTCACCTGTTAAAAAAGACATCAAAAAAGTAAAGAGGAGATTGTCAACCAATGCCACCATTAACGAAACATCGGTTTTCACACGGCCGCACTCATCGCCGCCGCGCGCATGACGCCCTGACCCTGCCCCAATTGATCGAGTGCCCCCATTGCAAGACGCCCCGCCTGGCACACCAGGTTTGCCCCAGTTGTGGTTTTTACAAGGGCGTGGAAGTCGTCAAGCAGGAAGCGAAGGACAAGAAGAAGCCGTCTGCGTAAGTGAACCGGACGACTGCAAGTCGCTGCAACCTGTAGATGAAGTAGAAGTAGAAGTAGATACAGTAGATGAAGCAGATGAAGGACGAAGCGTAGCTCCTGGCAGCGTAGATTCGTCCTTCATCTTTCGTAGCGATCGCTTGACAACCGACTATGCCACACCTTGCCTACATCTTCCCTGGTCAGGGATCACAGGCTGTCGGAATGGGGCAGGCTCTGGCCGCCGCCCATGCCGTAGCCGCCGCCACCTTCGCCGAAGCAGACGAGATTCTGGGTTTCGCCCTGTCGTCGCTCTGCTTCGATGGCCCCGCTGAGGCGCTCAACCATACCATCAACACCCAACCGGCCCTACTGGTGACCAGTGTCGCCGCATGGCGCGCGGTCGCGGCTGCGCTCGGTCAGGCGCCGCCGGCCCGTTTCGTCGCCGGGCACAGCCTGGGCGAATACAGCGCGCTGGTGGCCGCGGACGTGCTCAGTTTTGCCGATGCCGTGTCCCTGGTGCGCCTGCGTGGCAAGCTGATGGACGCAGCCGATGAGACGGCCCCGGGCGGTATGGCCGCGATCATTGCCCTGGATGCCGACACGGTGGACGCCGTCTGCGCGGACGTGCGCGGGCAAACGGGCGGCGTGCTCCAGGTCGCCAACTACAACAGCCCCGGCCAGGTGGTCATCTCCGGCGACGAAGCCTCCCTGACGCTGGCCCTACAGATTGCCAGGACCTATGGCGCGCGCAAGACCATGCGCCTGCCCATCAGCATCGCCGCCCATTCGTCGCTGATGACGCCGGCCGCCGAGGAAATGGGCCGGGCGATCATGTCCACCCCCCTCAAGCCCCCGCGCGTGCCCGTGGTCAGCAATATCACCGCCCTGCCGTTGACCAGCGTGAATGAGATTCGCCGCGAGCTTGTGGGGCAACTGACGGCCGGTGTGCGCTGGGAGGATTCGGTGCGCATGATGGCCGCCGCAGGCGTTGACTTGTTCATCGAGATCGGCGCGGGCAACGTGTTGACCGGGCTGGTGAAACGCATTGTCAAGGACGTGGGCACACTCAGTGTCAGCGATCCGGCAGGCATCGAGCAGATGCGCACACTCGTGTGAACTCATAACCAAAAGAAAGGCACGCTATGAACTCGCTTGACGGTCAAGTTGCCATCGTGACCGGCGCCTCACGCGGTATTGGCGCGGCCGTGGCCCGGCTGTTGGCCGCGCGCGGCGCCAAAGTGGTCATCAACCACCGCGCCAGCGCCGACACAGCAGAAGCGCTGCAGGCTGAAATCAGTGCGGCCGGCGGCGAGGCCCTGGTGGTGCAGGCCGATGTGAGCAACACCACTGAAGCGGCCGCCCTGGTCAAGGCAACCATCGGCGCCTATGGCCGCGTCGACATCCTGGTGAACAACGCCGGCACGACGCGCGACAATCTGATCATGATGATGAAGGAAGCCGACTGGGACACGGTCATCACCACCAATCTGAAGAGCGCGTACAATTGCGCCAAAGCGGTGCTGCGCCCCATGCTGAAGCAGCGGTCCGGCCGCATCATCAACATCACCTCGGTGGTGGGCCTGGCCGGCGCCGCCGGTCAGACCAACTACGCCGCGTCGAAGGCAGGCATCATCGGTTTCACGAAGAGCCTGGCCAAGGAGGTGGGTTCGCGCAACGTCACGGTCAACGCCGTGGCGCCCGGCTTCATCCCCACCGCGCTCACCGACGTGCTGCCCGCAGAGGCGCGGCAGCAGACCATCGCCGCGACGCCGCTAGGACGCCTGGGCACCGCTGAAGACATCGCCGAAGCGGTGGCCTTTCTCGCCTCCAGCGGCGCCAGCTTCATCACCGGCCAGGTGCTCAGCGTGGATGGCGGCCTGGTCATGCAGTAGGGGTTTGCCCCAACGATGCTTGAGGCGGACGCGGAACAAGGTGCTTATGAAACAAGAACCAGAACCCACTGAGATTGTCACCAGCGAATACGGCGCCAGCAACGACAGCGGACACCTGGGCCATGTGACGATCGTACCCGCGGTGCTCCTGAGCATCGTGCGCCAAACGGTTCTCAGTCAACCGGGCGTGGTACGTCTGTCCAGCCGCAACATCGCCCGGCGTGCCGGCAGCGGAAAGACGCGCAGCGCCAGCGCCAAGGGCCTGCGCATCGAGATCGCCCAGGACCACAGCGTAGGCGTAGATGTGTACCTGGTGGTATCAGGCCAGACCAACATGCGCGAGCTGGCCGAAACCCTGCAGAGCGAGATCACGCGCGCACTGCAAACGATGGTGGATATGACCGCGCGCGAGGTCAACGTCCATATTGATGCTGTTGACCTGGGCAGCAGCGGCGCTCAAGAAACCGCCACAGAGCCTCGTACACACCGTCGCTGAGGCGGCGGGTCAAGAACAACAGAGGAACTAACAGCGTGAAAGCAGCCCGCCGGCAGGCCCGGACCATGGTGCTCCAGGCACTCTATGAAACGGACAGCGTCCATCACGACCCACAGCAAGTCATTGACAACCGCCTGGCCGAGGAGCCGCCGGATGTCGAGAGAGAGTCGTTCACGCGACGCCTCTTCTTTGCCGTGCTGCAAAATCAGGTCAAACTGGATGCCATTATTCAACAGCACGCACCCGAATGGCCGTTAGACCAAGTGGCGGTCATTGACCGCAATCTCCTGCGCATGGCCCTGTGTGAAATGATGATCACCGGCGACGCGCCGGTCAAGGTCGTCATCAACGAGGCGATCGAATTAGCCAAAGATTTCGGCAGTGACAGCAGTTCACGCTTTATCAACGGTGTGCTCGGCAGCATCGTCAACAAGGGCGTGGTCGTCGCTGAGCGCAAAGGCAAAAAACCCTGATATGACGTGAGTCGGCACGACCGTTGTCGAGAGATGCAAAGCAGCACCGACTCGGAACCGTCCACCGGAAAGGACCAACATTCAATGGCGAAGCAACGAGTTCTGATCATGGGCGCCGCTGGGCGCGACTTCCATAATTTCAATGTTTACTTTCGCGGGCGCGACGATTACGAAGTCGTCGCATTCACCGCCACGCAGATCCCCAATATCGAAGACCGCCGCTACCCTGCCGCGCTGGCCGGCCCGCTTTATCCCCATGGCATCCCAATCTACCCTGAATCCGACCTGACCCCCCTGATTGCCCAGTTGGCGGTTGACCAGGTGATCTTTGCCTACAGCGACGTGGCGCACGCGTATGTGATGCACAAGGCGTCGCAGGTGCTGGCCGTCGGCGCCGATTTTCGCCTGCTGGGACCGCACGCCACCATGCTGACCGCACGCAAGCCGGTCATCGCCATCGGCGCGGTGCGCACCGGGGCAGGCAAGAGCCAAACCACCCGCCGCGTGTGCGACATCCTGCGCAGCCAGGGCAAAAAAGTGGCGGCCGTGCGTCATCCCATGCCGTATGGCGACCTGGTCAAACAGGCGTGTCAGCGTTTTGCCTCCTATCAGGACCTGGACGATCATCAGTGTACGATCGAGGAGCGTGAGGAGTACGAGCCGCACCTCGATCGCGGGGTTGTGGTCTACGCAGGCGTGGATTATGAGCGTATCCTGCGCGCGGCCGAAGAAGAGGCGGACGTGGTGGTGTGGGACGGCGGTAACAACGATTTTCCCTTCTACAAGCCGGACCTGTTCATTGTGGTGGCCGATCCGCACCGCGCCGGTCATGAGCTGGCCTATCACCCCGGCGAGGCGAATCTGCGCATGGCCGACGTGGTGGTGATCAACAAGGTTGACACGGCCGACCTGGACGCGATCAGCCGCGTGCGCGACAACGTGCGCAGCGTCAACCCGAAGGCGATCATGATCGAAGCGGCTTCACCGATTACGGTCAGCGATCCTGCGGCCATCCGCGGGCAGGCGGTGCTGGTGGTGGAAGATGGGCCAACGCTGACGCATGGCGAGATGGCTTACGGCGCCGGGGTGGTGGCGGCGCGGCGCTTCGGCGCAGCCAAGATCATTGATCCGCGCCCCTATGCCGTGCGCACGATCGCCGATACCTACGCCAAATATCCGCGCACCGGCGCCGTGCTACCCGCCATGGGCTACGGCGATGCCCAGATCGCCGACCTGGAAGAGACGATCAACAATACCCCGTGCGACCTGGTCATTATCGCCACGCCCATTGACCTGAGCCGCGTGATGCGCATCAACCGCCCCACCCAGCGCGTGGGCTACGAACTGCAAGAGATCGGCAGCCCGACGCTGAACGACGTGCTGAAATAAGAGGGATACGTCATGTCAACAGGTGACGAACTGGATGGGTTTGCCGAGATTCTGGCCGAGATCACGCGGCGCATCAGTGATTTGAACGAAGAAAGCTTGGTGCGCTTGTCCGAATTCGTCAGCTTCCTGAAATGGCAGGAGGAGCAGTGGCGTTCGCCGACGCTGGAGGAGCTGGACGGCAGCCAGCCGCAGGTAGTCTGGCGCTTCGACCTGGTGGAACAGTTCGCCAGCGCCCGCCAGGCCTCCACACAGGCTCCGGCCGGCATGGAGATCAAGATAGGGCCGGCCTCCAGCGGCGGCGAGCTGCGCCCGGCCATTTGGGAGCACCCGCCCGTGGCAGGCGCGGCCGTGGTCGAGTATCAGTTCACGGTACCCATGGCCGTGGAGCGGTTGCACTTCCGCGGCAGCGTCGGTGTGCGTGACGGCGCCTTGATTTCGGACAACAACCCGGTCGCTTTCCGGCTGGTCATCAATGGGCACAAACTGTGGAGCACGCTCAAAGCGTCCTGCCGCTGGGATCCCGTGGAGGTCGTGCTGCCATCGCTGGCCGGCCGCGAGGTCACCGTGCAACTGGTGACCGACGGCCTGGGCGATGCGCGTTGGAATTGGGCCGTGTGGGGCGATCCCCAGGTGGTGGGCTTTGCGTCAGCAACCTGAGACTGCGGGGGGGCGCGGTGTGCGCATCATCGGCGTACCCATGGATTTGGGCCAGCAGCGCCGCGGGGTGGACATGGGGCCGAGCGCGCTGCGCTATGCCGGCATGCAGGCGCACCTGGAGCACCTGGGCTACGAGGTGACCGATGAGGGCAACATCAATGTGCCGGTGCCCGAAGCCTCCACCGAGACGATCACCGGCGTCAACGGCCTGCGCCATCTGCCGGCCATCGAGCAGGTGACGCAGGAGTTGTACACACGCGCGGCCGCCCTGGCGGCCGGGCCGGATACACCGATTTTCCTGGGCGGAGATCATTCGATCGCCCTCGGAACCGTCGCCGGCACCGGCAGCGTGGGAACGATGGGCCTGCTCTGGATTGACGCACACGCCGATTTCAACACGCCGGAGACCACGCCCAGCGGCAATATCCACGGGATGCCGGTGGCCGCGCTCCTGGGCCGCGGCGCAGCCAGCCTGACCGAGATCGGGCGCCGCAGCCAACTCAAGCCAGCGCAGATCGTCATGATCGGCGTGCGTGACCTGGATCTCGAGGAGCGGCGGCAGCTCAAGCAGAGTGGCATCACGGTCTTCACGATGCGCGAGATTGACGAACAAGGCATGGCGCGCATCGCCCGCCGCGTGCTCGACCGCCTGGCCGCCTTCCCGCGCCTGCACATCAGCCTGGACATGGACGCGCTCGACCCGGACTTCGCGCCCGGCGTGGGGACCCCGGTGCCCGGCGGCCTCAGCTACCGCGAAGCCCACCTTCTGATGGAACTGCTCGCCGAGTCCGGCCGCGTGGCCGCCGTTGACGTGGTTGAAATCAACCCGATCCTGGATCACGGCAACAAGACCGCGGAACTGGCGGTGGAGTTGGTCTGTTCGTTATTGGGAAAGCGGATTTTGTGATCGGAGATCGGTATGCCTGATGAATTTTCGTTTGTGGGCGGGGGGGAGATTGTCTGGCGGCCATCGGCTGAGGTGGTGGCGCGCAGCCGGCTGCAGCAGTTCATGAACCGGCACGGCCTGCGCTCGGTAGAAGAATTGCACCGGCGCTCGACCGACGACATCGGCTGGTTCTGGGAAGCAGTGCTGGCCGAATTGGGCATCGAGTTCGACGTGCCCTACCGTCAGATCGTGGATACGAGCCGCGGCATCCAGTGGCCGGTGTGGTGCGTAGACGGCATGATGAACATCGTTCACAACTGCCTGGATAAATGGCAAGGCACCGCCACGGTCAACCGCGCCGCGCTGCGCTGGGAAGGCGAGGAAGGCCAGGTGCGCGTGCTGACCTACGGCGACCTCTATCGTGAGGTCAACCGCATGGCCGCGGGGCTGCGTGCGTTGGGCCTGGGTAAAGGTGATGCCATTGGCCTCTTCCTGCCCATGATTCCCGAAGTGGTGATTGCCCTGCTCGCGATTGCCAAGATCGGCGGCGTCATTCTGCCGCTCTTCTCCGGCTATGGTGCAGGCGCGGTGGCCAACCGCCTGGCCGACGGCGAGGCGAAGGCGCTGTTCACGGCCGACGGCTTTTTGCGCCGCGGCCGCGTGGTGCCGCTGAAGCCCGTGGCCGATGAGGCGCTCCAGCACGTTCCGAGCGTGCAGCACGTGATTGTGGTCAACCGGGCGCAGCACGAGATTCCCTGGACGGCCGGCCGCGATCACTGGTGGGCCGACGTGGTGGCCGGTCAACCACAGCGGGCCGAGACAGAGCGCACCCGCGCCGAAGACGTGGCCATCCTGATCTACACCTCCGGCACCACCGGGCGGCCCAAGGGCGCGGTGCATACGCACTGTGGCTTTCCCATCAAAGCTGCGCAGGACATGGCCTTCGGTCTGGACGTGCATGACGATGACACCGTCTACTGGATGTCGGACATGGGCTGGATGATGGGGCCGTGGCTGGTCTTTGGCACGCTGCTCCTGGGCGCCACCATGCTGCTCTACGACGGCGCGCCCGATTTTCCCGGCGTGGATCGCACCTGGGCGCTGGTCAGCCAGCATGGCGTCACCGCGCTCGGCGTCTCGCCCACGCTCATCCGCGCCCTGCGACCGCACGGCGCGGCGCCGGTTCAGCAGCACGACCTCTCCACCCTGCGCCTGGCCGGCTCCACCGGTTCACCCTGGGACCCGGAATCGTGGCTGTGGTTCTTCAACACCGTGCTGGAGGGCCGCAAACCGATCATCAACTACTCCGGCGGCACCGAAATCTCCGGCGGCATTGTCATGGGTCATGTGTTAGGCCCGCTGAAGCCCTGTGCGTTTACGGGGCCGGCGCCGGGCATGGCGGCCGATGTGGTGGATGACCACGGCCGCTCCGTGCGCAACCAGGTGGGCGAACTGGTCGTGCGCCAGCCCTGGATCGGCATGACGCGCGGCTTCTGGCGCGATCCGCAGCGTTACCTGGACACCTACTGGTCGCGCTTCCCGGACGTGTGGGTGCATGGCGACTGGGCCGCGATTGATGAGGACGGCCTGTGGTACATCCTGGGACGTTCGGACGACACGATCAAAGTCGCGGGCAAGCGCCTGGGGCCGGCCGAGATCGAATCGGTCCTGATTCGCCACCCGGCCGTGATCGAGGCGGCCGTCATCGGCGTGCCGCACGAGATCAAGGGCCAGGAGGTGGTCTGCTTCTGCGTGTTGCGCCCGGAACAGGAACCCAGTGAAGCTCTGCGCCAGGCGCTGCAAACGATGGTGATTGCGGAGATGGGCAAGGCCCTGCAGCCCAAGGCGATCAAGTTCGTCAGCGCGCTGCCCAAGACGCGCAACGCCAAAGTCATGCACCGCGTCATCCGCGCCGCCTACCTGGGTCACGACCCCGGCGACCTGTCATCGCTGGAGAACCCCGCGACGGTCGAGGCGATCAAACACGCGGCGTAGAGGGTTCTTGGAGTCTGTACTATGTACGCTGGAGTTGCCGAAGTTCATGCAACAAACGATTACAAACTGGTATTGACATTCGACAATAAGGAGCGCCGGTTGTTCGACATGACGCCGTACCTGGACGTTGGCCGGTTTGCGGAACTAAAGAACATCGAAATTTTCAAGCAGGTCAGTGTCTCTTTTGATACCGTAGAATGGGAAAATGGACTGGACTTGGATCCGGAATTCCTGTACACGCGTAGCGTTGGCTCGATAGCCGCCAAACCAAGGGCGTAAACGGCAATAACCATAGTTGGCAGATATTCTCCTGTGCGGTATGATAACAGTATCCATAGGTCAGGTGACGATGTCTATACCGCAGCGGGACAAACCGATGCGGGACGTTATCTAATCGTCTTCTTTGTTCACAAGCGATCTCATACAGCGCTAATCCTGAGCGCACGCGATATGGATCAGAAGGAGCGAAGATACCATGAACGAAAGTAAAGCTACAGTACGACGCACAAGCATTTCCGAGGCCGAAACGCTAGAGGAGATTGCTGAGTTTTGGGATACGCACAGTCTAGCCGACTACTGGGACCAGACGCATGAGGTAGAGTTCACGGTGAGGGCGACGCGCCGGCCGCGCGTAACGTTGGATCCAGATCTCTTCTTTCGGATTGAAACCGAAGCGCGTAAACGTGCCCTCTTGCCAGAGGCGCTGGTCAACTTGTGGTTGGACGAGATTGCGCCTGTCGCGGGCCGTGACATTTTTCTTTCGCTAAAGACGTGCGGTGGTGTTCCCCATCGCATTGAATGGGCTCATAGCTGTGATTAGTGTGGGTAAAAGTTCGATTCGAGGTGCGTCCCGTGCCTGTGATTTTTCGCTATAAGGGTTATGTTTTCTTCTTTGTGATGTTCGACCTGAATGAACCAATCCACGTCCATGTGCGCAATGGACGAAACGAGGCGAAATTCTGGATAGAACCTCTGGCGTTGGCCTGGAACCAAGGCTACCGAAAACACGAACTCAACGAAGTCGAACGGCTCGTTGAGGAAAAACGTTCCTTGATTGTGGCAACCTGGCAAAAAGAGCTGAACAAACGATGAACACGATTCATATTAAGGCAGCAATTCATCATAACGGCGACAACCAGACAGTTATTGCGCCTGTCTCGACGCCCGATCTAATCGAAGTCCGTCTGTTGGCTGAACGATTGCACGTCGAAGGGCAAGAATATAGGGGCATGGCTTGGGGGTGGCCGGCTTATTATGACCCCGAATTAAGGGAGGAGGCCGCAGAATTTCAAATCCTGGATGAACAGGGAGAATATCGAACAGAGATTCGTCCGTTTTGGAGTCCGGCGAGCTTTACGATTGGTGAGAGCGGCGTCTGGTTCTACTCACTGCTGTGGGAGCTTGGCCGCGATAAACCTCCTGTTGAATTCCTGGATGATCAGGCGCTGGCAACATCGTTCACAAGCAAGCCCATACAGCGCTGATCCTGAGCGCACGCGATATGGATCAGAAGGAGCGAAGATACCATGAACGAAAGTGAAGCTACAGTACGATGCACAAGCATTGCCACAAACGAGAAAAGTCCCGACTCCAGGCTAGGAGTCGGGACTTTTCGTATGTTGGGCGCTGTGACTGCTCAATGAGGCGCTGAGCCACTCGCTCGCTCGCTCGCTGCATCGCGACCGCAGCGGGCGACCGAGTGAATCAGCGAACAATCCGCGGGAGAAAGAGATGTTGGCTTGGGGTGCTGACGGTGGCGATGCGAGGCCCAAAAAGCACGGGGCCTTCAGCATAATTGAACTCCAGCCAGTAAACGTGGTTGCCGGGCGTTGCGGTCACATCATACCAGGAGTAGACGGTGAGAACACCGTGGGGCGCCAGCGGTTGGGCCGTCAACAGAACGAAGTCAGAGCCGTCGGGCGCGCTGCGGTAGATATTGAAGTTTTGCACTTCGTTCTCATTGCCCGTGCGCCACATGATCTCGACGAACGGGGCGCCAACCGTCACGCTGAAGCTGACGAGCGCCTGGGTGGTGGGCGTCACAAAACCAAAATCTACGACGGCCGTGGTCTGTGACTCGCGGATGCCGACCCAGCGCTGCTCCGGGGTGCTGGTCAGCAGAGTCGTGGTGCTCTGCGCTGACACCTGGTAGAGGCCTGGGAGCAGCCCGCCCGCCACATAGCGGCCCTGCTCATCGGTAGTCACCATGCCAGCCAGGGTGCCGTTGTTGTCGGTCAACGCAACGGTGACATGGGCCAGGGCTTGGGTTTCATCGCTGTTGCGCACACCGTCGCCGTTGTTGTCTACCCAGACGGTGCCCATGACCTGACCGCCGGTGGCAGCCGCCGCGGGAGTCGCCCAGGCCAGCGTCGCCACCAGCATGATGCCCAGGCTGGCGAGTGTGACCAACGCGGCCGCGACACGAACGATCCCCTGCTGCTGCCGATTCTGCGTGCAAATCATGTAATTCACTCCCTCTTCTTCCCTGGTTCAAGTGACCGTTTCCGAATGCGGGAATGATAGCACAAGTTTTGCCAGATGTGCTTTACAACTACCTTACAGAAACCGCCGCGGCCTTTCCTGGTAAAGCCACAGCAGCGTGGACGCGATTCATCTCAACGCAGGGACGCCAGGGCGCAAGGGTGCTTCAAGGTGGCGCTTGCGTCTTTGACGTCTTTCGTGTTGGTCATCAGCCGCTGCTTAGGCGCCGATTCTCAGGGCACGCCAGCGCAAACCCAGGACGGCGTGCTCGCCAGGCGCCAGGCTCCACGAGAACTGCGGCGCCAGGGTCAGGGCAAAAAGGCCATCGGCGCCGGACACGTCGTCAGGCGCAGGCTGTGCCTGGAACACCACCAGGTAGTTGGCGGCCCGATTCAACACGCCGCGGGTGGCCGCGTCCGCGTCGGCCTGCGGGAATCCGCCGGCCTGCCAGTAGGTGACCGCGGCGCGACCGGCGTCCAACAGATCAACGCTGGCCGGGCACAACTCATTTTCGATCACCAGGCGCACGGAGGTCGGCGCCGCGCCGGTGTGGTGCAGGCGGTAGACGACCTCCAGGCCATCCTGGTACAGGCTGATTTGTTTGCTGAGCGCCAGCGCAGGCGGTAATGAAGGCAGGCCGAGCGCCTGGGAAAATGTCACAGAGCGGTCGCTCATCTGCACCTCCCACGCCACGTTTTGGCCGGGCTGCAGCACGAGCTGGTCATCCACCCACAAGTAATCGGCCAGGGCACGCGTCTGGCCGGCCAGCGGTTGCCACTCGGCAGGCTCCGCGGCAGCGAGGAGCGGAGCGAAATAGGCCGGCAGGGTCTCCGGTTCGCCGGCCCACCAGTCATTGGGCAAGAAGCGATCCCACAACGCCCGCGGGTTGGCAGCCTGCGCCACGAAGCCGCTGACATTCGCATCCACAGTCGTCGGCAGCCAGCGCCGGGGCCAGGTGCGGGTCACGACCGGGTAGGCGCCGTCATGGCTGAAACGGGCGGGCGACATGGCGTTTTCGTTGCCCACCCACGACACGCCCTCCTGCAGGTCGAACGCGTAGAGGAGACGCCCGCCCAGGGCGGTCAGCACGGTAAAGACACGGCCGCTGGCCAGGCAGATCTCTTCCGCGCCATCGGCATTGACATCTTCACACCACAGCCTGCTCTCCAGGGCGGGCGCCGCGTCGGCCGCGAGAGCCAACTGCTGGCGCCGGGCGTCGCGCCAAGCAAACGGGCTGTCCGCGGCGGGCGCAGGTGCGGCAGCCAGCGTCTGCTCCTGCGCCGGGGATGGCAGCAGAGCCGTGGCAGCCAGCTCGGCCGCACGCAGGCAGACCAGCGCGGCGCGGGCCATTTCCCACTGCCGGTCGCCCGGCTCACCGATGCCAATGCAGCCAAACTCGAACTGATGGGTGGCCAGCGCCAGGTGCGCCTGGGCGATGAGGCGCACGGCGGCCGCGTTGGCCGGCGGAGCGACCTGGCTGGCTTGCAGGCGCGCCCGAATCTGCGCATAGAACTGGCGGAAGTAGGCCAGTTTGGGCGAACGGGCGTTGAAATCAAACCAATCACGAAAGCCGTCCTCGTGATACGGCTTGCCGGTGGCGCGCAGTGAGGCCACCATCCAACTGGCCTGCCCGTCGGGCACGGTGGGCAAATAACCCTGGGGCGCCGGTGCGTGCGCTGGCGCAGTGATAGCCAGCCACGGCTGCTGCTCCAGCTCGGTGAGCAGGCGATCGAGATTGGCCCAGGCCGATTGCGGCAGGACGCCGTCGCTGTAGCCCCAGAGGCCAACGGCTTCGGCATCTTCGGCATACCAGACGTAGTAGGCGTCGCGATCAGGTTGGTCGGCCAGGGCGCGCAGGTAGGCGAGGGCGCGGGTCGTGCGGCCAGTCCAGATGGCGTAGTTGATGGCGTCCTTCAGCGGTTGGTCGTCGTTGAAGAGGGTGATGCTGTGCCCATCCTGCCCGGTTTGCCAAACGGCATGGGGTTGGGGACAGCCAGCCTGGCGTAGAAAATCGCCCTCGATCAGGGTGTGGGTGTAACCGCCGGCCGCGAGGACAGGCGCCAGGTTCTGGCGCCAGCAGCGCTCGGAGTTCCAAAAGAGGGTCGGGCTGACGCCAAAGTTGCGCTGCAGAACCTCGCGGTGCAGGGTCATCTGCAGCAGGTTGTCCCAGTCATCGCTGGCATACGGGACGTTTTGGGCGTAAGTGCTGCCCAACAGCGTGAACTGTCCGGCGTTGATGCCATCAGCCAGCAGTTGCAGCGGCTCCGGGTCGAACCACTGCAGGGCATGAACGAGACTGCCGGAGATGTGAATGGCAAAGGGCAGGCGCGCATGACGGCGCAGCACGTGCAGCAGCCCCCGGTAGCAGACCTGGCTGGCCAGGTGGCTGAACTGATTGAGATTCTGATTGAAATGAAAGAGGAGCGCAATGCGCAACTGGCTCAAGGATGCCTCCATTCTCAACGCAAGCGCGCTTGTACGGCGTCGCTGGTCAATTCGCGCAGGGCGTCAGCGGCCACCCAGCGCGCGGTTTTGTCTGGCATGGCCCCAATGGTCTGCGCCGTCGCGATGGCGAGGGTATTCAGGGCACGGTTGCGCTTGCCGATGCCACGCAGCGCCCAGTTGACCGCCTTCCTGACAAAATTGCGCGCATCGTCGGCCTCACGGGCGATGATGGGCAACAATGCCTCGAATTGCTGGTCAGATGCGCGTTTGTCATGCACGGCCAACGCGGCCATGAGCACAAAGCCGGCGCGCTTGACGAACTCCTCCGGCCGGCTGCTCCAGGCGACGGTTTTGCCCCAGGCGAAGGGCGTGCGGTCGAACAGGTTGCTGCACACCTGGTCGCACACATCCCAGGAATCGAACGCAGTGACCCAGCGTTCCATCTGCTCCTCGGTCACCCAGCGCGGATCATCCACGAGCGCGGCCAGAACACGCGCCTCATGGATGCCCGATTCCCACAGCGCGGCCGCCAGCGCATGATCGCGGCCCGCCCGCTTGGCCAGTTCGCGCACCACCGGGATCGAAACGCCCAGCGTGTCATGCGGATTGATGCCGAACTGCGCCATCCCCGCCACAGCAGCCGGGTTCGCATGGCTGCGTAATTCGGCGATAAGTTCTATACTTGTCATGTCTCCAATCTCCGATTTTCGGTTTTCGATTTGCGCCCTTCGCGCCTTCGTGCCTTCGTGCTTCGCGCCTTCGTACCCCTTCGTGCCTTCGTGCTCATCTCTCATCCATCCGTCGCAGGATGGCGAGCAGGGCCAGGGAGACAGCGAGCAGCATCACGGAGAGGGCAAGGGCCACGCCGAGGCTGCGCTCCAGACCCAGGTAGATAGCCAGGGGCATGGTTTGGGTGCGCCCTTCCAGGTTGCCGGCAAACAGGATGGTGGCGCCAAATTCGCCCAGGGCGCGGGTCCAGCAGAGAATGGCGCCTCCGAGCAAGGCGCGTCCGCTCAGGGGCAGCATCACGAAGCGGAACAATTGCCATTGGCTGGCCCCTTCGACAAAGGCCGATTCTTCGAGCTGCACATCAATGGAACTGAAGCCGATGCGCGCCGCGCGCACGTAGAGCGGTGCGGAGACGAAGGTCTGCGCCAGCACAACCGCCGCGGTGGTGAACGGCAGGCTGATCCCCAGGGCGCTGAGCGCGGCGCCAAAGGTCCCCTGACGGCCAAAAGCAATCAGCAGCGACAGGCCGGCCACCGAGGGCGGCAGCACCACCGGCAGATCAAGCAACAGATCGAGCCAGGGCCGCCCCCGAAAACGCCAGCGCGCCAGGAGATAGGCCAGTGGGGTGCCGGTGGCCACCGCGACCGCCACGCTGATCGTGCTGGTGAACAGACTCAGGCGCAGGGCAGCCAGGGCCGAGGGCGCCAGCACATAGCCCAGAAAATCGTCCATCAAGGCCCGGCCCACAAGGGCCAACAGCGGCAGGAGCAGCAGGCCCACCAACGCCGCGGCCGGCAGGATGAACAACCACGCGCTGCGGCCGTGAGGCATCATGGTTGCGCCGCCGAACGGCGTGGCCGCGGCTGCGGGCAGGTGTCGTCAATCAACCGGCGTAAACCCCCACTTCCTGAGGATCGCCTGACCGTCCGGCGCCAGCACCATCTGCACAAACGCGGTCGCCAGGTCGGGTTGCGCGGCCGCGCTGAGGACGGCGATAGGATAGCGCGCCACGACGTTGGCTGAGGCTGGAATCGCCAGCGTGCGCAAGGTGGGCGCGGCCACCGCGTCCGAGGCATAGACGATGGCGGCGTCGGCTTCACCCAGCTGCACTTTGGCCAGCGCCTGGCGCACGTTATCTTCGTTGGACACCAAGTTCGCCAGGACCTGCGCCTCATAGCCCGCGCCGAAGATGGCGTCGAGGTTACGCAGCAGCACGCGCGCATACTGGCCTGCGGGCACCTCCGGCGCGGCCAGCACCAGCTTCAACCCCGGCCGCGTCAGGTCGGTCAGGCTGTGTATCTGCGCCGGATTGGCGGCCGGCACGATGACCACCAGTTGGTTGGTCATGAAGATACGCACGCTGCCGGATGTCACCAGAGAGGTCGCCACGGCTTTGTCCATCTCGGCCAGGTTGGCCGCGGCGAAGACATCCGCAGCTGCGCCCTGCTCCAATTGGGTGCGCAGGTTCTGCGAGCCGCCAAAGTTGAAGACAACTCGAACGCCGGGATGCTGCGCTGCGAACGCGGCGCCGATGTCGTCGAAGGCTTCGGTCAGCGACGCGGCGGCAAAAACCACCAGCGCGGGCGGCCGTTCAGCCACGGGGCGTGCGCACGAGCCAAGCAGCAGGCAGACGGCCACGATGCCGGTCAGCCCTGGGCTGCAAAGCCCCGATCCCATCCGGGGACTCTTCATCTGGCTAACTTTCATCTGACGACTCTTCATCTGGCGAACCCTCATCTGGCGACCCTTCATCTGGCGCGGGCGCTCATTTCCCTCACCGCGACGCCGTGCCCACGCACCGGCTCGGCAGTCGTAGCATTATAGCCGAGGGCAAGCCGGCGCCCCAAATTCATTGACGCCTGTCGGTTTCGATGTTATGATGCAACCGGCAAGGGCCTACCGCGCTCTCCCAATGGGCGCGTGCGCATGCGGCTACCCTCGGCCTGTGCTACCCCAGCGAAATGGCCCGCCGGCGAGAGCGGGCGCGACACAACCACGCCGGTTGATGGCGCTCCACGTCAGGAGGAACGATGAACAGCAATATACGTAAGCGCATGGCCGCCCTACCCGGGCAGATGCGTCGTCTGAGACAAGCTTCGTTGCCGGTGGCGGTTGTGCTGGCGATCATGCTGGCCGGTTCAACGCTGGCCGCGGCCACTCGGGTGCGCTTTCGCCCACAGGTAGCGTATGAGATGGCCGGCTCAGAGCCAAAGCGCATCGTCGCGCAAGACTTCGACGGTGATGGACACCTGGACCTGGCGGTCACGTCCTACCTGGGCGAAGAGAATCTAACGGTGCTGCTGGGCAATGGCGCCGGCAATTTTGGCGACAATCAGCCGTTCAGACCGGGCATTACCGCCTGGGGTCTGGCGGCCGGCTATCTGAACAGTGACAACGTGCCCGACCTGGTGCTCACCCAAGGCGGCCATGACAGCACGCTGGTCCAGATCCACGCCGGCAACGGCGACGGCACCTTTTCACTGCTCGATACCACCACGGCCGGCCGTTTCCCCGTCGCGGTGGTCATCGGCGACTTCAACGAGGACACCTACCCCGATCTGGCCGTCGCCAACAACGTGCTCTTCGGTTTGTCGGTCATCACCGGCACGGCCCAGGGGACATTCGGCGCACCGTCACACATGCCCAATTGGGCGAATATGCAGGCCACCGACCTGGCGATGGGCGATTTCGACGGCGACAATCACCTTGACCTGGCGGTGTCGCACTACAACGGGGTGCAGACCTTCCTGGGCGCAGGCGATGGAACGTTCAGCGCGGGCAGCGCCGCCGGCAGCAATTTTCTGACCGAGGCCGTGGCCGCCGGGGATTTGAACGGGGACAGCACGCTCGACCTGGCCTCTATCGAGATCTACGGCAGCCGGTTGCTCATCAACCTGGGCACCGGCGCCGGCGCCTTCGCCGGCGCTGCGATCTATACCACCGGCAGCTTTCCCCGCGACGTGATCTTCGCCGATATGAACATGGATGGCAAGCAGGACATTGTCGTCGCCAACCAGAGCAACAACAACGTGGCGGTTTACCTGGGCAACGGCGATGGCACGCTGCGCAGCCCGCAGACCTTTACCACGGGAACGCAGCCAGGCGCCGTCAGCGCGGGAGACTGGAACGAGGATGGCTATCCCGACCTGGCCGCGCCCTACCGCAACCTGGGCGAGACACCCTGGGTCTCCATCTTGCTGCAAAGTTGTTGCGACGTCACCGGAGACGGCCAGACCACGTCCGCCGACATCGCCGCGGTCGCGCAGGCCGTGGGCGATGCCTGGAACGGTGCGCCGTACAACGGCGACCTGGACATGGCGCCAGACGGTGTGCTGGATGTGCGCGATGTCATGTTCGTCGCTGCGCACCTCGGCAGCCCGTAGCGGTCGGTCCGGGAGTCCCGAACTTGTTCGGGAAGTCCGCATCCTCAGATGCGGACTCCGCAGGATGCGGCAGCCCCCCTCTACCTGATCTGCGCGGGCATGCCAGGCTTCAACCGGTGGCCGGCGTTGTCCAGGCTGAGCTTGACGGCCAGCACCAGGTTGGCCCGGTCGGCGCTGGTCTGCACGGTCTTGGGGGTAAACTCCGCCTCGGCGGCAATCTCGCTCACGCGGGCGCTGAAAAGCTCGCCGGGATAGGCGTCCACGGTCACGGCGAAAACCTGCCCGATCTGCACCTGACCGAGCTGGCCGGCCGGCACGTAGACCCTGAGACTGACCCGGTCGAGATCAGCCAGGCGCAGGAGCACCGCGCCCGGCACGGCCAGTTCCCCCAGGCGCGCCGCCTGCTCCAAGATGACGCCTGTGCGCGGCGCGGTCAGCGTCAGTCGGGCCAAGCGGCTGTGGATGGTAGTCAGGGCGGTCTCGGCCTGGTTGACTTGCGCCTGGGCCACCTCAACCTCGGTGGCGCGCGGCCCGGCCTGGGCCGCGGTCAGCCGCGCCGCGGCCACCTGCACGGCGGCCTCGGCCTGCCGATACGCGGCCTGCGCCGCGTTGGCCTGCGCCTGTAGGGCCAGGGGGTTGGCGCGCAGGGCCTGCAGCAGGGCCAGTTGACGCCGGACGCCGGCCAGCTCGGCCGCGACCGCGGCCTGATTGGCCTGCGCCGCGTCCAATTGCCTGGCCGCGGCTTGCGCACGGGTGCGGTCGTCATCCGTCGCCACGTGACGAAGAGCTTCGTCGCGCTGGATTTCCGCGGTCTTGACGCCTGCCTGCGCCGCGTCTACCTGCTGCACCCACAGCGCGACCTGGCGCCCGGCCGCGGCCACGCGGCTGTTCAGTTCCAACGGCTGCGTGATCACCGCCTGCACTGACCGCCAGACGGTGTACGCGCCGTCACGGCCGGCCTGCGCTTGCGCCAGCTCGGCCTGCGCCACCGCGATGGCTTCGAGCCGCGGCGGCGCAGAGATATGCGCCAGGTTCGCCTGGGCCGTGGCCAGCGCAGCGTCCGCCTGATTCTCTTGCGCCAGCAACCAGGTGCGATCCAATTCGATCAACGTGGCGCCCTGCGTGACGGTCATTCCCTCGGCGGCATGGAGCGCGACGATGCGCCCGCCCAGCTCGCTCGTCAGCGCCAGCACATCCGCTTCGATGGCGCCTGAGCCTTGCACGCCCGCGCCGCTGCCTGCGCGCGCTGCCGGCTGGCGGTCAGCCGGCCCCGGGCCGGCGTCAGCGCCAAAGCCCACATCAAAACTTACCTCTGCGCCCATGCCCGGCTTCAGGGCATGGGCCGGGTTGCTGATGCGCAGGCGCACGGCAAAGACCGTTTGCGCACGCTCATTTTGCGTCTGCACATTCTTGGGCGTGAACTCGGCCCGGTCAGCGATCCAGGCCACCTCCGCGCGAAACGGGGCGTCCGGGAACGCATCGGCCCACACGGTGATGGCCTCGTCCAGATGCACCGCGCCCATGCTCGGCTCCGGCACATAGACGACCAGGTCAACCGTGTCGAGATTGCCCAGGCGCAGCAGGGTCACGCCGGGCATGGCGGTCTCACCCACGTGTGTACTCATCTCCAGCACCTGGCCGGCCGCGGGCGCGACCAGTGTGTACTTGGGGCGCAGGGCTGCCAGGGCCGCAGATGCGGCGCGGGCCTGCGCCACCCCGCGTTGGGCCACGTCGCGTTGGGTGGATGATGCGCCGGCCTGCATCTGCGCCAGCGCGGCCTGCGCCACCGGCACGGCCGCCGCGGCTTGCCGATAGCCGGCCTCCGCCTGCGCCACCTGGATGGCCGCGCCCTGCGGGTTCTGACGCACGGCCAGGAGACTGGTCAGGGCCTGCTGTGCAAGATCGCGCGCGGCGCCGGCCCGATTGAGATTGGCCCACGCGCTCCAGACATCGGCCGTCGCCAGGTTCCAGTTTATGTCAAGCTGATGTTTGACGGCATCCCCCACGACCGGCGAATCGCCGATCGTGGCTACCTGGCGCTGGCGGACGCTGGCCAGCAGCTCGGCCGCGTCCTTCAGCGCCGTGGCCTGCAAGAGGCGCCCCTCCGCCACCGCCACCTGGCTACGGGCGTTGGCGATCTGCAGATCAAGCTCTTGCGGGTTGGCCTGCAAGGTCAGGGCATCCTGCCAGGCTTGCCAGGCGCCATCCCGCCGCGTCTCCGCCAGCGTCACGGCCGCGGCGGCCACATGCATCTCCTCGGCCCTGGCCCCGGCCTCGATGCGCGCCAGTTGGGCCTGCGCCACGGCCACCGCCGCGTCGGCTTCGGCCAGTTGGGCAGCCAGCAGGGTCGTGTCAATCTCAAGCAGGGGTTGGCCGGCGGACACGGTGTCACCGGCGCCAACCAGCACGCGCGCAATTTCACCGCTGACTTCGCCGGCGACGGCCACGGTGGGGGCTTCGATGAAGCCGGATGCCCGCCGGTCACTCGCCGCCGGTCCGGCCACCGTCAGACCCAACCGGCTCAAGGCGGCTGGGATCAAAGCAGGGTGCTGCCAGGCATACCACGTGCTGCCCAGCAGCACCAGCAGCATGATGCCCAAAGCTGGGCGCAGCAAACGATTTTTCATAAAGCAACTCCGCGTTTTCGTAACAACTCAGCCTGCCCCCGGCATCGGATGAATCCAACGCCTGATACCCCTGGAAACCCGCGGAAGCGGGTTGCGGGCGGCGTTTCGAACCTGCTTCAGCAGGTTTCCGCCATTTCAGCCGCCGATTTCAATCGTTGGCGACGGATGGCTGAGTAGTTACGCGTTTTCTGCGAAAACGCCTCCGGACCGCATGGCGCCGCAATCCGGCGGATTGCGTTACACGTGCCGCGCACCACCAACGCTGGCAATAAAAACGTCTTCCAGCGAGGGGGGGATGACGGCCAGGGCCAGCACGTGGACGCCGGCGGCGGTCAGCGTCTGCGTCACCACGGCTTGTCGGGCCGCGGCGTCAGGCGTGATCACATGCAATTGCGCGCCATAGAGCGCCACTTCTTCGAAAATCCCCAGCCTGCGCAGCGCCACCACAGCCGCATCGGGCTGATCGCAGGTGACTTCCAGGACCTGGCTGTGCATCTGCGTCTCTTTGATCTCCTGCGGTGAGCCGCTGGCAACGAGGCGCCCGCGCTGAATGAACGCCAGCGCCTGGCAATTCTCGGCCTCATCCATGTAGTGGGTGGTCACCAAAATAGTCACGCCGGCGGCAGCCTGCTCATAGAGCAGGTTCCAGAACGTGCGGCGGGAGAGGGGATCAACACCGGCAGTCGGCTCATCCAGGAAGAGCATCTCCGGCTCGTGCAGCATGGCCGCGCCCAGGGCCAGGCGCTGCTTCCAGCCGCCGGAGAGGTGGCGCGTGAGGGTGCGCTGGCGCCCGACCAGGCCCGCCATCGCCAGAATATCCGCTTTGCGCTGCCGCAGCCGCGCCCCGCGCACGCCGTAGACGCCGGCGTAGAAGTTCAGATTCTCGTCCACCGTCAGGTCGTTGTACAGGCTGAATTTCTGGCTCATGTAACCGATGCGCTGGCGCAGGGTTTCGGCCTGACGCTGCACGTCAAGCCCCAACACCGTGGCGCTGCCTGCGCTGGGGCGCAGCAGACCGAGCAGCATACGGATGGTGGTGGTCTTACCCGCGCCGTTGGGGCCTAGAAAGCCAAAAATCTGCCCGCGTGGCACCTCGAACGAGATGTCGTCCACCGCCACAAAATCGCCAAAACGTTTGCTCAGTTGATCCACCTTCACCGCGATCATGCTGTTCCCTCGCCAAGTCCCTGCTGCCGGCGGATCAGCCAGATGAAGGCTTGCTCCATGCGGGCGGTGGTGGTGCGCAAGCCGGCCGGCTCGATGCCGTGACTGCGCAGGGCCTGGGCCACCACGGGCATGCCACGCGCCGCATCTTCCACGATGATGTGCAGCAGGTTGCCGTAGGTTTGCACCTCGATGACGCCGGGCAGGCTATGCACCAGCGCCTCGGCGCGGCGGATCAGGTTGACGCCCTGGCCGGCGCCCTGCGGGCAGACCTCGATGATCTCACCGGTCACCAGGCGCTTGATCTCGGCGGGTGTGCCGCTGACCACCAGGCGTCCTTCGTACATCAGGCCGATGGCGGAGCAGCGTTCAGCTTCATCCATGTAGGGCGTGCTGATCACCATCGTCACCCCTTGCAGGTGCAACTGGGACAGAATATCCCAAAACTCGCGCCGCGCCAGCGGATCCACCCCGGTCGTCGGTTCGTCGAGCAGAAGGATGTCGGGCTGATGGATGAGCGAGCAAGCCAGGGCCAGCTTCTTCTTCATGCCTCCGGAAAGCTGACTGGCGCGGCGCTGCGTAAATTCGGTCAGGCGGGCGAAGTGGAGCAGGCGCTCGATGCGCTCACGGCGCACGCGACCACGCACGCCGCAAATGTCGGCGAAGAAATCGAGGTTCTCCTGTACGCTCAGGTCGCCATACAGGCGAAATTCCTGCGCCATGTAGCCGATACGCTCCTTGATCGGCTGCGCCGCGGTCATGGTATCGAAACCGGCCACTGTGACCCAACCGGTCGTCGGCGCCAGGATGGTTGCCAGCATGCGCAGCGTGGTCGTTTTGCCGGCGCCATCTGGCCCCACCAGCCCAAACACCGCCGCGCGCGCGATGGTCAAATCGAGACCGGTCACCGCGACGATGGAGCCGAAGGCACGGCCAAGATTTTTGGCGACGATCACGGGGTCAGCGACTGCGACAGCGGGCATCGTCTACTCCAGGCGTTTGCGAAAACGAACGGTGGCGAGGGTCAGGATGCCGACGCTGAACAGGCCCAGGATGATGACCTCACGCCAGAGCATGTCCAGCCCGACGCCTTTGAGGACCACCGACCGAATGATGGTCAGCAGGTAGCGCAGGGGCACGAACTGGCTGACGAACTCCAGGGGCGCGGGCATGGCTTCCAGGGGAAAGATGTAGCCGGCCAGAAAAATGGAGGGCAGGAAGAAGAAGTAGGTTAACATCATGGCTTCTTGCTGAGTGTGCGCAATCGTTGAGATCAGCAGGCCCAGGGCCAGGGACGAGATCATGGCGAAAGCGATCAGGAACAGCAGTAGGGTCACGCTGCCGTGAATGGGCACCTGGAACCAGAGGACGGCCAGGACCAGAACCGCACAGGTGTTGATGAAGACGATCAAGGCGTAGGGTGTCACCTTGCCCAGGATCATCTCGACCGGGCGCACGGGGGTGACGATCAACTGCTCCATGGTGCCTTGCTCGCGCTCGCGCACGATGGCGAGGGCCGTGGTCATCATGGAGAGCATCTGCAGGATGATGCCGACCAGGCCGGGCACCATGTAATTGGCGCTGCGCATCTCCGGGTTGTACCAGACACGCGGGCGCACATCAACGCCAGGCTGCTCTTGGCGGTCACTGTGCAATAGTTCTGTCAACACCTGAAGCGAGAATGCCTGACCCACGCTCTGTGCGGAGGCAAAAGCGGTGTTGGCAATGGCCGGGTCCGAGCCATCAATGATAAACTCGATGGCCGGCCGCTCGCGCCTGGTTAGGGCTGTGCCGAAGCCGGGAGGAATGACGATGCCGGTGCGCACTTCGCCGCGGTCTATCAGGCGCCCCAGGGCCTGACGATCGGCCGGATAGATGACAATGTCGAAGTAGTTGGAGGCCTGGTAAGTGGCAATCAGGTCGCGGCTCTGCGCGGATCGGTCGAGATCGAGGACGGCCGTCGCCAGGTGCTCGACGTTGGTGTTGGCCGCATAGCCCAGCAGGATCAGTTGCACGATGGGAATGGCAAACAGCGTGGTCAACGTGCGCCGATCCCGAAACATGTGGCGAAACTCCTTGCGCATCAGCGCCAGAGTACGAAATACCACTGCCGTCTTTCTCCGATTTACACGATGCGTTAATTACTGAACATCCGCGCTGGCCGGGCCGGCCGCCAGTTTGATGCCGCGCACGACGGTGTCAAGGAAAATGGAGCGCAGCGGTTTGATGGCCAGGGCCGCTTTATACGGCGGTGATTTCTCCAGGACCTGGATGATGCGACCGACGGCCTGATAGCCCAGCCCTTCTGTGTTGTCCAGGATCAAGTCGGCGAGCTTGCCGCGCTCGATGGCCATGGCCACCATGCGATCGAAGGTGGACTCCGGCGTGAAGACGCGGCGCGGCCGTGGGTTCATGGAGAGCGCGCCGTGGCGGCAGGCGCTGTAGCAGACGCCGCAGCCCAGGCAGAGATCGGCATTACGGACGGCCCAGCGCTTGCGCCGGTTGGTCAACTGCTGTTCCTCGATGGTGATGGCGTTGACCGGGCAGACTTTGGCGCAGCGGCCGCAGCCGTTGCAGTGGCTGAGGTCAATGTCGCTGATCCAGTTCGAGGTGACGATGGCGCCGCGCAGGTCGAAGCGGCGAATGGCGTTCATCATGCCGCAGCAGTCACCGCAGCAGTTGCAGATGTAGCCGACGTTGCGCTGCACATTGTCGGCCGTCTGCGCCAGTCCATTGACTTTTGCCAGCTCCAGGATGTCCATGGCCTCGCTATTGGTGATACGCTCGGCCACGCCGTTGCGCACGAGCGTTTTGGCGCCGTAGTTGAACGACAGGCAGGTGCGCTGCGGCCGGCCGCAGTCTTCGTTCAGGTGGCTGGCATGATGCCGGCAGGCGCACAAGGAGACGGCGGCATCGGTCGCCGTTTTGACAATCGTGCTGGCCCGCTCCCAGTCCAGAATTTCGACGTGCTGACCGCTGACGTCAGCCGGCAGCGCCTCTTCACGCACCAGCGAGCGTCCGATCTGGGTTTCGTGCTGAAAGATCGCGCGTGCGAAGCGATCATCCTCTTTGAAGTAGGCATCGAACAGGCGCGCCAGTTCGGGCAGCGGGGCGTCCGGGCGCAGGCGCATGAAGGTGAATTCGAAGAAGCCAATGACAACCGGCGCCAGCGAGAAGTAACGTTGGCCGTGGCGTTCGATGTCAATGACGCAGCCGCGCTCCGCCATGCCGCTCAGGATGTCGAGCAACTCGGCTTCGGGTAGATGCAGCTTGCGGGAAAGGTCCGTCAGCCCGGTGAAGTTGGTCGGCAGTTGACGGGCGATCTCGGCATCGGTCGGGGAGAAGAGGAGCTTGAGGATTTGCATGAAAGCCGGTGTTTCCGGCGCGCCGGTGACATTGCGATCCAGGCGCTGCTGCAGCAGGTGGTAGGATCGGTCGGGATTGACGATGTGACCCATGACATTCTCCTTCGAAGCGCAATCCATACGAACGGCCTCACCTCAACCCCCGGCCGCTTGCGTCGTGGGCGCTGCAATCCGGAGAATTGCGGTACAAGGCTATTTTTAGGTCAGAAACGACCTGAAATCGGGCTGCCAGCCACTGGGCACATAGTCGCCAGAAGTCTGATCTTGCACGTAATGACCCTTGTAGTCGCCGCGGGCGATTTTGCTCAACGCTTCCAGCAGGTAATCCACTTCGGCCAGGGTGTTGTACAGGCCAAAACTGATGCGCACCAGTCCCGGCATATGGGCGCGGTCATGGGCCAGCATCTCATCGCGCACCTGCTGCGTCTGCGCCGCGTCGAGGCCCAGGAGGTGCAGGATGTACGGATGCGCACAGAAACAGCCGTTGCGCACACCGATGCCGAATTCGTGGCCCAGGATGGAAGCTACCAGAAAATGCTGTACGTGGCGCACGTTGAACGGAATGACGCCCAGGCGCGTGGCTGCGCGTGCAGGGTCAGTGTCGCCGATGATTTCGAGGCCCTCAACCTGGGACAAGCGACGCAAGGCATAGGTCGTCAACTCGGCCTCGTGGCCGGCCACGTTGTCCATGCCCACCGTTTGCAGTTGCTCGATAGCTGTCGCCAGCGCCACCGCGCCCACGACGTTGGGGCTGCCGGCTTCGTCCCGCTCCGGCGGATCGCTCCACCAGACGCCATCCTCGGTGACGATCTCCACCGTGCCGCCGCCGCGCACATCGGGAGCACCCTGGGCAAAGGTGTCACGCCGGCCGATCAGGGCGCCGGTGCCGAAGGGCGCATAGAGCTTGTGCGCGGACAGGGCCACGTAGTCGAAATGACCGGGGTCGTCCAGGCTGCCCATGGTAATCGGACGGTGCGGCGCCAGTTGCGCGATGTCGAGCAAAAACTGCGCGCCCGCGGCATGGGCTTGCGCGGCCAGGCGCGGCGCCGGATTGATGATGCCGGTCACGTTGCTGCCGCCGGTGATGGCCACCAGCGCCACTCGCCCGGCATACTGCGCCAGCTTGCGCTCATAATCGGCCTCATCCAGGCTGCCATCTGGCTTGATGGCGACATGGACGACGTTGGCCACGGCCCGATAGGGCAGATCGTTGGAGTGATGCTCCATCATGGAGACCAGGATGGTGTCACGTCCCGGTGCAAATGGCAGACGCCGCGCCAGCTTGTTCAGCGCCTCGGTGGCATTCTTGCCAAAGATGCAGACGTGGGTGTGAGGGTCCGCGCCAACAAAGCGCAGCGTCGCCCGGCGAGCATCCTCGTAGGCGAACGTTGCCAGTTGGCTCTTGAAGCCGCTGCCGCGGTGGACAGAGGAATACCACGGCAAGAAACGATTGACCGCAGCCGTGACCGCCCGCAGCGGCGGCGTGGAAGCCGCGTTGTCGAAATTGACATAGGTACGCGTGCTGCCGTCCAGCAGGGGCACTTGTTGTTCTACATCGAACAGCCGGCGCCAGTCATGGCTCTGACCGGTCGCGGCATCTGTGACCGCCATGGTTCACAACCTTTCCGGGCAATGCTGAACGATGAAAGCTGAATGAGGAATGTTGCACCCCCGGCGTTTTCGCAGAAAGCGCCAAGCATTCAGCTCTGAGCATTCAGCATTCAGCATTCCTCACTCTTCTGCTTCCTCGTCGCCCTCTTCCAGCCACTCCAGGGTGATCGGCTGACCCCAGGCGATGTCTTCGTAGCTCACTTCGGCGGCTTCGTCAACCAGGTCCTCATCGCCGTAGTAATTGATGTCGTCGTTGCTATCCACGTAGACCAGGACACTTGGCTTATCTTGTGCGAGGATCCAGTCATTTTCTTCGACCGCGTCCCACAGTTCCTCTTCGCCGAAATCTTCGACGTCATCCATCTCCACGGCCACGAGTATGAATTTCTCGTACACCGCCACACCATGACTTGTCGTAAACATCTTTCCCCCTTTTGCTTCGAGATTTGCAATTCCTATCTAATGCTTGAAATGCCTCACCCCGGTGAAGCACATCGCCAGCCCCAGGCGGTCCGCCGCGGCGATCGTCTCCGCGTCGCGCATGGAGCCGCCGGGTTGAACCACGGCAGTGCAACCGGCCGCGGCCGCGGCCTCCACGCCATCGGGGAACGGGAAGAAGGCGTCTGATCCGACCACCGCGCCTTTGGCCCGCTCTCCGGCCTTTTGGCTAGCCAGGCGCACCGAGTCCACGCGGCTCATCTGCCCGGCTCCCACCCCCACCACCTCGTTGGCCGTGGTGAAGACGATGGCGTTCGACTTGACGTGTTTACTCACGCGCCAGGCGAAGTCCAGCGCGGTCATTTCGTCTGCCGTCGGCTGGCGCTGCGTCACCACCTGCCAGGTGTTTGCCGGCTCGATCGTGTCATCAGGCGTCTGCACCAGCAGCCCACCATGAACGGTGCGCATGGCGTAGGGCAGGACCGCCTCCGGTTTGACCTCCAGCACGCGCAGGTTCTTCTTGCGCTTGAGCGCCTTCAGCGCCTCTGGTTCGTACGCCGGCGCAGCCAGCACTTCGACGAACAGTGCGCCGATAGCTGCGACGGTTGCCAGGTCCAGCGGGCGATTGACGGCAATCACGCTGCCAAACGCGCTGACCGGATCGGCCGCCAGGGCCAACTGATACGCCTCGACCAGGCTGTCGGCGCTGGCCAGGCCGCAGGGGTTGGTGTGCTTGATGATGGCCACCGTCGGCCGGGAAAACTCTTGCGCCATGCCCCAGGCAGCGTCAAGGTCCACGTAATTATTATAACTCATTTCCTTCTCACCGCTTAGTTGGGACAGGGCACGCGCGGCATCGGGCCAGCGGTAGAAGCCGGCGCGCTGATGGGGATTTTCGCCGTAGCGCAACACCTGCGCCAGCTCGGCGCTCAGCGTCAGCACGGCCGGGAAAGTATCGGCGCCCTCGACCTGGCGACCCAACCAGGTGGCAATCGCGGCATCGTACGCGGCCGTGTGGCGGAAGGCCTTCAGCGCCAGGTGACGCCGCGTCTCGGCCGGCACGGCCTCGCTCTTCTCTACATGCAGCGCCACGGTCAGATAGTCTTGTGGATCGCACAACACCGTGACCGACTCGAAGTTCTTGGCCGCGGCCCGCAGCAGGGTGACGCCGCCGATGTCAATCTCCTCGATGGCCTCGGCCTCGGTCACGTCGGCGCGGGCCACGGTGCGGGTGAACGGGTACAAATTACACACCACCAGGTCGAACGGCTGCATCCCCTGCTTGCGCAGATCGGCCAGGTGCTGCGGCGTGCGGCGGGCGAGGATGCCGCCGTGAATAGCAGGGTGCAGGGTCTTGACGCGGCCGCCCAGCATTTCAGGAAAATGTGTGACCTCTTCAACCGGGGTGCAGGGCAGATCGGCCTGCGTCAAGGCGCGCGCGGTGCCGCCGCTGGCCACAAGCTCAACCCCTTGCGCGACCAGAATGCGCGCCAGGTCGAGCAGCCCTGACTTGTCGTACACGCTCAGTAGAGCACGTTGAATCGTCATGAAGAAATATATCTCCTTTGGGGGCGAGTTGCCAGCCAGCGCTGAACGGCGCGCACCAGCAGGGTGTGTTCGTGGGCGTGCAGCCGTTTGGCGAAATCATGGAACTGGTCACGGGGATCAAAGGGCACAACGACAAAATCAAGCACGGGACCGGCGTCTACCTCCGGTACGACGCCATGCACCATCGCGCCGCTGACTTCGATTTCGCCGGCCTGGTAGGCCGCGAACGCGCGCTCGATGGCGTGCGTGCCCGGAAACTGACCGGGTAGAGCCGGGTGCAGATTGATGAGACAATCGGCGAAGGGGGTGATGAAAATCGGCGTCAAGACCTGCATCCAGCCCGCGCACACGATCAGATCGGGCTGAAAACAACTGATCAGCGCCGCCAGGTCGCGATCATAGGTTTCACGCGGCAGGCCCTGATCGCTGTACGGTTTGAGCGGGAAGTAGAGGGTGGGCACGCTGGCCTGCTGCGCCCGCACCAGCCCGTACGCGTCACGTCGGTTGGAAACCACGGCCGCCACCCGCGCCGGCAAACGACCGTCCTGACAGGCGTCGAGCAGGGCCTGCAGATTGCTGCCGCTGCCTGAAATCAGAACGACCAGGCGGGCCAGGGACACTGTTTCAGACATGGCTTCCCCTCACAACAAGCCGCCGAATGAATTCGGGATGCAAGGCGTGCCGCCGCCATGTCGGCCTGCGCCGGCCGGCATCGCGTCCACGCAGGTGGGCGCCCGGCGGAACGCCCACCAGGCGCGATTTCAATCGCTCAAGCGATGATGACACGCGGCCCGGCGCCCGACCAGGGCATCACACGACCGATAATGTAGGCATCCGCGCCCAGGGCCTGGCGCACAGCAGCAACGGCGTCTGGCGCGACCACGATGACCATGCCAACGCCCATGTTGAAGGTGCGGAACATGTCGTCGTCCGGCACCTCACCCAAACGGCGGATCAGCTCAAAGATGGGCGGCGCGGGCCAGGCGCCGGCTTCGATCCCTGCGCCCAGGCCAGCGGGCAGGCTGCGCGGCACATTGTCCAGCAACCCGCCGCCGGTGATGTGCGCCATCGCTTCGATGACCACCCCGGCCGCCCAAAGTCGCTCCACCTCCGGCAGGTAGCAGCGATGGACCAGCAGCAGCGCGTCGCCGATGCTGCGCCCGGAGCCCAACTCCGGGTGCGGCGCGGCCCAATCCAAGCCGGCAAGCACGCGCCGCGCCAACGAAAAGCCGTTGGTATGCAAGCCATTGCTGAGCAGGCCCATCAGCACGTCGCCCACCTGCACGTCGCGGCCATCCACGATGCGGCTGCGCTCGACCACGCCGACGATCGTGCCGGCGACATCGAACTCGCCTGCCTGATAAACGCCGGGCATCTCGGCCGTTTCGCCGCCCAGCAGCACACAGCCCACGGCCCGGCACGCGTCCGCCATCCCGGTGACTACGGCCGCCACTTCTGCCGGCGCCAGCCGGCTGGCCGCGATGTAATCGAGAAAAAAGAGCGGCCGGCCGCCCTGCACCAGAATGTCGTTGACACAATGATTGACCAGGTCCGCGCCGATGGTGTCAAAACGCTGCATCTGCGCGGCCACCTTGACCTTGGTGCCCACCCCATCGGTAGAGGCCACCAACACCGGCGCGGTCATCGTCTGCAGCGCCGCCGCGTCGAACAACCCGCCGAACGCACCGATGCCGGCCAACACAGCCGGGGTATACGTGGCCTGCACGGCCGCCCTCATCAGCGCCACCGCCCGATTGCCCGCCTCGATGTCAACCCCCGCGTCTTGATACGTCGTCATCTCATTCCTGCCTCAGCCAAAGAGAGATCAGGGATCAGAGACCAGAGACCGGGTGTGTGGAAGGCGGAAGTTTCCCGGTCCTGAGTCTCCAATCTCCGATCTCCAATCTCCGATCTCCGCTCTCCAATCTCCACCCTTTGCCACGAATGACGCCCATTGACACAGGGACAATTCGTGAGAATTCGTGTAATTCGTGGCAAAAAACTCCTTGCGCTCTCCGATCTCCGATCTCCCTCAACTCCCAATATCTCTCCTAAAATGCATTCCCTCGAAATGAATCTGCTCCATCCCGCCATAGGCGCGACGCCGGGCTTCATCGAAGTCCGCGCCGGCGCCGGTGACGGCCAGCACGCGGCCGCCGTGGGTTAGCAGGCGTTCGCCCTCGCGCCGGGCGCCGGCCTGAAAGACCTGTACGCCCGGCAGGGCGTTGGCCGCTTCCACGCCGGTGATGGGATCGCCCTGCGGATACGCGCCAGGATAGCCGGCCGCGGCCGCGACGACGGTGACGGCTGCGCCCGCCTTCCAGCGCAGCTTGCACGCGGCCAGGCGCCCGTCCAGGCAGGCGTCGAAGACATCCAGCAGGTCGTTTGCGAGCAGAGGCAGAATGACCTGGGTTTCGGGGTCGCCGAAGCGCACGTTGAACTCCAGCACGCGCAGGCCAGCCGGCGTGAGCATCAGCCCGGCGTAGAGCACGCCCACAAACGGAGTACCCTGGGCCGCCAGTCCATCCAGCGCGGGCTGCAGCACGGTGCGCACGGTTTGATCTACCAGGGCTGCGGTCAGGCGGGGCGCGGGTGCGAAAGCGCCCATGCCGCCGGTGTTCGGTCCGCGGTCGCCATCGGCCACGCGCTTGTGATCCTGCGCCGGCAGCATCGGCGCCACCGTCGTGCCATCACAAAAGGCCAACAGCGACACCTCCGATCCAACCAGGCGCTCCTCGATCACAATCAGGTCGCCGGCCTCGCCGAACACGCGGGCGCGCAGCATATCGAACACGGCCTGCTCCGCGTGCAGCATGTCATCGCAGACGATGACCCCCTTGCCCGCGGCCAGACCGCTGGCCTTCACCACCAACGGTCGCTCGACCTGGCGCACATACTCAAGCGCAGCCTCGTAGTCATCGAAAATGGCATAGCCGGCCGTGGGGATACCGGTTTCCCACATGAAGTCCTTGGCAAAGGCTTTGGAGCTTTCCAACTGCGCGGCGGCTTGGGTGGGGCCAAAGATGCGCAGTCCCGCGGCCTGAAAGAGGTCTACGATGCCGGCTGCCAGGGGCGCCTCAGGGCCAACGACGGTCAAATCCACCGCGTGGCTCTGCGCGAACGCCAGCAGCGCAGGGCCATCCGCGGCGTCGAGCGCCACATTCTGAATGACGCCAACGAGGTCCGTGCCTCCGTTGCCCGGCGCCACCCAAATCTGTCCGACGTGCGCTGACTGCGCCAGCTTCCAGGCCAGGGCATGTTCACGCCCGCCGGAACCAATCAGCAGAATCGTGCGCTTGGCGGCGTCATCCATAAGCTTACTCCGTCTTGCTCGATGTTGCGCGTCAACAGAAGTCCCTGGCTGCGCATTTTGGCATAGATCGCGGCTTCTTTGATGATCGGTGATATTACGACGTTATACTCCAATTCGACATCACACGCGATATCAACGATCTCGTTCCAGTAGCGCCGATACTCACCGCTGCGCATCGAAACAACGACCAAAACATCAAGGTCGGATTCGCTGTTGAAATCGCCTCGCGCCTTCGAACCGAAGAGCACCACACGCTCCAAGTCGCCGCCGTAACGCTGGTGCAGGCGTCTAACCAGCGCACCTAGTGCAGCGCGTTCGTGTCGTGCAAGGTGTGTCTTTTTGGCTGACATCTGACATCTCCGCTTGCCAATCCTGAGCATGATACCTGAAATGATTATACGCCACAGCGCGTCAAACAACAACTTGCCCGTTGCGCTTGGCCCACCATTCCTCCAGGCGCACGGGGTACTGACCGGTGAAGCAGGCGCGGCAAAAGCCGGCCTGTGAGGTCTGGCCTGCGTGAATCGCGGCCATCATGCCGTCGTGCGACAGATAGGCCAGGCTGTCTGCGCCGATGATCTCGCAAATCTCGGCGACAGTTTTGGAGGCGCCGATGAGCTGCTCGCGCGTCGCCATGTCAATGCCCATGAAGCACGGATGCTGCACCGGCGGTGACGACACCCGCACGTGTACCTCGGCCGCGCCGGCCTGGCGCAGGAGCTGCACCAGCGGCCCGGCGGTGTTGCCGCGCACGATCGAATCATCCACCATGACGACGCGCTTGCCAGCCAGATTGGCCGGCAGCGGGTTGTACTTCAACGCAATGCCGGCCTTGCGCAGACGGTCATCGGGCTGGATGAAGGTGCGTCCGATGTAACGATTCTTGGTGAAACCTTCACTGAACGGAATGCCCAACGCCTGCGCATAGCCAATCGCGGCCGGCGTGGAGGAATCAGGCACACCAACCACCACATCGGCGTCAGCGACCGGCGCCTCGCGGGCCAGTTCGCGGCCCAACTGCTGGCGCACCTGGTGGACCGTCTGGTTGTCAATCGTCGAATCAGGGCGGGCGAAGTAGACCAGCTCGAAGATGCAGAACGCGCGTGGCTCCGGCCGGCGACCCTGGGTGGATGTCATCCCCTGGCGGTCCAGGCGCACGATCTCGCCCGGCTCCACATCGCGCACATACGCCGCGCCGATGGTCGCCAGCGCGCACGATTCAGAGGCCGCGATCCAGCCGGCGCCATGACCGTTCAGGTCGAGGCGTCCCAGGCACAGCGGCCGCAACCCCCACGGGTCGCGCACCGCGAAGACTGCGTCGCGGGTCAGAATGGTGAGGGAATAGGCGCCTTCCGCGCGCTGCATGAACGCGGAGATGCGATCCTCCCACGTGCCGGCCGGCATGAGGCGAGCGAATGGACTGCCGGCGCCGGAGGGGGTGGCCGCGGCCAGCAGTTGGGTGATGACCTCGCTGTCGCTGCTGGAGGTCAGGCCGACCCCGCGTTCCAGCATGTCGCGGCGCAGGGTCAGCGCATTGGTCAAATTGCCGTTGTGCGCCACGCCGAGCGGCCCGTGGATGGTTTCGATCAGGTAGGGTTGGGCATTGCGCAGAAACGAGCCGCCGGTGGTGGAGTAGCGGGTGTGACCAATCGCCAGGTGCCCTTGCAGGGGCGCCAGGTTGTGCTCATCGAACACCTGGGCCACCAAACCCATGCCCTTGTGCAAGGCTGCTGCGTTGCCATCACTCACCGCAATGCCCGCGCTCTCCTGCCCGCGGTGCTGCAAGGCGTACAGGCCAAAAAAAGTGAGGCGGGCCACGTCTGCGCCGGGCGCACAGACGCCAAAGACCCCACACGCATCGCTAAACTTGTCGCTACTCAACTCATCTACATCGTTCATAAAACGACACTCGTTCTCCAAAAGCCGGGTTTCTAACGCAAGTCCCGGTCGTCGGCTTCGATGGTGGCGCGCAAGGCGGCCTGATAGGCGAAGACGCGCTCGCGCAGGTCCTCATGTCCAAGCGCCAGAATCTTGGCGGCCAACAGCGCGGCTGCCTCTGGCTCCAGCACGGTAGCCGGCGCCACACCGCTGGGCATGCGCAGGCTGGAGTAGATGTCCGCGCCGCCAAAACGGTCCGCGTAGGGCGGGCAGGCGATGACGGGCGCGGTCACATTGGCATCTACAAACCCACTGAGCGCATTCGAGCGACCGGCGATCGTGATGTACACCTTGGAGCGAGGATCGGCTTCGTAGTGTTCCAGAATGTGGAGGACGTGCAGGGGCGCCTTGTGCGCGGAACCGACGCGCAGTTCGCTGTGAATGCCGAGCGCAGTCAGCGCCCTGGCAATGGCCTGCGCGTGGCTCAAATCCGCTTTTGACCCCATGATGATGGGGACGATGATGTCATGGCTCATGCCCTTGTCCTCCGAGTGTCGTGCGATCAGCGCGGCTGTGGCGTCAGGTTTCAAGCCCGGTCCATACGATCCAGCCATTCCAAATCCGAACGAGTTATTGACCACAAAAAGCACAGAGAGCACAGAGATGAAGCCAATTTGCGTCTGATCTGCCGCTTCTTTGTGTTCTCTGCGTTCCTTGTGGTTGAATAGAGTTTATGCACAATAAGAAGCCGTGTAACGGCATCCCTCCACCGCCCTTGAATCGTCCCAACTGCTGGGGCGTACACGCCATTTCAACGCACATTTCTTGATGTCAGTGGGGAAAAACCTTATTGGTCATAAACTCTAATGTGCGCTAAATTTGGCATTGCCGCATACGTATCGAACAGTCGCATGGCTAAAACCGGGCTGTCAGCGCGGCCACGGTCTCGTATTTCTCCATCAAGTCGGTCAGCCCCTTCTGCGTCACCACCTGCATGTTGCGATAGAGCTGCTTGTCGAGCATCTGCGCCTTGTCGCCGCCCGGCCAAAGGCGCCAGGAATCGTTGTCAATCACATCGGCCACCACCAGGTTGTCACTGCTGAAGCCGAGCAGGCGGCCGAACTCGATCTTCAGATCCACCAACTGGATGCCCAGCCTGGCCCAGGCCTGTTCCAGCAGCTCGAAGACCTGTCGGCCGGCTTGGATGAAGAGGTCCACCTCGACATCGCTGGCAATGTCGCTCTTGACGATCTCCAGACCCGAAATTTGCGGATCATGGCGTGCATCATCCTTGAGAGAAAACTCGACCAGCACCGGGTCGAAGCGATGGCCCTCGGCCGTATCGGGATGGCGCTTGAGATAGGAGCCAGTCGCCAGGCGGCGCATGACCACTTCGATGGGAATCATGGTGCAGCGGCGCACCAGGGTGACGTCCGCGGCCGGCGCGGAGACGAAATGGGTCGGCACCTCGTGTCGGTTCAGGTAGGCAAAGACGTTCGCGGTGGTCTGTCCCGCCACCTGCCCCTTCCCCTCGATGATGTTGCGCCGGGCGCCGTCGCCGGCCGTGATATTGTCCCTGTGAACCAGGTAGGCCAGGCTCGGATTATCCGGGTGTGCATACACAGCTTTCGTTTTGCCTTCGGCTAATTTCACGCCAAATTCCATGATCTCCTCCTCCGGTCGTTGCTTCTTTGCGTAAAATCGGCTACAATACGACTCGATGAATTCTTGTCAGGGGGACCGTAATGTCTATTCCCCTGCATGGCAGAGATGTCTTTGCGCAATGGCGCACCGAATTCGAACACTGGCAAGCGCTCGGTCTGCGACAGGTTCCCGCCTGTTGGATATTACCTCCCGTACTTCAGCCTGCATGACTGACCATTGCGTGTTGGCGGATCTTTGCCGCCAGCGCCCTGGCCCGCACCGGCGCGTCGCCGACGTAGTGCGACGCGTCGAGCAGGGTCTCGATCGTGTCTGGCGCCAGTAACGCCTGCAACTGCGCATCAGCCACGAGGCGTGCGGCCAGGGGATTGGGTTCGCCGCGCTGCACGGCCAGCCACGCGGCCAGGCTGTGTTCGCGAATCACTTCATGCAGCGTCTGGCGGTCACCGCCCGCCTTGACCGCTTCCATCAACAGCCGTTCGCTGGCCGCAAAGACGCCGTAGGTCGCCAGGTTGCGGGCGATGGCCGCTTCGTTAATCACCAGCCCTGTTAGCAAACGTAATGCCGTCTGCACAATCTCGTCTACGGCCAGGAACGCGTCGGGAAAGAGCACGCGCCGATTGGCCGAGTCGTCCAGCGTCCGTTCCAGCAAGCTGTGCGCGGCGTTGTCCCAGGCCACGCGCGGCAGCGCGGCCACGAAGCGCGCCAGGCTGTCAATTTTCTCCGCGTGGATCGGGTTGCGCTTGAAGGGCATGGCCGATGATCCCACCTGCTGACGTCCAAACGGCTCCGCCCATTCGCCCAGCGGCGGCGACTGCAGCAGGCGCAGATCAAAGGCAAATTTGTACAGGCTGCCGGCCAGCCCGGCCAGCGCGTTGAGCACCAGCCAATCCTGCTTGCGCGGGTAGGTCTGCGTCACTACGTCATACTCAGGCAGATCAAGGTCCGCCATGACGCGCGCCGAAAAATCGGCCGCGCTCATGCTGGCGCCGGTCAACAACTGTTCGTACGAGGCGGCCGTGCCCACCGCGCCGCGCAGACCCTTGCCGCGAATCCCCTGGCGCACGCGTAACAGCTCGTCCCAATCCGTCAGCAGATCCTGACCGGTCTGCGCCAGCCGGTAGCCCAGCGTGGTGGGTTCAGCCGGCTGCAGATGCGTGAACGCCATGCCGGGCAGATCGGCGTAGCGTTCGATCTGCCCGGCCAGGACAGACAGGCAGCGCCCCAGCCCGGCGATGATCAGATCCAGGGCCTGGCGCAGGCGCAGCGCCTCGACATTGTCCAGGATATCCATGCTGGTGGCGCCCAGGTGAATGATCGGCCCGCCCACGCTGCACTGTTCGGCGAACACCCGAATCTCGGCCATCAGGTCGTGCTGAATGATCGCTTCGATTTCCTGGGCGCGGCCGATGTCAATCTGATCCGCATGCGCCTCCAGGTCGGCCACCTGCGCGGCGGTGACCAGGCCGGCCGCCATCTGGCCGCGCGCCAGGGCCACCCACACACGGCGCAGCAGGCGGCGCTTGTGCTCCTCGGACCAGAGCTGGCGCATGGCCGGGCTGCCGTAACGCCAGGTGAAGGGCGAGATGAAGGTGTCGTGGGCAAAGACCAGATCAGCGCTCATACGGCAAAGATCTTGTCGCGTTCAGGGCTGACCGAGACCCAACGGATGGGGACGCCCGCCAGGTCTTGGATGCGGCGCAGATAGGCCTGTGCGGCCGCGGGCAGTTCGTCCCAGGAGCGGCAGTTGGTGGTGGGCGCCTGCCAGCCCGGCCATGATTCGTAGATTGGCTCGGCCTCTTGCAGGAGCGGGGTATCAGGCATGTAATCTATCATGCGTTCCCCGATCCGGTAGGCAACGCAGATCTTGAGCTCAGGCAGGGTGTCGAGCACATCGAGCTTGGTGATGGTCAGGTGGGTGAAGCCGTTGAGCCAGGCCGAATGGGCCAGGGCGACGCCGTCGAACCAACCGCAGCGCCGCGGGCGCCCGGTGGTGGCGCCGAACTCACGGCCGATCTCACGGATGGTTTGGCCGGTTTCATCGAACAGTTCTACCGGGAATGGCCCGGCGCCGACGCAGGTGGAGTAGGCCTTGACCACACCGATGATCTCATCGAGCGCGGTGGGCGGCAGGCCCGCGCCCACCGCGGCAAAGGAGGCCAGCGGATTGGAGGAGGTGACAAAGGGATAGGTTCCCCAGTCAATGTCGCGCATGATGCCGAGCTGACCCTCCAGCAAGATGAACTTGCCGGCCCGGTACAGGTCACGAATCATGGGTATGGTGTCCACGATGCGACCGTAGAGAGCTTCGTGCCAGGTCATGCACAGGTCATAGACATCATCCACGCTCCACGGCGGCTGGCCGTAGTGTTGCAGCACCTGATTCTTGTGCGGGAGAATCTGTTCCAGACGCTCGCGCAGCCAGGCCTGATGCTTGAGATCGCCCAGGCGCACGCCCCAGCGCGCGGCCTTGTCCGCGTAGGCCGGGCCGATGCCGCGCTTGGTGGTGCCGATGGCGCGGCCCCCGCGTGCCATCTCCTCCAGGCCGTCGAGCTCGACGGTGGTATGGCATGAGAATCTGCGCCCGGTCCGAAAGCCACAGGTTGCCCAGGTCAACCCCGGCGGCCGTCAGCTCGTGCATTTCGTCGAGCAACGCGGCCGGGTTGACAACGGTGCCGGTGCCGATGATGTTGACGGTGGCCGGGTTGAAGATGCCCGATGGCACCAGGTGCAGGCGAAAGGCGCCAAACTGATTGATGACAGTGTGACCGGCGTTGTCGCCACCCTGAAAACGAATCACGCAGGCGGCATCCTGGGCCAGGAAATCCACGACGCGGCCCTTTCCTTCATCGCCCCACTGCGCTCCCACGATGGCAACAACGGTCATGGTAAATCTCCTCTTGAGTCTCGGTATCTTGCAATCCGGCGGATTGCGTTACGGGGGGTGCAATCCGGCGGATTGCGTTACGGGGGGTGCAATCCGGCGGATTGCGTTACGGGAGTTATCCGACAACGGGCAGGTGCTGTAACGCCTCTGCCACCGCATCCGCCGGGTATTCGTAGTCAACCAGGTTGCCGGCCAGGTACTGGTCATAGGCGGTCATGTCGAAGAAGCCATGACCACTCAAATTGAAGACGATGACCCGTTCTTCGCCCTTGGCCTTGGCATCCAGGGCTTCGTCAATGGCCGCGACGATGGCATGGGCCGATTCGGGCGCAGGGATGATTCCTTCGGTGCGGGCAAACTTGACGGCGGCCGCAAAGACCGGGTTCTGGTGATAGGCCACCGGGGTGATGTCTCCGGTCGCCACCAGGGCCGAAATAAGCGGCGCCATGCCGTGGTAGCGCAGACCACCGGCGTGAATACCGGCCGGCATGAAGGTGTGACCCAACGTGAACATCTTGACCATCGGTGTCATGCCGACGGCGTCGCCGAAGTCGTAGGCGAATTTGCCCTTGGTCAGGCTGGGGCAGGCGGCCGGCTCCACGGCCAGAAAGCGCGTCTGGCGACCCTGGGTCAGGCGGTCCTGCAGGAAGGGGAAGGCCAGCCCGGCAAAGCTGCTGCCGCCGCCCACGCAGCCGATGACCACATCCGGGTAATCGCCAATGGCGGCCAGGGCCTGCTTGGCCTCCTGACCGATCACGGTTTGATGCAGGAGCACGTGGTTGAGCACCGAACCGAGCGCGTAGCGGGTGTCCGGATCGGACGCGGCCACTTCCACCGCCTCGGAGATGGCGATGCCCAGGCTGCCTGGCGAATCCGGGTGTTCAGCCAGGATGCTGCGACCCGCATGGGTGTCGGTGGATGGGCTGGCGACGACGCGCGCGCCCCAGGTATGCATCATCGAGCGCCGGTAGGGCTTCTGATGATAGCTCACCTTGACCATATAGACGAGACATTCCAGTCCGAAGAGCTGGCAGGCAAAGGCCAGGGACGAACCCCATTGCCCGGCGCCTGTTTCGGTACTGATACGTTTGACACCCTCTTTGGCGTTGTAATACGCCTGGGGCACAGCCGTATTCGGCTTGTGGCTGCCGGCCGGGCTGACGCCCTCGTACTTGTAGTAGATTTTGGCCGGCGTGCCGAGCGCTTTTTCCAGGCGCACGGCGCGCAGCAGGGGTGTGGGCCGCCAGAGTTTGTAAATCTCGCGAATTTCTTCGGGGATTGGGATGTAGCGCTCGGTGCTGACTTCCTGCAGAATCAGCTCCATCGGGAAGAGCGGCGCCAGATCGGCCGGCCCAATGGGCTGGCCGGTGCCTGGATGCAGCGGCGGCGCAAGCGGAGCCGGCAAATCGGCGACGATGTTGTACCAGTGCGTGGGGATATCCTTCTGGCTGAGCATGAAACGCGACTCGGACATAACTGAGAACCTCCTGGAATGATGATCGGACAGGTCGGATGCCTGTGGCGAATCGTGCGATCGGTGAATTGGTCCGGACGGCAGCGCTGGCGTCTCTCACCACGCAAACTCGGTCAACAGGGGGAAATGATCGGACGCCAGGCGGACATCATCGTCGTCCAGGCGGCGGCAAGCCGTGACCTGGTCGGCCAGGGGGCCGGCGGCCAGGCAGTAGTCAATGCGGATCTTCTCATGGGCGGTGCCGTAGGTTAGCCCAGTGCCTTGACCCGCACGTGCAAAACAGTCATGATAGCCGGCCTTCAACAGGCGCGGCAGGACCTGCATGCCGTCACGCACGAGGTGTGCGGCGATGGCGTCGGCCTGCAGATGGGCCACAGCATCTTCCTGGCCGACATAATCTGCAGGGGCGAGGGAATTGAGATCACCCAGGAGCAGATGCGAGCGGCCGCGATCGCGGCCGGCCCAAAGCAGCAGGGCCTGCACCTGGCCCATGCGCACGGCCTCGCTTTGGTGATCCAGGTGGGTCGCGTAGACCGTGAGTGAACGGCGGTCGGGCAGGAGCAGACGCGCTTCAAGCAGTACACGGGCGGGGTGTCCGGCCGGGGTGGTCAGCCGATGGCCGGCAAACGCCAGGATGGGATGGGGGCTGAGGATGGCATTGCCGAAAGCAGTCTGCGGGTCGTCGAAAGGGCCGGGGGGGAGGGTGGGGGCAAAAACAAAATTCATGCCGAGACGCGCGGCCAGGCGCGCCAACAGCGGTTGCGCAGCGTCCGGCTGGACGAATGGATGGTAGACTTCATTCAATGCCACCACGTCAAGCGCCGCCGCGTCGGTGGCAGCACCGGCGATGATACGTGCCAGGCGCTCCACATCGAACCGCCCGTCCATACCCTTCCAGCCGTGGATGTTGAACGCTAGTGCATGTAGCACGAGTGTAAATCCCACTCCAACAGTAGAGGCAGATGATCGGACGCGATGCGCGTCAGATAGTTATCGAGCACCTCGGCATAGACCAGGCGATTGGCCCAGCGCGTGGGCACGAAGGCGTAGTCAATGCGGAAGATGGGGCGGCGTGCCGGGAAGGTGGCGCCCAGACCACGGCCCACCTGGGCAAAGGCATCTACATAGCCGGCCTCACGCAGGTGGGTGAGGGTGGCGGGCACCCAGCGTTCCCGGCGCGGGGTGTGGGTGTTGAAGTCGCCAGCAATGAGATGCGGATACTGAAAATCACGGGCTTCGCGCAGCAGGCCGCGAATCTGCCACAGGCGCACCGCTTCCAGCGCATGATCCAGGTGCGTCACCCCAAAGGTGAACGCGTGTTGCAGTCCTTCGACGGCGATGTGCGCGAGAAGCATGGAGCGCTGTTGGGTGCCGGGCAGGCGCGGCAAGAGGTGGTTGTTGAAATCATGGATGGGGTGACGGCTGAGAATGGCGTTGCCTACCGGCCCGCGCCAATCCACGCCCTCGATGTGGCGGCTGCTGCTGCCAAAGGACCAGTGCATGCCGACCGCTTCTGCCAACTGCACCAAGGGGAACTCCAGATGCCCGCGCCGGCGCACAGGATGCACTACTTCGTTCATCGAAACCAGGTCGGTCTTGCTCTGTTCGATCACAGCCGCCAGGCGTTCGATGTCGGCGCGGCCATCGCGCCCGTTCCAGTGATGGATGTTATACGTCAGGATTTTCATGAGTGGATGGCCGAAACCTGGTGCGCCCTGGTTGCCGGGTAGCGCACTGAATCAGGAGGCCGACGGGTCTGGGGGTGTCTTCGTGATACTGTCATCGGTCCGATTTGCATTGCGAAACTCGGCCAGGCTGCGGCCGATCGCGCCACCGATCTCGGGGAGTTTGCCAACGCCAAAAAAGATGACAACAATGACCAGGATGATAATCAGTTCGAACGGGCCAAGTGATGGCATTGTCTTTTCCTTCGTACTTGTGATGATTCCCTGTGTACCAGGTTTTTCGACCACGACTCTACCCTCCCCAGAAGGTGGAGGCGTGAACGTGTCAGGGATATGTGTACCCTGCCTTGTGTGCTGGATTATAGCACGAATCCGATACGCCTACAAACAGGCAACAAGTTGCCATTCCCACCTCTTTAGACAACCAATCCGTGGCGTGGTATACTCTGGCGCATGTCACGCACACCGGTCTCCTTCGAAGCACGCAGCCACCAGACGCTGCACCTACACAGCCAACGCACCGCTCTCGTGCATACCACCGCCACCCTGGCGGCACGTCGTCGCGCCGGAATGGCGGCTGAACCGGCCTGGCACGAGTTGACCGCGCGCAGTCAGGCGGTGCGCAGGCAGACCCTGTCCAACCTGGGAACCTATTTGCAGCAATTGGAGAGCGCCCTGCAGGCACGCGGTAGCCAGGTGCTGTGGGCGCGCACCAGCGCTGAGGCGTGCCAGTTCATCGTTGACCTGGCGCGACGGTCGGGCGTGGGGCACGTTTTGCAGACCCAATCGGCCTTGCCCCTGGAAATTGGTCTGGCCGCTGCGTTGCAGGGCGCCGGTTTCACCCTGTCCCCCACGAACCAGGGCGAATTCCTGGCCGCGCTCTCCGGGCAGCGGCCAACACACCCCAATGCCGGTGCGGCTCATCTGCGCATTGACGACATGGTGCGTACGCTGCATGCCAGGCTCGACATGCCGGTGCTCCTCACTGCTGACGCAGCCAGCCACGTCATTCGCGGGCGTGTGCGCCAGGCGGCCCTGCAGAGCGGCCTGGCGGTGATGGGCATTGACCTGGCGGTGGCTGAAACGGGCACCCTGGCGCTGTTCAACGATCAGGGCGATGTACGGCTGACTGCGGCCCTGGCGCCGGTGCAGGTCGCGATCATGGGGCTGGAGCAGGTTGTGCCGACGCTGGATGACCTGTGGCTTCTGCAGCGCGTGCGGGCACGCAGCGCCAGCGGACGGGCAACCTCCACTTATGTGGAATTGCTCAGCGGCGCCGCGGCCACCGGTCGCGAATTCTACCTGATCCTGCTGGACAATGGGCGTTCACACCTGCTGACCGGCGCGGAGGCGGAGATGCTGGCGTGTATTCACTGCGGCGCGTGCCTGGACGTGTGCCCGGTTGCCCGTCGCGTCGGCAGTCAGCCCTACGCGTGGAGTTACCCCGGCCCGGTTGGCGCGGTGATGGCGCCCCTGCTCTTGTCAGCGGAATTCGGTGATGTGGCCGACGCCAGTACCCTGTGTGGCGCGTGCCGCTCGGTGTGCCCGGTGGGCATTGACTTACCCCGTCACCTGCTGGCCGCGCGTGAACGCCGCGCGGCCAGCGGTCGCGGGCAAGTCCGCGCGCCGGGTCGCCTGCTCGTGCGTACCCTGCATACGCCGGCGCGCTACGCGACCCTCAGCGCGATCAATCGCCTGGGCCGGCTCCTGGTGGGCGCACAGCAGACCCGCCGTTGGCTGGCTCCCTGGCTGTGGCGTTGGACCGCGGCGCGCAACCTGCCCGCGCCGGCCCCTGAGACATTCCGGCGACGTTGGGCACGGCAGCATGCCCCGGCCGCAGGTGCTGTGGCCAATGCCTGACGATGCTCGCCGCGCGATCCTGGCCGCGCTGGCCTCAGCGCCAACAGTGCCCTTGCCGCCCGCCCCCTGGCCGCAGACGCCGGCCGCGGCGACGGTGGATCGAGAGACCCTGTTGGCGGATTTCACGACCGCGGCGGCCGCGGCCGGCGCAACCATCACCTGTGAGTCGGGGGTTGCGGCAGCCCGGCTGGCCGTTCTCTCGTTCATACGCACGGCCGAGGTTCGCCAGGTGCTGGTGTGGGAACAGGACGACCTGCCGGTGCCAGGCTTGCTCGATGCGCTGCAGATGCTCGGCGTCGAGACATTGACGCCGTCAGCGGCTGCTGCACGCCAGCGGGCTGCGCTGCGACAGGACAAGCCTGTGAGCCTGGGCATCACGACTGGCCTGGCCGGCCTGGCCGACCAGGGTAGCATCATCGTTCGTTACCCGGCTGTGACCCACATGCTGGCGGTCATCTGGCCGCAGACGCAGATCATCCTGCTGCCGCTGGACCGCCTGGCGCTGTCATTTGCAGGGTGGCTGGCGGCGGCACGCCGACAAGGGCAATTGGCCGTCTGGCTGCAGGATGACATGACGATCATCAACGGGCCGAGCCTGAGCATGGATATTGAGCAGACACCGGTGTGGGGGGCGGCCGGCCCGGCACAGTTACGCATCTTTTTGATTGGCGAAGATCGAATCCTATGAACCTTTTTGGCATTGGTCCGTTCGAATTGGCCCTGGTGTTGATCCTGGCCCTGGTGTTTCTAGGCCCGGAGGAGTTACCCAAGGCTGCACGCGCCCTGGGCAAAGCGCTCTATCAACTCCAGCACATGACCGAACCGATCCGCGCCGAGGTGGCGCGGGCCATGCAACCGCTGGAAGAGGCGAAGCAGTCCATTGCCCAACCGCTGACCGATCTGCAGCAGCAGATCCAGCACCCGCTGACGCCGCGGCCGCCAGAGTCTGCGGTCAAGGTGACGACGGCCAATTCGCCGCAGACAACATCCGGTCCGGGAGTGGGTGACAACGCTGATGACCGTGCCGAACGACCGTGAAGCGGTGATGTCCTTCACGGGGCATCTCATGGATCTGCGGGCTCGTCTGATCAAAGCCGTGGCCAGTGTGCTCGTGGGTACGGTGTTGGGGACTATTTTTGCGCGTTCCTTTTTGACACTCCTCATCCTGCCGATGGGCGAGGCGCGACCGCAATCGTTGCGCCCAGCCGAAAATATCATCGTCTATTTCAAGGTCGCCTTGATCCTCGGCTTAGTGCTGGCCATGCCGGTCATCCTCTATCAGATCATCGCCTTCATCGTGCCAGGACTCACGCGCGGCGAAAGGCGCGCGCTTTATTTCGTCATTCCCGCCGCGACGCTTCTGTTTGCCATCGGGGTGGCCTTCTCATCGCTGGTCATGCTGCCCTTTTCCCTGAACTACCTGAGCAGCTTTCTCAGCGATTTGATCGAGCCCCAGTATTCGATTGACTATTACATCTCGTTCGTCTTCAATTTTGTCGTCTGGATCGGCCTGAGTTTCGAGACACCCCTCCTCATCGCGTTCATGGCGCGCCTGGGCGTTGTGAGTCCAACCCAATTGGGCGGCGGCCGGCGTTACGCCATTGTCATCCTGGCCCTGGTGGCAGCCATCATCACGCCCACGCCAGACCCGTTCAATATGACCCTGGTGATGGTGCCACTCTACATCCTGTATGAATTTGGGATCATCCTCGCGCGCTGGTTCTACCGCCCACGAAGCACGTATGGGGGATAACGCCGCGGTGAACTGGTTGACCGCCAGCCAGCCGTTGTTGTCCGGTGTGTCGAAGTCAGGCATTCCTCCCCATAATTTGCTCCGCAGCCGGCGTCCGCAGTTCGCCGGAGAGGAGCTTGGCAGCAGCGCGTCGCGCAGCGCGGCGAGGGTGCGGGACTCCTCGTTCCCGCAGTTCACACAACGCGCAAGCTCGCCTGCGAAGCGTTCAAAGTGTCCGAATAATTCTGCAGGCGGAAGAACCTGGTTGCTCATGGTCGCGAGATTTCGATTGAGCCCTGGCACCGCTGAGTCAGCCCCAAGCGAAGCAAGATCATGGGTTCGGACGAAGAACGTTTGTTAAACCGTAGCGTAAGGGCAGTCGGCTTCATCCCGTGTTAGGCCGCTCTGTATTATCACACAGCCAGCGTTTCAAATGCAACCCGCATCGGTTCAGGCGTTACAATCGAGAAATTCAGTTTCTCAAAACCAATAACGCGCCCGGTTTTGTTCTTCATCAAAACAACTTCATCACCTGTTTCTTCGCAAATGTACTCGTCTTGTGGGTCGCCAAACCAAACGGTAAGCGTGTTGCCTACTCGATCATAATACACTTTCACTTCGGCCATATCCGCACCCCCTCTTTAATCGCATCCGTTGGATAGGTCGTAATCAAAAACCCATCCCCATTCAATTGCCTGGCTACCGCACAAACCCATCGCCCTCTTCGTTCTGATGAGTAAAACAAGTATACATCCGGGTCACTCCGGCTCAGTCGAATTTCGTCTGGATTCTCTAGCGTATCTTTCACATCCAATTCGCGACTTGCCATCGCCGGGTGTTTGATCGTGATGATCAAGTGCCAGTAGGGGCGACTTACCCGCACGCGGAAGCCAAGTGGCGTCAGAGCTTCGAACAATAAATCGTTCATGGTTATCTCACTCATAGTCACTGGTGTTCTTTGTCACTTGCGTGTTCAATCGGCAACGCCTCTACATCGCTGCGACGCATACGGTTGCGACGGTCCACCGCGCGACCGGCGTAGCGTCAGGTGGAAGCCAATATCAGGCTCGTGATCCTTGGCCATGCCCGCCACCCTCTGCCAGCCCACGGACGGGCCCGCATGAGCGTCGTGCCAATGATCCTGTTATGCGGTCAGCTTTGCGTCAGGCGGGACGAACGACATCCCAAACTGCGTCTGGGTGCTTCGCCGCTACTTGGAGCAGAATTCGGGCCGGACCGTCAGGCGCACGACGTCCTTGTTCCCAATTGCGTAAGGTAGCAACGCTGATGCCGATCAGAGCGGCGAACTCGCTTTGTGAAAGCTTATAGCTGGCACGAATGTGCTTCACATCCGGGGCCGCGATGCTGAATTTTCGCGCGGGCGCCACTTCGCCGCGCAAGATAGCCCCGCCCTCACGGACACTGGCGACCAACTCCTCGAAAAGTTCGTCTTTCATCGGTATTCCTTTTCCACGATCGTCCGCAGCAGCTTGATCTGTGCCGCCGTCAGGTCATCACGTTCATTCTTGGGGTAGATGTCGTGCTGAAAGTCTGAAGCGAGTATACGCCAATGGCGTATATTTGTCAAACGTGGGTTATGTAGCAAAGGTCAGTTTAGCTGAACTGTCTCAGGCTTCATTGGCACAGTTGGGTCACGCCGATCTCTATCCGCCAAACTGGAAGGAGATCAGCAAGCGCATCCGTGCGCGGGCTGGTTGGAAGTGTGAGTTTTGCGGCGCGGAGAATTACAGGGCGCATCCTCGTACGGGGTCGAGGGTGGTGCTGACAGTGGCGCACCTGGGCCATGATCCGATGAATTGCTCTGAGGATAATCTGCGTGCGTTGTGCCAGGGTTGTCATTTGAGGTATGACGCCAGGCAGCACGCGGCCAATGCGGCGAGGACGCGAGGGCGGAAGCGGCTTGCGAGTGGGCAAGCGGAATTGCTGTAAAAAATGCCCTGGCGGAACCTATCCCCAGGGCTTTTTGATTGACGTTTGGGCTAACGGCATCGAGCTAAGCTGCCCAGTGGAAACTGGCAGATCCTCCCCCACTCTACGTCACGCCAGTAAGCTGGGCAAGCCCCACATTCGGCCCGGGCCGCCCGGTCAGCTTCAGCGAGTTGTTGGGCGGCCCCCTCCCTTGCCGCGACGCGTAGGACGACAGGGAGAGACACGCTAGAGGTCGTGGGCATACGCCTGGATGTCGGCCCGCGATGATAGAGCCCCGATCTGGTGGAGGGCAATCTTGATTATCGGGTCAAGCCGACCAAATATGGCCGTGTAGTCGTACGAATTCTTTCTCCAAAGGGTGGGATGGGCGAGCATCTTGTTGACCACCCAGCACGGACTGTCCTCCCTTGATCTACTACCATACTCGCGTTTGAGGGATTCAACGGTGGAAGCGAGCTCAGTGCTTTCAGACCATAGAGGGATTAGGTGCTCCAGGCGTATAGTGTCCTTCTCCGAGCCGCGACTGAGAATGATGTCCACGAGAACACGCGTATGCAGCAGGGCGCTCTCAACAAGAGCATTCATGAGGATTTGGTCGGGCTCTTTGGTGCCGACAATTCGTTGGTGTACGACGCGAGTGCAGACGTACATCTGGGCCTCGTAGAAGAAAACGACCCAAGGATCGTTTGCATTGGATGACATCTGGGAACCCCCTTGTTAGGGGTGCCGCTGCTGCCGCGGCGATCACGACGTGGCCGCCGAAAGCGGAATATAGGTTATGCGGCGGCAAACAAGACAGCATCGCACATTCCGTAACGGTCGAGCCGCCGTATAACCTGAGTTGAACTGAGCCGTCCGCAAAGACTGGCCGCCTAGGCTGTGACCGACACGCTTTACCGCCTATTATCTGACGAGCTGAACACCCGATGAGTTGATGACCGCGCTACCATCGTCGCGTTGCAGAATCAGGTACAAAGCCAGGCCGAGAAGATCACCGCCTTAGAGCAGCGCCTTGCAGAACTGGCAACCGCTACTTTCGGCAAGGATCGCTCAGGAACGTCATCTTAACGAGCCGCCTGCCACGTCTGCCTTGCCACCGCGGCCGTTGCCGCAGGTGCTGCCACCATGCTCCCCGTCAAGCCGCCGTCGTTGTGGCGCTGGCTGTTTGGTGGTTAGTCCTCGACGAAGATGCACCCCGCCCTTTGTGGGTCAAAGCCGTCAGGCCATTTCGTCTTGGGGTTGTACCAGGCTCCGCTCAGGTTTGCCCGCGCAGGTCGGCCCCGCTTAGGTAGGCATCGTACAGGTATGCCCTGCTCAGGTTGGCCCCGCTCAGGTTGGCCCGACGTAGGTTAGCCCTGCTCAGGTTGGCCCCGCTCAGGACGGCATCGCTCAGGTAGGCATCGCTCAGGTTGACCCCGTGCAGATCGGCTTCCGTACAGGTAGGCCCCCGCTTAGGACGGCATCGCTCAAGTCGGCATCGCGCAGGTCGGCCTCGTGCAGATCGGCCGCGCTCAGGTCGGCCTTGCGTAGGTCACGTCCTGCGGCGCCTTGGTTGATAATCTCCCAGACTAGTCGCCATTTGTCATCAATTTGAGTCTTGTCATCCAACTTGGTCCCTACCACGTCGGCCCATCTCAGATTGGCCCCGGTCAGGACGGCCTCGCTCAGGTCGGCGTCGAACAAGTAGGCCCAGGTCAGGTCGGCCCTGCTTAGGTTGGCCCCGCGCAGGTTGGCTTGGCTCAGGTCGGCCCAGGTCAGGACGACCTCGCTCAGGTCGGCCCCGTGCAGATCGGCCCCGAACAAGTAGGCCTCGCGCAGGTCGGCCTTACGCAGGTCACGTCCTGCGGCACCTTGGTTGATAATCTCCCAGACTAGTCGCCATTTGTCATCAATTTGAGTATTGTCATCCAACTTGGTCCCGATCAGGGCAGCCCCGCGCAGGTTGGCATCGCGCAAGTCGGCCCCGCGCAGGTTGGCATCGCGCAGATTGGCATCGCGCAAGTCGGCCCCGCTCAGGTCGGCCTCGCTCAGGTCGGCCTCGCGCAGATTGGCCTCGCGAAGGTTGGCCCCGCGCAGGTCGGTCTCTCGCAGGGCCGACCTGTGCAGGTCGGCCATAAAGCAATTAGGTGGACATCCAGCTGGCGGTGCCGATATCGGTTCCGGTATCGGTTCCGACGTCGGCGTCTGTGCTGGTCCCCCACAACCGACTAGGACTGCAACTGCTGCCCCTAAGCAGAGAGCCACCATTGCTGCTTTCGTTGTAAACATTTTTCCACCCAGGTCCTTTCGCGGTTGTTGGTCCAGGCCTCTGTGTCTGTCACCGTATTTTCGGGCAGGTTACGGCGCGCCGCCGATCACGCCCGCCGTTAGGCCGGCCAGGCCGCGCTCGTCGTAGTGGCGCTGGTTGTTTGACGGTTAATCCTCGACGAAGACGCAACCCGCCTTTTGTGGATCAAAGCCGTCAGGCCATTTGGTCTCGCTATTGTATTGGGCCCCGCGCAGGTCGGCCGCGCTTAGGACGGCCGCGCGCAGGACGGCCCCGTTCAGGTTGGCCCCACTCAGGTCGGCCCCGCGCAAGACGGCCCCGCTCAGGTCGGCATTGCGCAGGTTGGCCCCGCCCAGGACGGTCGCGCTCAGGTCAGCCTCGGTCAGGTTGGCCCCGGCCAGGTCGACTTTGCGCAGGTCACGTCCTGCGGCTCCTTGGTTAACAATCTCCCAGACCAGTCGCCATTTGTCCTCAATCTGAGTCTTTTCATCCAACTTGGCCTCGTGTAGGTAGGCCCAGCGCAGGTCTGCCCCGCGCAGGTCTGCCGCGCGCAGGTCTGCTGCGCCCAGGTCGGCCGCGCGCAGGTCTGCCGCGCGCAGGTCGGCATTGCGCAGGTCGGCCAAGACTAGGGCGGCCCCACTCAGGTTGGCTCCGCGCAGGTCACGTCCTGCGGCTCCTTGGTTAACAATCTCCCAGACCAGTCGCCATTTGCCCTCAATCTGAGTCTTTTCGTCCAACTTGGACCCGCGCAGGTCGGCCCAGCGCAGGTCGGCCGCGCGCAGGTCGGCCCCGCTCAGATCGACTCCGCTCAGTACGGCCGCGTTCAGGTCGGCCCCTCTCAGGACGGCGTTGCGCAGGTCGGCCCCGACCAAGGCGGCCCCGTTCAGGTTGGCCCCGGTCAGATCACGTCCTGCGGCTCCTTGGTTGACAATCTCCCAGACCAGTCGCCATTTGTCCTCAATCTGAGTCTTCTCATCCAACTTGGTCCCGAGCAGGAGGGCCCTGCTCAGGACGGCCCCGCGCAGGTCGGCCCCGCGCAGGTCGGCCCCGCGCAGGTCGGCCCCGCGCAGGTCGGCCCCGCTCAGGTCGGCCCGCTCAGCTCGGCCAAGACCAGGTTGGCCCCGTTCAGGTTGGCCCCGTTCAGGTCACGTCCCGCGGCTCCTTGGGTGACAATCTCCCAGACCAGTCGCCATTTGTCCTCAATCTGAGTCTTTTCATCCAACTTGGCCGCGCGCAGGTAGGCCCAGCGCAGGTCGGCCGTGCGCAAGTCGGCCCCGCGCAGGTCGGCCGCGCGCAGGTCGGCACCACTCAGGACGGCCCCGCGCAGGTCCGCATTGCGCAGGTCGGCCGCGCCCAGGTCGGCCCCACTCAGGACGGCATTGACTAGGTTGGCCCTCATGCAATTAGGTGGACATCCAGCTGGCAGTGTCGATATCGGCATCGGTCCCGCAGCGGTCGGTGTTGATATCGGTCCTGATGTCGGTTCCGGTATCGGTGTCAGTTTCGGTATCGATCTCAGTGTCGATATCGGTGTCGGTTCCGGTATTGATGGCGGTTCCGGCGTCTGTGCTGCTCTCCCGCAACCGACTAGGACTACAACTGCCGCCCCTAGGCAGAGCGCCACCATTGCTGTTTTCGTTGTGAACATACCACCCAGGTCCTTTCGCGGTTGTTGATCCATGCTTCTATGCCTGCCATCGCATTTTCGGGTAGGTCACGGCGCGCCGCCAATCACGCCCACATTTAGGCCGGCATGACTTCCCGCCATCTGTCCCAGGGCAAGCATTTCAATATCGCTCGTCTTCATTGTGGAGCATATCGCCCGGACACATCGACGTATGGAGCAGGCTAAGTGACAGAATGTACTCTCGCGCTTACCCAGTGGGAGACCACTTCTCAGCCTGCATCAGCCAATACGCGCCATCCTGGTCGTCTGCTATCACTTCCCGTACCTATACATGAGTTTGCGTCAGGTCGGCCCAGGTGAAAGGGGGATTACTCTCCTGACAGGTTCTGCCGTCAGTAAAACACCTGGTACTTCAGTAAGCCCTTGTTAGCTGGCGCTCCGCGCATAATCAACGCTGATCCCGTCGTTCTTCGACGGCGCGTGCCCAGAACCGAAGCCCGCCGTTCGTGGCTTCGAAGTCGTTGACGTGAACGCCGAGCCCCTCGAGCCTGCGATGCCGAACGTCCTCGATGACCATTCCGTGCGTCGCCTGCGCACCTTCCTCCAGGGTAAGCTGTTGCGGCGACCAGAACCGGAGCACTCGTTGCTCGCGGTCTCGTTGCAGCGTCAAATCAAGAAAGGGCTCGTCCTCGTTGTCAGTTGCAGGTTGAGGCCAACAACATCGTATTCCCATGTCCGCGGGAGGATAGGATGCTCGGGATCTCTTATCATTCGCGCCTCCTGCTATCGGAAGATTGTCCCGCTAACGTGTGGCCGTTCAGCGGCGGGCGAAACCCGTCCGCTGCAGCGGCAGGTTAGGCGGGCCGTTGCGTAGAGCGCAATGCCGGTCTTTGCAGCCGGAGGGGTCATGGAACTTGGGTTGCCCAGGCTAAGTCCAGCGCAGCGGCCGCAAACCCATGCATGCCGGGAAAGACGGCAACTCCGTCAACGCCCCGTCGTGCGAGTTCATTCAGAAGATCGCTTGCTTTAGAGGCCGGTAGTTCCAAGCGGATGCAGCGTGAGTCCAGACGGTCGGTCACGTTCTCGTCTGGGCGATTGACCTCCTCCTCATACTGGTCGCGCCAGTAATCTCTGCAAGTCCAATCGTGTTTGATGAGGACGCCATGCTGGGCTACGAGGTTCTCGTTACCCCCACTGGGCAGACTAGGGATGACAGTTTCTCCGATTTTATGAGACATGCTTGTTATGCCGGCGATCGCGAATACCGCCATGGGACTCCCAGTCCATCGCTCCAGCGCGCCCGAACCAGCAAAGTAGGCTGCGACGAGAGGAGAACGCGACCAATCGAGCATTCTTGTAGGAGCACCGTAATGCTGAGCCACTGCCAGGAGATAGTCGTCGTTTGACAGCAGCCTCTCAGGCAGGGTCGAACGCATTCCCAAGCAGCCTCGAAGGCCGTCTAGCAGGGCGCGCTCAAAGGCCTGTTCGGCCTGTTCGTCGCCCAATAGCCCTCGAAACAACGAAGGAACGAGCCGCCAGGACGCGTTGGCTTGTCCACGGAAGTACCAAGGTCCCGACGATCCCACGCTCTGGAGAGCGTGAAGCATGCCAATGAAAGCTATCGGATCCGTGTATTTTGTTACTGGCACGAGATGTTCTCCGTCTAACGGTCAGAGTTCACCTGCGGCTACACCAGCGAGCCTCCCGCGGCCCACAGCGCGACTGGCGCAGTCGTCAAGTGGAAGCCACTGTTAGGCCCGTGGCCCCGAACCGTGCCCTGTGCCGCCGAGCCCACAGTGGGCTTATTCCCTTTTGCGCTGCGCCGGTTTGGCGCGACGGCGCTTGGGTGACTTGGCTTGCACCTGCGACAACAACTCGGCATCCAGCAAGTCTTGGGGGCGTCCCGCGGCTCGCTTGGCCATGATGAGGTCGTCGCGCCCGATGAAAGCTACCTCTAGACCGTCGAAGTCCACGGTCATACGTTTGGGCCAGGCTTCCTCGAAGGTTACACCAGGGATGCCCATCAGGATAGCGACCCGTACAGGCGGCACACCCATCTGGTAGAAATAGCCTTCCTGGGCAAAATCGGCTTCAGACAAGTCCGCCAAAGGCGCGCCGAATTCGCGCAGCGCATCGTAGACGGCCTTGGCGTTGGCGGCGTCGGTGCTGATCCACAGATCCAGGTCCTTGGTGTAACGTGGTTCGGCGTACTGGATGAGGGCATAGCCGCCGATGACGAGATACCTAACCTGGTTGGCGTTGAAAAGACTCAACAGATCGCTGAAGTCGGAGTTGACGAACATCGCCGCCTTTGATCCTATACGCATGCGCAATCAACTCCCAGGCAGCGTCAAAGCGCGCCTGGGCTGGTTGGTCTTGCCAGAACTTCAGATCGAATGACCGATCAAGTTCTGCCAGCTTGCCATATCGTTCGACAAATCCCGTTCTCATCGCTCGCTCATGTTAGTTCTTTTTCTGATGTGTACTGATTTGCCTGCATGCTTGAAGGCACCTAGAGAGAAGCCAGAGTGTGCTAGGCTACTGGCGCAGTGGGCAGTAGGCAGTGACAAAAGAAGCAGGATAGAAAAACAGCGCCCTAACTTGGAAGTGGCGGCGCTGTTTTCCTTTCTATTTTGCCCAATCCATTGTTGTCTCGTCGCGGAACTTTAACAACTTGGAGTATAGCAAGTACCCCCAGCAGGACTCGAACCTGCGCTTTCGGCTTCGGAGGCCGACGCTCTATCCTCTGAGCTATGAGGGCGGGTACAGGTCAAGTGTAGCACACCTGCCTGCTTTTGGCAATCAGCACGCCGGTGTGCTGTTGATTACTCCAGGTAATCGCGCAGCAGGCGACTGCGGCAGGGGTGACGCAGGCGGTTGAGGGCCTGCGCTTCGATCTGGCGAATACGCTCGCGCGTCAGCCCCATCTTGCGTCCCACTTCTTCCAGGGTGTACGTGCGCCCATTGTGCAGTCCGTAGCGCAGGCGCAGGATGCGTGCTTCACGCGGCGGCAAGGTAATGAGAACTTGCTCCATGCGCTCACGCAGCAGCGAATCCATCACCGCATCGGCCGGTTGGATTGATTCGGTGTCCTCGATCAGCGTCCCCAGCTCGCGCTCTTCCTCTTCACCCACTGGCTGCTCCAGTGATGTCGGATGCCGTGACACCTTCAGCAGCCAGCGCACCCGTTCTGGGGTGGTGTTCAGAATACCCGCAATTTCCTCTGACGTGCCGGTGCGCCCGTAGGTCTGCTCAGCTTCTTGCAGGACACGGTATAACTGGCGCACCTTGTCTCCCATGTGTACCGGTAGACGAATGGTGCGCCCCTGGTCAGCCACCGCACGGCTAATGGCCTGCCGAATCCACCACGTGGCATAGGTGCTGAACTTGAAGCCGCGGTGGTAGTCGAACTTCTCCACGGCTCGCATCAGGCCCAGGTTGCCTTCCTGGATCAGATCCAGAAACGGGACGCCCTGGCCCATGTAGCGCTTGGCAATGCTGATGACCAGGCGGGTGTTGGCCTGAATCAGCCGCGCTCGTGCCTGCTCCCCTTCCTCCACCCGTGAGCACAACTGCCGACGTTTGAGAACCGGCAAAGACTCAGGTCGGGTCAGACGCTGCTGCGCCAGGCGACCTGACTCCACCGCGCGTGCCAGCATCATCTCTTCTTCAGCCGTCAGCAGTGGCTCCTTGCTCATCTCGCGGAAGTAAAGATCGGTAATGTCCCCGGCGCCCAAATTGGCAAAAACATCGGCCACGGACGCGCCGTGCTCACTCCCCTGCACGGCACTCGTGTCGCCGCCGGTGCTCTCGAGCGCCACCATCACCTCATCTTCCGTCTCGTAAACCGGCAGATTCTCCTCTTGTAGCTGCGCAAACAGCGTCTCTAACTCAAGCACCTTGCTTTCTGCATTCGGTACCAAACTGAGGATGTCGTCGTAGGTTAAGTAACCTTGCGTCCGCGCTTGTCTGATCAGTCTTGCCAACGTTTCCTCGACGATGCGCATCCTATCTTTCATGTCACCATCCTTACAGACCTTTGTTGCTGGTGTGTCATTTGGCTGGTGGGCGATACCGGCCGTTGGCCCCGTATCCTTACGGGCTGGTCGAGCGGTTCCAAATCGTGTACGTATAGATAAAGACCTTACGCTCGGGCGACTTATCCGTTTCCTCCTGAGTGACAATGGGCGCGGCCGCGGGACGTTGGGCAATCGCTGGCGCAGGGGGTGACGATCGCGCGGCGCCGGCTGCGACCGGTGTCGTTGAAACCGGCCGCGGGGCATGCGTGATGATGCGCTCCCGCCGCCGATGCGGGGGGCCATTCTTACCTTCAGGCCCATTCTCACGGCGCGTCTCGGCGCGGGGTGCTCTTTCAGCAGAGCGGCCTGGCTGGCGTTCGACAGGGCGGGGTGTTTTGTTACGCCGTGGTTCAGGCTGTGCCGTCTTGTCGGCCGGCCGGTCAGCCTGCCGCTGGCCGTGTCCTGGCGCCTCGTCCCGCGCTGATGGCGCCCGGCTTGCGGGCGGTGGTTTACCCGTCATGGGTATCTTCCTCTGTGTTAGTTGCAGCGCCCGGCGCTTCGATCCACTGCGGCGCCTGGCGCAGGCTCAGCGACACCCGCTCGTGCTCACGGTCAATGGCCAGCACCCGCATGGTGTAATCCTGACCGCGCTGCACGACCTGGCGCGGATGTTCAATGTAGTCATCGCTCAGTTCCGAGATGTGAACCAGCCCTTCTACGCCTGGCTCGACAGTGGCGAAGGCCCCAAAACTGACCAGGTTCGTGATACGGGCCGTGATGAGCTGGCCTGGATGATAACGAGCCTCGATGTCCGCCCACGGATCGGCCTGCGTATGCTTCAGGCTGAGACCCACACGCCCGCGCTCGCGTTCCACACGAATCACTTCCAGCACCAGTTCCTGCCCAACCTTGACGACCTCGCGGGGATGTTTGATCCGTTTCCGGGTCAACTCGCTGAGATGCACCAGGCCATCGGCGCCGCCAATGTCCACGAAAACGCCAAAACTGGTCAGGCTGCGCACACGGCCTGTCACCCGCTGTCCAACCTGCAGCTCGCCCAAGATATGATCGCGCTGCTTATCGCGCCAGGCCCGTTCGGCCAGGCGTTCAGACAACACCAGGCGCCGGCGCTTGCGTTGCACCTCGATGATCCGTACTGGGATCATCTTGCCCACCAGTTTACTCAGTTCATTCTGCTGCTGCTCCGCATCCATCTCAGGCTGAATCGTGCTGAGGTGCGAGTTAGGGATGAAGCCCCGCAGACGCCCCAGGGTGATGGTGACCCCGCCCAGGTTATAGCCGGTGACCCGCGTCTCGAAGACCTCCTGCGCATCCATCAGTTCCTGCGCATGAGTCCAGTCTTCGTCGGCCGCCGCCTGATTACCCGGCTCGCCGCCTGGTTCGCTCGCCTGCTGCACAGCCACCGGCGCCGGGTCAGTCAACCCCGCCTCCACTTCCACAGCTCCCGCGGCGGCCAGTGCCCAGATAGACGGTCGTCGCTGCTGCCGCGTCCGGATATCCAGGAGTGGCTGGTCAGGGTCGGCCAGGGCCGTCATGGCTGCGCGTAGCTCAGCACGCGTCGCGCCGTCCAGGTTTTCGACCGGTAGTAGCGCAGCCTCTGGCGCAGCCTCTGGCGCAGCCTCTGGCGCAGCCTCTGGCGCAGCCTCTGGCGCAGCCTCTGGCGCAGCCTCTGGCGCAGCCTCTGGCGCAGCCTCTGGCGCAGCCTCTGGCGCAGTTGTCGAATCGGCAACCGCAGTGCCGGTCGAATCGGCCGGCGCCGCGGCAACCGTCACGTTATCCGCCGGCTCGACGCCCTCATTCTGTTCGGTCTGGATCAGATTTGAATCACTCATAACTGGTATGAGCTCCTTACAGCCCTCTACAACCTACCCTGTGTCGCTTGGCCCATGCGCTTTGCTCAATGGTGTCTGCCGAAAATTGACTTAGCCATACCTGACGGCGGTAGTTGGATCGGGCGATGATGTACGATGCGTGTGGTCATGTTGGAGCATTGATTGACACCCACAAAATGCGTCCAGGAAACAAGCCCCACCATTTTAGCATGAGTTGCAAAAAATGTCAAGGGTTGCCGGTTTCGATATTTGGTTTACTGGCGCCTCAGGACGTTGCAGAATTGGGCATCTTGATGTATGATTCATGCAGTAAGCTTGGCTCGAGGTGGATTGGGAGGGAAAAACAACCGAATGGAAACTTTTACGACACGCAATGGCCAGTGGTTGACCGTGCGACCCTTGACGGAAGACGATGCACCTTTGCTGGTGGACCTCTTCCGTCGCCTATCGCCCAACTCACGTTATCAGCGCTTCCATATTCCCATGGAGCACGTGAGTGACGAAACAATCTGGCAGGGTGCGTCCGATATGGCACATGTAGACCAGATCAATCAGGTGGCGCTGATCGCTCTGCTTGCCAGCGACGAGGGTGAGCAGGTCGCCATTGCCGTGGCGCGCGCGCATCGTCAGCCCGGCGGCACAGAGGCCGAGGCGGCCATCGTTGTGCGCGACGATTTTCAGAGCCAGGGCGTGGGCCGGCAGATGCTCGGGTACCTGGTCAACGCGGCGGTGGCTGTGGGCATCACCACTTTCAAGGGCTACGTCCAGGCCGACAACCACCAGATGCTGCATCTTCTGCAAACCATCGGTCTTCAATATTCTCAACACATCGAGCACGCCGAAACCTACGTGCTGATCCAGTTGCATGAGGTGCCTGCAAAAGGCAGTGCAGGAGCAGTTCCTCCCCGCAGGTAGTCACCAGGGCACGCCGCGCCAGCCCTGGTTGGCCTGGCCGCCGAACACATTTTTGCGACGCAGTACACGAGAAGGAGAATTCGTGAAGCACAAAGTGGCATTGATCGGTTTTGGTACTGTCGGCCAGGGGCTGGCGGAGATCTTGCAGGCACGCGCGACCGCATTGGAGGTCAACAGCGGTGTGACCTTTGTCGTCGTCGCGGTCAGCGATCTGCTCAAGGGCAGCGTTTACCAGCCGGATGGGCTTGACCTGGGCCTTTTGCTCGACCTGGCCCGCCGGGGCGAGCGCCTGGATGCCTATCCCGATGGCCCAGGAATGATCAAAGGCTGGGACAGCCTGACCACCATTAGCGCCAGCCAGGCCGACACCGTGGTGGAGGTGAGCTGGACCGATGTCAAGACCGGACAGCCGGCCATCAGTCATGTCAAAGCAGCGTTGGCCAGCGGCAAGCATGCGGTGCTGACCAACAAAGGCCCCATCGCCCTGGCTTACCACGAGCTGCAAGCAGCCGCGGACGCGGCTGGCCGCCTGCTGCGCTTCGAAGGCACGGTGATGAGCGGTACGCCTTCCATTCGCCTGGGGCGGCAGGCCCTGGCCGGTTGTCAGATCAGCGAGATCAAGGGCATTCTCAACGGCACCACCAACTACATCCTGACTCAGATGGAGGCAGGAACCAGTTACGCGGACGCGCTGGCCTCGGCGCAGCACCTGGGGTATGCCGAAGCTGATCCGACGGCCGACGTGGAGGGTTTCGACGCGCTGGCCAAGGTGGTCATCCTGGCTAATGCGCTGCTGGGCGCCCATGTCAACCTGACAAGCGTGCCTCGCCAGGGCATCACCGGCCTCAGCCAGGCCGACATTGCCGCGGCCGCAGCGGCCGGCGAGCGCTGGAAGCTGATCGGTCGCGTCACCCGACAGGCCGATGGCACGGTTGCGGCCAGCGTGCAGCCGCTGCGGCTGCCATTCGCTCACCCCCTGGCCGGCGTGAGCGGTGTGACCAACGCCATCACCTTCACCACCGACCTGCTCGGCGATGTCACCCTCGTGGGGCCGGGCGCCGGGCGTCAAGAGACCGGTTTTGCCGTCTTGAGCGATCTCCTGGATATTGCGCTGCACAGCCGGTCGTAGGTCATCCTGACCCGCTGTGCCCGCAACCCGTCAATTGTCAAGTTCCAAGCGCGTGACAGTACCCAGTAAGGAGGAGAAACAATGGCGTCATTCCTACCCAGAGGCCCGCTGCAGACCATCGAGCGCCACATTTTGGAGCAGCAGAAGTTCCATCCCGAGGCCACCGGCACCCTGACCGGCCTGTTGTACGATATGGCCCTTGCCGGTAAGATCATCGGCAGCCATATTCAGCGCGCCGGCCTGGCTGAGATTCTCGGCACGACCGGCGAAGAGAACGTGCAAGGCGAGGAGGTGCAGAAGCTGGACGTGTTTGCCCAACGCACCATCTATCGCCTGAACGACCACACCGGGCGCCTGGCCTGCATGGGCTCCGAAGAAGAACCTGAAATTATCGCGATTCCAGAACGCTTTCCCCAGGGCAAATACGTCCTGCTCTTCGATCCGCTCGATGGTTCATCGAACATTGACTCGAATGTCAGTGTCGGCACCATCTTTTCCATCTATCGCCGTGTGACGACCGCCGGCCCCGGGACGAATGAGGATGTTCTGCAGCCCGGCAACCGCATCGTCGCCTCTGGCTACATCATCTACGGCTCCAGCACGATGCTCGTCTACAGCACAGGCTATGGCGTTCATGGTTTCACCCTGGACCCCATGATTGGTGAGTTCCTGCTTTCCCATCCCGACATTCGCGTCCCGGAGAAACCCAAATACTACAGCGTCAATCAAAGTAACGAGATTCACTGGTCGGACGGGATACAGCGTTTCACCCGCTACATGCAGGGCATGGACAACGGCTTCAAGGGTCTTTCTGCCCGTTACATTGGTTCGATGGTGGCCGATTTTCACCGCAATCTGTTGCAGGGCGGCATCTTCTACTACCCGGCCGATCTGAGGGACCCCCAAAAACCGACGGGCAAGCTGCGTCTGCTGTATGAATGCGCGCCGCTGGCGTTCATTGCCGAAAACGCTGGAGGGTATGCCTCCAATGGCCGGCAGCGCATTCTCGACATCCAGCCCACTGCGCTGCATCAACGGGTGCCGCTCTACATCGGCAATCGCAGCCTGGTGGAAAAGGCCGAAGAATTCATCCGCTCGTACGACAAACATACGACAAACACTAATTGAAGTGGCGCGTCGGAAACCCGGTCCTGCCTGGCAGGGGCCGGGTTCCCGCGCCATGATCCGGAGTCTGACCGCTGCCCCTGGTTTCAATTTGGAGGAGCCGTGCATCCACATTTCAGAACGATTATCGAACCGTTTCGCATCAAAACGGTCGAACCGATTCAATTTACCACTTGGGAACAGCGCGCAGACATCATCAAGGCGGCCGGCTACAACCTGTTCCTGGTACGCGCCGAAAATGTGCTGATTGATCTGCTGACCGATTCGGGCACCGGCGCCATGTCTTCGTTTCAATGGGCCGGCATGATGCAGGGCGATGAGAGCTACGCCGGCGCGCGTTCGTTCTACAAATTCGAAGCGGCCGCGCAGCGCATCACCGGCTTCAAGCACATCATCCCCACACACCAGGGGCGGGCAGCCGAGCGCATTCTGTTTGGCAACGTGTGCAAGCCCGGCTACGTGGTCCCTAACAACACCCATTTCGATACCACCCGCGCCAACGTGGAGTGCCAGGGCGCGCAGGCGCTCGATCTGCCCTGTGCCGAGGCGCATCAGCCGGCGCTCATCGCACCGTTCAAGGGCAACATGGACGTGGACGCGCTGGCGCACACCCTGCAAACCGTCCCCCGCGACCAGGTGCCGGTCGTCATGCTGACCGTCACCAATAACTCTGGCGGCGGGCAACCGGTCAGCATGGCCAATATCCGCGCGGTCAGCCAGGTCTGTCATGCGCATGGCGTGCCCTTTTTCCTGGATGCCTGCCGCTTTGCCGAGAATGCCTTCTTCATCAAGCAACGTGAGCCAGGCTACGCGGACAAGACGGCGCTGGAAATTGCCCAGGAGATGTTCTCCTATGCCGACGGCTGCACCATGAGCGCCAAGAAGGACGGCATGGCGAACATCGGCGGTTTCCTTGCCCTGCATGATGATGACCTGGCGCAGCGCTGCAAGAACACCCTGATCCTGACCGAGGGCTTCCCAACCTACGGTGGCCTGGCCGGCTACGATCTGGAGGCGATTGCGGTTGGCCTGGAGGAGGTGCTGCACGAGGACTATCTGCGCTACCGCCTGCGCTCGATTGCCTACCTGGGCGAAAAACTGGACGCGGCCGGCGTGCCCTTCATGAAACCGACCGGCGGCCACGCGCTCTACCTGGATGCCGCGGCCATGTTGCCGCACATCCCGGCCAGCCACTACCCGGCGCAGGCCCTGGCGGTGGCGCTCTATCAGGAAGGCGGTATCCGCAGTGTGGAGATTGGCAGTGTGATGTTTGGTCGCGTCCACGCCGATGGCAGCGAGGAGCCGGCCGCCCTGGAACTGGTGCGCCTGGCCTTCCCGCGGCGGGTGTATACGCAGAGCCATGTGGACTATGTCGCAGAAGTTGTCACCTATGTCGCGCGCCTGAAGGACAACCTGCGCGGCTACCGGATTAGCTGGCAGCCGCCGCAGTTACGCCACTTCTCGGCCCAGTTCGAACCGCTGAGGTGAAGATCAAAGCGGACGCACGGTATACACGATGCGTCCTTCCTGCACTTCGACATCTTCCACATAATAGCCGGTGGTGCTGCCAGTCAAAACCCGCTCCAGCAGGCCGGGGATTGCGGCCGTCAGCAGGTTGTTTGGCTCGACGCTCTCGGTGTTGAAATGGGCCACGCCATCGGTTGCCGTCACCGTGCCTACGACCCTGAGCGATCCCATGTTCAGGATGCCATAGCGCAGACTGTCAACCGTCAAAATCACTTTGCCGCCGGTGAAGGTCGCGTCGAAGTTCTCGGTCTGAACTTGCTCCTGCATCTCGTCGCTGTTGACCGAGTCCTCCAGGTCCTGTTCGGTGACGATGAACTGCTGGCTCTGGTCCGCACCCTCTGTCGGCGGCGTGGCGGCGGTCAGGGGGGTGGGTGTGGCGCGTGCCAGCGTAGGCAGCGGTCGCGGGGTGGGCGACGTTGTTGCTGGCGGCGGGTCGCTTGGCCCCGACGGGGTCGCGGTCGGCGCGACGGCCGTGCTGCGGGCGGAGAGCGAGCCACAGGCCAGGATGAGCAGCAGCGCGCTTGCCGCCAGCAGAAGAGCAGACAGGCGATTTTTCACAGGCAGAGTCCTCATTTCACAAGAATCGCAGGCGGCTTAGCGCCTGTGCGGTTTTGCTGACGTCGGCGCATCACCAATCGTTCCGGCGCAGAGCCATGATTATAGCCGAATGCGCCGCCGGGTCAAGCGCCATCTTTGACAAGCCACGTGAAAGGGCTACCATACGGCCACCTATGCACGTCTCCATGATAACACCACAGCTAAAAGCCCTGACGCAACAGTTGAAACAGCGCGCCCGTGACCTGGGCTTCGACCTGGTTGGGATTGCGCCGGCCGGACCCGCGCCGCAGGCAGATGCCTACGCGCGCTGGCTGGCCCGCGGTTACCACGGCGCCATGGGCTATCTGGCGCGGCCAGACGCCGTGGCCGCACGCGCGGAGGTGCAGCAGCGCCTGCCCAACGCCCGCTCACTGGTCGTGCTTGGCATCAGCTACGCGACAGGCGCGCTGCCAGAGCTGCTGGCCGCGGACCCGTCACGCGGCCGGATTGCCAGCTTTGCCTGGGGTATGGATTACCACGATCTGCTGAAGCCGCGCCTCTACGCGCTGGATGGCTGGCTGCGCGGTCGAACGGGGCGCACGACGCCGGGCAAGGTGAGCGTTGATTCGGCGCCGGTGCTCGAACGCGGCTGGGCGCAGCAGGCCGGAATCGGCTTCAGCGGCAAGAACACCTGCCTCATTCACCCCCGGCTCGGCTCCTGGCTGCTGCTGGCTACCCTGCTGGTGCCAGAAGAGCTTGAGTTCGATGAGCCGGCGACCCTGACCACTGACGTAGCCGCGGCAGCGCCGATTGCCCTGTTGGACATCGAGCAGCAGACCCCGCGCGCGCCGGCCTGGCGGTTTGCGGACGGCGCACGCGGCGGCTGCGGTGGCTGCACCCGCTGCCTGGCGGACTGCCCAACGCAGGCCTTTGCGGCGCCCTTCGTCCTGGATGCTCGCCGTTGCATCTCGTACTTGACCATCGAACTGAAGGGCGCCATCCCGCGTGAACTGCGGCCGCGGCTCGGTAACTGGATTTTCGGCTGCGACGTGTGCCAGGCGGTGTGTCCCTGGAACGGGCGCCGCTGCCAGGCCGATGCGGCCAGGGCGACGGCCCTGTTCGCCCCGCGGTTGGATGACCTGGCGCCCCCCCTGCTCGACCTGATCGAACTGGATGATGCGGCCCTGCGCGCACGTTTTCGCCGCAGCCCGCTGCTGCGCGCCGGCCCGCGCGGCTTGCTGCGCAACGTGTGCGTGGCCCTGGGCAACTGGGGTCATCCCGTGGCTGTGCCGGCGCTGGCGCGGCGCCTGGCTGATCCTGAGCCGCTCCTGCGCAGCCATGCGGCGTGGGCTTTGGGGCAGATGGATGATCCCGCGGCGCGCCTGGCCCTGGCCCGCGGCTGGCGGACCGAGACTGACCCTGACACGCGTCTGGAGATCAGCCTGGCGCTGGACAAAGCGCGGTAAGAACGCGGCCGCACGCCTCTTGAGAAAGGAACCAACACCATGCTTATGCGAGTCGGAGTCTTGACCGTCAGCGACCGGACGGCACGCGGGGAAACAGAGGACGCCAGCGGGCCGTTGTTGCAACAGATGGTGCGTGAGCGCCTGGCCGGCCTGATCGTGGCGACCGCGGTGGCGCCCGATGAGCGCAACGTGATCGAGGAAGTGCTGCGACGGTGGGCGGATGAGGAAGAAATAGATCTGATTCTGACGACCGGCGGCACCGGCTTTGCCCTGCGCGATGTCACGCCGGAGGCCACGCGCCACGTGATCGAGCGCGAAGCGCCCGGTTTCGCGGAGGCCATGCGCGCAGCCAGCCTGCAAGTGACGCCGCACGCCATGCTCAGCCGGGCTGTGGCGGGCATTCGCGGGCGCACACTGATCATCAACCTGCCGGGCAGCCCCAAGGCGGTGCGTGAGAATCTGGAGACGATTCTACCCGCGTTACCGCATGCCATCGAACTGCTGCAGGCGCCCCCCGCGGCCACCTACGCCTTCGCGCAACCGGGCGAGCATCAGCCTGCGCCAGCGCAAACACCTGCACCCGCCGGCGGCGCACCGTCCCCGGCCTGGGCGAGCCAGTTCGAGGCTTACCTGGCGCAGAAGAAGGCGCGCTCACCGCACACCGACGACGATTAGCCCTGTAACGCAATCCTCCGGATTGCAGCCTGACCCTGTGGAACCAGGCCTGTGAGTAGCGGGCAGCCTCGCAGGCGGTGGAGGAGCAGCCATTGCAGATGTGTGGGTGATTTTCACCGCGGAGGTCGCAGATAGCGCAGAGGAGATGAGTAGGGCAGGAAGCAGATGGCTGTCATTGCACGAGAATACCGCGTGTCTTGACTTCCCAGGCCAGCGGATGTTCATCGCGGAACTGTTCGGGCCGGAAGCCGATGACTTCGAAGCGCGCATCGAGTCGCGTCGCCAGGGTGGTCAGGCGCACCCAGTCCTGTAAGCGGTCCCCCGTCAAGTCTGGCGAGATCACCGCGACATCAATGTCGCTGTCGGCGTCAGCCGTGCCAGCCGCGTAAGAACCGTAGAGATAGACCGCGGTCATATCCAGGTCCTGTGCGCACAGGACGCATCGCAATTCCTGCACCTTGAGGATGACCTGCTCTTGTCTTATGACTCCGCTTTTGACTCTCGCTGCAATTCCCGCTTCAGCCATGATGCAACCTCTTGTGCGGTTCAGGGATGGTCATGTTCTGCTCCAGGGCCACGGTCAGCCAACCCTGCATCGCTTCGCGGATCATCGCCAGGGCTTCGTCCGCGCTGTCACCCTGACTCATGCACCCCGGCAGTTCCTTGACGCGCACAAACCAGCCGTCTTCTGCGTCCTGCTTGAGTTCAATCGTGTAGGGTAGGCTCAAATAGGGGGTTGTCTTTTTCATCGGATTCTCTTTCATTCGTCCTGCAGCGCCACCAGGTTTTCCTCCAGCCACCGCTCGAAGCGCGTCACGGCCTCCTGCCTGCGCTGGCTGTGCGCCGACCGTCGCGGACAGATTCCTGTGGAAAAAGGGCAATCAGGGTGCGCAGTGCGCGATTCACCGAATCGGAATCAGGGAAATAGCGCAGGACATCTGGGTCGAGGATCACTGCTCCCTGGGTTGGCTTGACCTCACGCGTGACCGTCGCACCGTCCGCGGCATGAATGATGATCGTATATCCGCCCTGCATGGCCGCAGCATGCTTTCCGCGTACGCCCCGCGAGAAATCATACTCAGATCGCATGTCGTCATCTATGGTTTGCACGTTGTCACTTGTCGCGTTGCTCACAGTTCATTTCCCTGATCTTCGACCACATCAACCGGATTGAATGAAATCTAGCGTGCGTGAGGCATTATAGACGATGCCTCAAGAATGAACAAGCCAACCGATGAACCGGCGTTTGGACGTTGTCAAGCAACAAAATCATGCTTGCAGCGTCAACGGCGCAAGCCGGAGGCTTGCGTTACGAAGCCGTAGGTCACGTCTCTGGCGTGACGACGCCGTCTCCAACAAATCATGCTTGCCTTATCCCTGTCCGTAACTGCTCAGGCCTCGTGCGCCGACTGCGGCCGCCGCATGAATTCGGGCCGCAAGGGCGTTCCGCCCCCAAGTCAGCCTGCGCCGACCGGCATTGCGTCCACGCAGGTGGACGCCCGGCGGCACGCCCATCAGGCGCGATTTCAATCGCTCAACCTCAACCCAAGCAGCGGGCCGCTGCCCCCTGCACCCCCGCTCAGCTCTGTCTCGCCATGCTGTTCCCTGACTTACACCCAGCACGTTATCAATAGGACTCAGAAATCCAGAGGCCCCAGAGTTTCAGAGGCCGGGGACGCCACCCGAAAACCATCGTAAACAAAGCGGTAGCGGGGACATGCCCATCCCGACAGGCGGAGCGCACATACATCGCTTGATTGTTCCAACTCCCGCCCCGCAGGATACGAACATCCGTGCTATTCTGATCCTCTCGCCCATCATCACTTCTATAAGGGTAACTCCCATATTGACTACTCACCCACTCCCACACATTACCGGCCAGGTCATGCACTCCGTAAGGACTCACCCCATTGGCATAACTCTCCGCCGGCGCTGTGACGGCATACTCATCGTTGACGCCAGCATCCTTCGATTTATACCGGCAATTCTTATCACAAAAGTTCAGCCGCGTCCCGTCCCAGGTATTGCCCCACGGATAGAGGCGGCCGTCCGTGCCGCGGGCCGCCTTCTCCCATTCCGCCTCCGTCGGCAGACGTCCCCCGGCCCAACTGGCATAAGCATAAGCCTCGTACCAGCTCACGCACACCACCGGTTGCTGCGCCTGATTGAAGTCGCTGTCGCCCCAGCAATCTGGCTGCGTCACGTTGTTCTGCTGTCTCCAGGCCCAGCCCGCGTCGGTCCAGTACTGCTTCTGGTTGTAACCCCCGGCATCCACGAACTTCCGGTACTGCGCATTCGTCACTTCCGTGCGGTCTATCCAGTACGCAGCCACATTCACCGTGTGCTGCGGTTTCTCACTGCCGTCCGCCTGGCTGTCGCTATCGGCCGATCCCATCGTGAACTCGCCTGCCGGCACATACACCATCACCGCCCCGTCAACTGCACGCGTGCGCGTCGTTCCGCCGCTCAGCGCCGGCGTATTGATTGGTGTAGGCGTATCTGTCGGCGTCGCGGTATTACTTGGCGTAGACGTATCGCTCGGCGTCGGCGTGTCCGGATCCTTCGGCAGCGGCGTCGCCGTCAGCGGGGTCACGGTCACTATTGGTTTCGCCGTCGCCCGGCCGACGACCACGGTCGGCGTGGGCTTGCCGCGGCCGCCCAACGCCCCCACCCTCAACACCAACAACGTCACGGCCAGCGCGCCGATCCCAATCAACGCCCAGGCTGACACGTTGCGTTCACGCCGGCGCTGGCGCAGGCGCGGCGGGAGGCGACGGCCGGCCAATGACCTGGGTGGGCGGGGCAACCGGCGCCGGGGGCGCGGGGCGGGCCGCTTTGGCCGCGCCCAGGCCGGCCTCCAACTCCTGACGCAGCGCGGCCACGCTCTGCGGCCGGTTGGTGGGCTGCGTCTCCAGGCCGTGCAGCAGCGCCCGGTCCAGCGCCGGGCTGAGGGTGGGATTCAGGGCGCGCGGCGGAGTCAACGTCGCCGTCCCCACTGCGCGCTTGACGCTCTCCGGCGGCGCTTCCCCGGTCAGCATCGCGTACAGGGTGGCCGTCAGCGCGTAGACATCGGTGCGCTGATCGGTGTGCGCGCTGCCGTACTGCTCCAGCGGCGCATAGCCCGCGGTCACGCCCAACGCGCCGCTGGCCGTGCTCTGGTAGGTTGAGCCCACCTTGCTCAGGCCGAAGTCCACCAGGAAGGCGTGCCCCTCCGGCGTGATCTTGATGTTCTGCGGCTTGATGTCGCGGTGAATGATGGGCGGGTTCTGGCTGTGCAGGTAGGTCAAGGCGTCGCACACCTGCCCCAGCCAGCTCAGCACCTCGGCCGGCGCTTGACGACGGCGCGCGGCCAGCAGCTCAGCCAGGTTGATGCCCTCGATGAAGGTCATCACCAGGTACTGCGCGCCGTCGGACGTGATGAAATGGTCGGTCACCGTGGGCAGGTTGCTGTGGTGCAGCCGCGCCAACGTCAGCGCCTCGCGCTCGAACTGGACGCGGGCGTCGGGCGTCACCAGGCTGTTTTCCTTCAGCGCCACGGCCATGCGCAGGCGTTGATCGAACGCCTTGTAGACCGCGCCCATCCCGCCCTGACCAAGCAGCGCTTCGACGCGGTAACGGTTTTCCAGAATCATGCCAGGTTGCAGAGGCATCGGGTACACTCCTTCGATGTTTTTTTTCTCTGCCACGAATTTCACTAATTTTCACGAATTATTCTTCTGCCTTCGTGTCAATTCGTGTAATTCGTGGCAAAAATCCGCTTAGCTTTCTCTGCCACGAATTTCACTAATTTTCACGAATTGTTTTCGTCTCATTCGTGCAATTCGTGGCAAAAAATCCTGACGCCATTATAGACGACTGCACCGGAATGAACAAGCCGCCGAGCGCGGGGCGCCGCCCGCCAATGCGCCCCTGCGCTTTGTCAGCAGGCCAAAAGCATGTTACAATGACCATATCGCAGTGCGTCATCTTTGCGCTGCGTCCATTGGATCACATAAAGGAGTAGCGAGCGATGAAACTTCCGTTTCCGAGCGAGGAATGGGCAAAGCAGTTGCAGGTGGAACTGAACCAGAGTCAAAATTACGCGGAGGCTGCGGCCACGTGGGAAGGCGACTTCTATTTTATTGTGGATGCGGGCCAGGGCATCGCCAAAGAAGAGGTGATGTACCTGGACCTGTGGCACGGCAAATGCCGCGAAGCCGGCATGCTGGCCGATCGCACGGTCAAGACCCCGGAATTTGTCATTGCCGCGCCGCTGGCCGCGTGGAAACAGGTCATCGGCCGCAAAATTGACCCCATCCAGGCCCTGGTGACGCGCAAGCTGAAGCTGCAGGGCAACATGCTCAAGATCATGAAGTCGGTCAAAGCCGCCAATGAGTTGGTGCGCTGCACCACCTTCATCCCCACGCAGTATCCCGGACGAGGCGTAAGACCGCACGCGAGGCGGACGGCCTGCGGTCCCCAACAGGAGGCGGTTATGTGGTTTTTCAAAGCGCCTGAGATCGTCTACGGCGAGGATGCCCTGAGCTACCTCAGCCAACTGCAGGGTCAGCGCGCCTTCATTGTCACCGATGCCGTGTTGGCAAAACTGGGCTATCCGGAGATGGTCATCGCCCAGTTGAAGGAGGCCGGCATCCCCGCGGCCGTCTTTTCGGACGTGGAGCCGGAGCCTTCGCTGCAAACCGTGCGCAAGGGCGCGGCGGCCATGCTGGAGTTCGAGCCGGATTGGATCATCGGCCTGGGCGGCGGCAGCGCCATGGACGCGGCCAAAGCCATGTGGATCCTGTACGAATACCCCGACATCGAGCCGGCCGCGATCAACCCGATCGTGCCCATCGGCCTGCGCAGCAAGGCGCGGCTGATCGCCATCCCCACCACCAGCGGCACCGGCTCCGAGGCGACTTGGGCCACGGTGTTGACCGATGTGGAAGAGCGGCGCAAACTCGGCCTGGCCTCGCGCGAAATTTTGCCTGACCTGGCGATCGTGGACCCGGCGCTGACGGCCAACCTGCCGCCCCGCGTCACCGCAGACACCGGCATAGACGTGCTCACGCACGCGATCGAGGCCTACACCAGCTCCTGGCACAACGATTTCTCCGACGGCCTGGCGCTGAAGGCCATCCAACTGGTGTTCAGCTACCTGCCTACCGCGGTCAGCCAGGGCGCCAGGGACATGGAGGCGCGCGAGCGCATGCACAACGCCGCCACCATCGCCGGCATGGCCTTCGGCAACGCGCAAGCGGGACTCGCCCACTCGCTGGGCCATACCCTGGGCGCCAGTTTCCACATCCCGCACGGCCGCAGCGTGGGCATGTACTTGCCCTATACCATCGAATACTGCGTGCGCGGCGAGGACCCGACCCGTTACGCGGACATTGCGCGCTTCCTGAGCCTGCCGGCCGCGGATGAGGCGCAGGGCGCGGCCAGCCTGGCGGCCGCCATCCGTGACCTGGAGCGCCAGATTGGCCTGCCGCTGTCCGCGCGCGAGATGGGCATTGACCCCGCGCAGTACGACGACGAAATCAGCCGCATGGTGCTGTTGGTGGAAGGCGACACCTCGGTAACGATGTCTGCCCGCGTGCCCAATCAGGCCGACACCGCCAAACTCCTGCGCTACACCTTCGATGGCACACCGATTGACTTTTGAGCGCATGCGCGCCTGAAACCGCCGCGGCCTGGTGACGGTGATCGTCGCCAGGCTGGCGGGCGGGATGACCTGCCCCGGGTGAAAAACCGCTGCCGACCCTGCGATCTGGGCAGCGCCTGACGAAAACGAGGACACTCGTATGACCACCCTCCCTGGCTATCTCGGCCACATCCTGCGGGTTGATCTGACGCAGCAGCGCACCTGGATCGAACCGCTGAACGCAGACTACGCAGCCCGTTTCCTGGGCGGCAGCGGCCTGGGCGCGCGCTATCTGTGGGACTATATCACGGCTGACACCGACCCCTTGGGGCCGGACAATCCGCTCATCTTCATGACCGGCCCCTTCGTGGGCACCACGACGCCGGCCGCGGGCCGCTTCAGCGTCGTGACACGCTCACCGGCCACCCGCCTGACCGGTGAGGGCAACAGCGGCGGCTTCTTCGGCCCGGCCCTGCGCCAGGCCGGCTTCGATGGCATCATCATCACGGGCCAGGCGCAAACACCGGTCTACCTGAGCATCCTTGACGGTGCAGCGCAGTTGCACGACGCCAGCCACCTGTGGGGTCTCGACAGCTACGCGGTGCAGGAGCGGGTCAAGGCCGAGATCAGCCAGCCCAAAGCGCGCGTGGCTTGCATTGGGCCGGCCGGGGAACGGCTGGTCAAATTCGCCGCGGTGATGAATGACCACGGCCGCTGCGCCGCGCGCACCGGGCTGGGCGCGGTCATGGGCAGCAAGAAGCTCAAGGCCATTGCCGCCTACGGTCGCGCGGAAATCCCCCTGGCCGATCCCAAAGAGTTCAAAGAGACGCTGCGGCGCACGATGAAGTTCGTCATCGAAGACCTCCTCACGCAGGCGCTGCGCGTGGGCGGCACCGTGCTCAGTTTGGATGCCGGCTTCATGTACGGCGACGTGCCGCGGCGCTATTACACCGCCAGCGAATCAGCACACCTCGAAAATAACGTCAACATGAGCACGATGGCCGAAACCATGCTCACCCGCCACCTGGCGTGCTTCCGCTGCCCCATCGCCTGCAATCGCGAAGTCCACCTGGACAACTATCAGGAGCCGGTGGTGGACGGGCCGGAATACGAAACGGTCGCGGGCTTCACCACCAACCTGGACTCGCCCGACATGCAGGCGGCCGGCATGGCCGGGCACCTCTGCAACCAGTTGGGCATGGACACCATCTCCACGGCGAGTACCATCGGGCTGCTCTACTACCTTTACAATGAAGGGATCATCAGCGCCGAGCAAATCGGCATGGCGCTGCCCTGGGGCGACCCCGAACCGGCCATTCGCCTGACGCGCATGATTGGCAGCCGCGAAGGCATTGGCGACATCGCCGCCGAAGGCGCCCTGGCCGTCGCAACGCACTTCGGGGTCCCCGAACTGGCCGTGCAGGTCAAGAACCTGGAAGTGCCGTTCCATGACCCGCGTGCGTTCATGGGGCAAGGCTTGGTCTATGCCACCGGCAACCGCGGGGCGGACCACATGTCAGGCGATTGCTACGAAGTGGGGCGCGGGCGCATCATCCCCGAACTGGGCCTGGACTTACTCGACCGCTTCGAGCAGTCAGAGGCGCAGGCGCTGATGGCCGCGCGCACGATGGACTATCGCAGCTTCACCAACAGCGCCATCCTCTGCCATTTCGAGGACCCGCAGATTGATAACCTGGTCAGCCTGCTGCGCAGCATCGCCGGGATCGAAGCGGACTATGCCTGGATCGCGCGCATGGGCGAACGCATCACCAACCTCAAGCGCGCGCTCAACTGCCGTTTGGGCGCCACGCGCGCCGATGACACCCTGCCCAAGCTCCTGCGCACCCCGCTGGTCAAGAGCAACACCGAGGGTAACAGCCTGGACTTCGAGATGATGCTGCCGATCTACTACCGGCTGCGCGGTTGGGATTGGGAAACAGGCAAGCCCCTGCCGGAAAAACTGAGCGCGTTGGATCTGCCAGAGGCAGTGGCCGCGCTGTGGTAGCAGACAGAAACCCGGCTTCTGCGAGAAGCCGGGTTTCCTGTGAGATCGAGTCGGAAAACAATGAATTGGTCAAGTAACAAGCGAATCGGACTGGTGTTGGGCGGCGGCGTGGCCCGCGGCCTGCTCCATGTCGGCGTGCTGGAAGTGCTCGAGGGCCAGGGCGTTCCCATTGATTTCGTCGTGGGGGTCAGCTCCGGCGCGATGGTCGGCGCGGCCTATTGCGCCAGTGGGAGCCACGAACAGGTACGCCAAGTCTCTGAGTTGATGCGCTGGGACCGCATTGCGCGGCCATTGCGTCCGTCACGCGCCAGCGGGTTCGGCGTCACCTTTGCACGCCTGGAGCGCTGGGTGGAACAAACCGCCGGTGTCACCACCTTCGAGCAGCTCAAAACGCCGTTGATCGTGGTGGCCAGCGACCTGATGAGCGGTAAGCCGGTCGTCTTCCAGCACGGGCCGTTGGCGCCGGCCGTGCGTGCCAGTTCCTCGGTGCCTGGCATGGTGGAGCCGCTCAAGCTGGACGGGCGCCTGCTGGTAGACGGCGGGATTACCAACAATCTCCCCATCTCGATTGCGCGTCAGTTCGGAGCCGATGTGGTCATCGCGGTCAACTGTTTTCCGCCGCCGCGCGCCATGCCGCGCAGCATGTTCTGGCAGGGCGTGACCGCCATCACCTGGCTGCTCCTGCAGGCCGGGGATGATCCCCATTCGGCCGATGTACTGGTGGAGCCTGACCTTGACCAGGTGAGCCTGCTGCGCCTGGCGAGCGCCGACCTGCGCCACCGCGGCGCCCGCGCGATGATTGCACAACTTCCGCGGCTGCACAACCGTTTGTTCTCCTGACCTGGGCCAATCCTCCCTGCCACGAATTTCACTAATTTTCACGAATTGTTCTGTTGTTTTCGTGTGAATTCGTGTAATTCGTGGCAAAAGACTCTACGGATTCTCTGCCACGGATTTTCACGAATTGACGATAGCCATTACAATTGCATGTCACCCATGCAAATCCACCTTCACTGCCGGGGGGGGGGGGGGGGGGGGGGGGGGGGGGGGGGGGGGGGGGGGGGGGGGGGGGGAGAAGACCAACAGCTCTTTTTGGATGAAGTCAACGACTTCAACCTGGAAGTGAGATACCCCGAATACCGCAGCGAGTTTTACAAGTTCTGCACCCAGGAATTCGCAGAGAGCTATTTCATCAGAATCAAGGAGTTTGTCTCATGGCTGAGATCCCAAATCACGTTCGACGAATCATCGCACAATATCTGACTTCGCTAAGAGACCATGGATTTCAGATTCAGGACGCAATCTTGTTTGGTAGCTATGCCAGCGGCCAGGCGAATCAGTGGAGTGACATTGATTTGGCATTGGTATCTAGCGAATTCGAGGGCATTCGTTTTGCAGACAAGAACAAAATTCGGAAGATCACCATTTCGATCAGCACGGATTTGGAGGTTTTGCCCTTCAATCCGAAAGATTTCACGCCAAGCAACCCACTGGTCAAAGAGATCTTGGACACTGGTATACGAGTCGTTCGATGGGGTGTAGCGCGCCCCTGAATCATGAAGTTTGACTGGAAAAAGACGTTCGTTCTCGGTTTTGGCTTTCTGGGCATCAGCGTGGTCTGGCCGCTGTTCAACATCAACTCCCTGCCGCTGGTCTACGACGTGGGCGGCAATCACGCCATCGGCGCGTTGACCGGGCTCTACTACTTCGCCTCATCGCTGGCCGCCATCGCCGGGCCGATCATTGCCGGCGGGGTGATTGACCTCACCTCGTACAGCGTCATCTGGCTGTTTGCCGCGGTCTTCATGGTGCTGGCCCTGGTGATGATGAGCCGCATTCGGGTGGCGGCGCCTGTGCGCGATTAGCGTTTTTTCGTAACTGCTCAGGCGGCCCCCCTGCCCCCCAATCTTGGGGGGAAAAGCATTCGGCTCCCCCAGGATTGGGGGGCAGGGGGGGCACTCCGGGCGCTATCGGGACCATTCTCACTGCCTGGCTGAGCAGTTACTAATTTTCACGAATTGCCCTTCTCCGATTTCACAAAACTGGCTGTAGCCGTTACAATTGGACACGAGAAGACGTGCTCCAGGGAGTGTGAATTGTGACAAGAAAAAACCGCAAGTCACTCAGAATGTCAAAAGCGACCACCGCTGCGCTCCAGGAAGTAAAGCAGGCCTTGATTGACCTGTATGGCGTGCGTTTCAACCAACTGGTCCTGTATGGGTCATACGCGCGTGGAGCAGCGACTGCTGCCTCGGACGTTGACCTGATGGTGGTGCTGAATGACGATGTCAACCCTGCCACTGAGATCGAACGCCTCAATTCAACCGTTTCCGATATTTGCCTGCGCCACGATCTTCTCATCTCAACGTTCCCTGTTTCACTGGTCTGGTTCGAACAACAACGTAGCCCGCTATTCTTAAACATTCGTCGCGAAGGGGTACCGTTGTGACTTTCCAGGAAAAGGCCTTGCTCGAAAAAGCCGCGCGGTTCATCGCATCAGCCGTTCTACTTATCGAAAACGACGATTATGATTCGGCTGTTTCGCGACTTTATTATGCCATGTTTTTTTGCGCAGAAGCGCTGTTGCTAAGAAAAGGATTGACCTTTTCAAGCCATGCTGGGGTAATCGCTGCTTTTGGTAAGCATTTTGCCAAAACCAAAGAGTTGCCACCAGAAATGCACAACTGGCTACGCGAAGGTTTTGACAAACGACAGTTAGGTGACTATCAAGCGGTGTCAGTGATTGAGCAACCCCACGCTGACAGACTCATGGGGTTTGCTGAACGATTTCTGAAGTTGGCGCAATCGTATCTCATCGAGGGAGGCACGCATGAAGTTTGACTGGAAAAAGACGTTCGTTCTCGGTTTTGGCTTTCTGGGCATCAGCGTGGTCTGGCCGCTGTTCAACAGCCTGATCCCGCCGTTCCTGGAGGACTTGGGCCTTTCGGCCCTGGTCGTCGGTTTCATCCTCACCTGGGACAACCTGATCAACATGTTCCTCCAGCCCTGGGTAGGCGCGCGCAGCGACCGCACGCGCAGTCGCTGGGGCCGGCGCAAGCCGTGGTTGATGGCCGGCGCGCCGCTGGCCGCCGGTTTCTTCATCCTGGTGCCTTTCGTGCGCACCAACTTCGTGCTCCTCGCCCTCGCCATCCTGGGCACCAACATCGGCATGGCGCTCTTCCGCTCGCCCACTGTCGCTTACCTGGGCGATTTGTATCCATCCGAGCAGCGCAGTAAGGCCAATGGCGTCATCAATCTCATGGGCGGGGTTGGCGGCGCGATCGCCCTCTTCGGCGGCGGCGCCCTGTTCAAGATGGGCGTGCCGCTGCCGTTCATCGTCGGCGCGCTGCTGCTCCTGATTGCGGTCGCTGTGGTGCTGGCCTTCGTGCGTGAGCCGGAAGCGCCCGCAATTGACGCATCCCATGAAGCTGCGCCCGGCGTCTGGGACAGCCTGCGTGAAGTGACGAGCGGGGAGAATCCGAACGGCCTGTTCATGCTGCTCGCCATTTTCTGCTGGTTCATGGCCTGGAACGCGGTCGAGGCCTTCTTCACGCTCTACGTGCGCGAAGTGCTCGGCATTGCGGTGGGCACCGGCACGCAGATGCTCACCGCGTTTGCGGCCATGCTCATCCTGTTTGCCATCCCCAGCGGTCTGATTGCCAACCGCATCGGCCGCAAAACGACCATCATGATCGGCCTCTTCGGCATGATGGTCGGGCTGATCCTGGTCCTGATGCTGACCAACCCCACGATCCTGCTCGTGCTCCTGGCGCTGATGGGCGGTTTCTGGGCGCTGGTCAACATCAACTCCCTGCCGCTGGTCTACGACGTGGGCGGCAACCATGCCATCGGCGCGTTGACCGGGCTGTACTACTTCGCCTCATCGCTGGCTGCCATCGCCGGGCCGATCATTGCCGGCGGGTTGATTGACCTCACCTCGTACAGCGTCATCTGGCTCTTTGCCGCGGTCTTCATGCTGCTGGCCCTGGTGATGATGAGCCGCATCCGGGTGGCGGCGCCTGTGCGCGATTAGCGTTTTTTCTACCCTCAGCCATCTTGCCGCGGTGGGTGAAAGCGTGTACAATAGCTGCCATTCCAAGCAGTGAGGTTTCACCCACCGTATGCCAGCACCTGTACCGGCCGGCTTTACTCGAGGCGCCCTCGTCGCGACCGGCGGCCATGAGTCGTTCAGCGACACCAGTACCATCCTGCAGTATTTCTGGCAATTGGCCGGCAGCTTCGGCGCCCGCATCGCCATCATTCCCACGGCCAGCCGGGATTTTGGCGCGGCCGAGCAGGTGCGCGCCCTCTTTGCGCGCTGGGGGGTCAACTGGGTTGAACTGCTGCCCATCCGCACCCGGCTGGATGCCCGCAGCGCGGATGCCCAGGCGGTGATTCAACACGCCACCGCCTACTTCTTCACCGATGGCAACCCGCTGCGCCTCTCCACGGTGTTGGGCGGCACCCCGGTGGCGCAGGCCATCCGTCGCGGCCATGCGCGCGGCAAGGTGGTGGCCGGCAGCGGCCATGCCGGCGCCTTCCTGGCCGAGCACATGATCGCCCATGCCGAGAAGCGGTCGCTGCCGGAACGTGGCATCGTGCGCTTTGCGCCTGGCCTGGGGCTGACCAATCGCGTCATCTTCGTGGCCGACTACACGCGCGAGGCCTGGTACGGCCCGCTGTGCGTGGCGGTTGCCGCCAACCCCTTCCTGCTGGGCGTCGGCATTCACGCCAACGCGGCGGTTGTACTGCACCCCGGCAATCTCCTCGAAGGCGTAGGCGCAGTCGCCGCCGCCCTCGCCAACGGCAGCGGCATCACGCACACCAACCTGTACGAAGTCCCCTTCGGCCAGTCCGTCGCCATCGAAGGCATCGAATTCCAGCAGCTGCCGCACGATCACTACTACAACATTGACCAGCGCGGCCTGCACGAGGAAGAGAACATCCTGGCCGAACCGGCGCGTAGTTCGTTCTAAGAGAGAGATTGGAGATCATGTCACCTGCACCTATTCCGGCCGGTAGCCAGCGCGGGCCGTTGATGGCTATCGGCGGCGCCGAAGATAGAGCCGGCGCGCGCCGCATCTTGCGCCATTTCTACACCCTGGCCGGGGGCGATGACGCCCGCCTGGTGGTCATTCCCACCGCGTCCGAAGACCGGCAGGGCGCGGGCCAAATGCACCTGGATATTTTCCAGTCGTTTGGCGCGGCGACCGTTGAGATCTTGCCGGTGTTCAATCGCCAGGACGCGATCGAACCGGCGCACCTGGCGCCGCTGCAGGCCGCAACCGGCATCTTCCTGGTCGGCGGCAACCAGTTGCGCTTCTCGGCCCTGTTGGGCGGCACCCCGCTGGCGCAAGCCATCCGCCGCGCCAACGCCGCCGGCGTCTTGATTGGCGGCACCAGCGCCGGCGCGGCCGTGCTGTGCGAACACATGATCGCCTTCGGCCAGCAGGGCAGCACGCCGATCCAGCGCATGGTCAACTTTGCGCCCGGCCTGGGGCTGACCAACCGCCTGATCATTGACCAGCACTTCAGTCAACGCCTGCGCACCGGCCGCCTGATGGCCGCGGCCGCGTACAACCCTTTCCTGCTCGGCGTCGGCATTGACGAGGATACCGCCATCATCATCGAGCCGGACAACCGCCTGCGCGTCATCGGCCAGCACAGCGTGGTGATCGTGGACTGCAATTCACTGGAATACACCGACATTCATAAGATGGACGAGATCAAACCGGTCGCCATGCTGGGCGTCACCATGCATGTGCTGGTGGACGGCTACGGTTTCGACATTGACAAGCGCCGCCCGCTGATGCCGTAGATCATTCATCACCGTTCGATAACCAGGAACGACCCATGGGAACACTGAATCCGACCATCCTCGCGCCAGAGATGAGCAAGGCGCTGAACGCGACGCGGCCGCTGCGGCAGCGCTTCAACAAAACGGTGCTGACGCCGGAAATCCTGCTCTACCTGTTCGTCACCAGCCCGGACCTCGATGCCAACCGTGTGCTGCAAAGACTGGCCGCGGAGCGCGGCTTCAAGTTGGATGAGATGGCGCGCACCGCGCAGACGATGGCCGAGATGCGCGACGGGCGCAACGCCAGCCTCGACTTTCTGGGCGATGACGGGCGTCCGGTCGCCCTTTCCGATGAAATGGTCGTTGTGCTGGACGAGGGACACGCCATTGCCCAGGCGGCCGGGGAAATCTACGTCGGCACCGCGCACGCGCTGGCGGCCATGAGCCAGAGGGGCGTCTCCACCGCGGCCATGCTGCAACGCTATGGCATCACCCCTGCGGCCATGACCAACCTGCTGGCCGATGCGGCCGTGGCCCGCCGCGTGACCAGCCCGGACTGGGTGGCGCAGGCCAAAGCGGGCGAGCTGGCGCCTGTCTTTCACCGCGGGGACCTGCTGCGCGACCTGTTGAGCCTGCTGGCGCTGGCAGAAAATCGCCATGTGATCCTGGTGGGGCCGGCCGGAGTCGGCAAGCGCTCACTGGTGCGCAGCCTGGCCCTGCTCATCGCCGAGGGCAAAGGGCCGCCCGATCTGAAGTCGGTCATCACCATTGCGGAGACGGCGCTGCTCGACGATGCCGGCAAAGCGGTGCAGGCCGCGGCCAAACAGGCCAACGGCGGCATCCTTTTCTTGCCAGGCGCCCAGCGCTTCCTGGGCAATTCCCTCGATGCCGAGTTTCCCAAGGCGACGACCGCGGTGCGCCGCGCTTTCCTGGATGGCAGCGCGGTGGTCATCGCCACAGCGACCGACGCGGGCTACAGCGCGGCCATCGCCAATGACAGCCTGATTACCGAGCGCAGCCATGTCCTGCGCGTGTCTGAGACCAACCTGGCCGATACCACCACGATTCTGGGCCTGCATCAGGCCGCGATCGAGCGGGAGTACGGCATCATCATCAACCCGAAGGCCCTGGCGCGCGCCGCCTCCGTGGCCAAGCGCTATCTTGGGCAAAACCCGCTGCCCACCGCGGCCGTGCAGTTGCTGCACCGGGCCGCGGCCGTGGTGCGCATGGGCAATCAGCCGCACGTCGCCTTTCACCCCACGCAGGCCGCGGGGCAGACGCCCGGCGCTGCGCAGGACAACACCCTGGATGAAGAAGATATCCTGGTCGCGGCCAGCCTGATGAGCGGCGTGCCGGTGGCAAAACTGGGCGCTGATGACCGGGCGCGCTTTGCCAACATGGTGGAATTCCTGCACCAGCGCATCATCGGCCAGGAAGAGGCGGTGCTGGCGCTGAGCCGCGCGGTCAAGACCGCGCGCGTGGGTCTCAAAGATCCCAGCCGCCCCATCGGCTCCTTCCTCTTTCTTGGCCCCACCGGCGTCGGCAAGACCGAGCTGGCCAAGGCCCTGGCCGAGTTCCTGTTCGACGATGAGAACGCGATGGTGGTGCTGGACATGAGCGAATATCAGCAGGAACACACCGTCAACCGCTTGATCGGCGCGCCGCCCGGCTATGTCGGCTACGAAAGCGGCGGCCAGTTGACCGACCGCGTGCGCCAGCGCCCCTACACCGTGGTGCTGTTCGACGAAGTGGAGAAGGCGCATCCGCGTGTGCTCGACGTGCTGCTGCAGGTGATGGAGGAGGGACGCCTGACCGACGGCCAGGGGCGGATGACCACCTTCTCCGAGGCGGTCATCATCATGACCAGTAACCTGGGCGCCGAATTCCTGGAGCAGACTATTCTCAGCGAAGAAACGCGCGAGCTGGTCATGCTCAAGGTCAAGCAATTCTTCCGGCCGGAGTTCCTCAACCGCCTGGATGAGATCATCATGTTCCTGCCGCTGACGCAGGAGGAGCTGCGCAAGATCCTGCTGCTGATGATCAAGAAAGAGAACAAGCTGCTGGCCGAGCGCAGCCTGAGCCTGGAAATAACCGCAGACGCCATCACCTGGCTGCTGGCGCAGAACGATCATCCCGAATGGGGCGCCCGCCCCCTGCGCCGCATCATCCGCAAGTTCGTGCGCGAGCCACTGGCCGATTACCTGCTGACACAGGAGCCGCCGCCAGGCGCCGTGCTGCGGCTTGATCCAGGAGCGACGGGATTGGTGCTCACGCCGGGCGCCTGAGCAGAGGAAAACGATCATGCGCTACTTCAACACCTACGGCCCGGTCAACGAGAAGGAGCACTACGTCGTGCCGCGGCGTGAGCTGCTGGACATGCTGACCGACCAGGTCAGCGCCGGCAGCTACTTCACGGTCTTCGCCCCACGCCAGATGGGCAAAACCACCCTCCTGCGGCAGTTGGCCGAGCGCTTGCAGGCGCAGCCCAACTATCTTCCCATGGTGCTCAATTTCCAGGATTATGCCGACTGGGAAACGCCCGACTTCTTGCTGGACATCGGCGCTGAGATCGGGGAGAAGATCATCGAATACCTGGCAGCAGGAGCGCACCCCCGGCACGACGCCGTCCAGGAGATGGTTGCGCAGAGCCGGTTCGACCGTTATGGGGGGCTGCGCGCTTTTCTGAAGCGTTTCCACAAACTGGCGCCCGAAATCAGGCTGGTTCTGATCATTGACGAGTTCGACGGTACACCACCGCGCGCCATTTCGTCCTTGCTGCAAACTCTGCGCAAGCTGTACCTGGAAGCCGAACCGCCGCGCAGCCTGCACAGCGCGGTTCTGGTCGGCCTACGCAACATCGCGGCATTGAACCTGGGCCAGAGTTCGCCCTTCAATATCGCCCGCCAACTCAACTTGCCGGGGTTCTCGGAAGATGAAGTAGATGCTTTGCTGGCTCAGTACGCGGCAGACAGCGGGCAGGTGTTTGCGCCAGGCGTCAGCGCCGAAATCTACCGTCAGACCGCCGGGCATCCGTTCCTGGTGAACCGCCTGGCAGACATCCTGACCGAGCAGGTGGCGCTGAATCGGGCGCAGCCGATCTCTGGCGCTGATCTGGAGCAGGCGTTCCGGCGGATGACCACTGAAAGCAACTACAACTTCGAGACGATCGTTCGCCACGCCAACCCACACAAGGCCACGGTTTTGCGCATCATGGCCGGCGTGGATTACGAATTCAACCTGAACAACCCGGTAGTGCGGGAACTGCACGAGCAGGGCGTGATCGAGGCGCGGCCAGACGGCGCTTGTCGCATTGCCAACCCCATCTACCAGGTGGTTCTATTTGCCGCCTTCCGTCCCATCGAGGCTGGCCTTCAAGGCGCGGCGGTTGCCAATGGTTATGATTTCCGGCCGCACGTGGTGGACGGACGCCTGCAGATGGATGTGATTCTGTCACGCTTCCGCGCGTTCGTCGAGCGGCGCGGGCGCGCCGCGTTCAAGATCAGCGAGACACCGCAGGAGGCCACAGGGCAGTATTTGCTCACAGCCTACCTGGACCTGCTGGTGCGGCAGGTGGGCGGCGAAGTCTTCGCTGAAGTGCCGTCGGGCGCCGGACGGCTCGATGTGATCGTCGTGTTCAACGGACAGCGCTATGTCATCGAGACCAAGCTCTGGCGCGGGCCGGCCGCGTTCGACGCCAGCGTGACGCAGGTACAGAGCTATCTGCGCAGCGAGGGGCAAACTACCGGCTACCTGGTGGTCTTCCACGCCCGGCCGGCGATTTACGGACGCTTACCGGAAGGGGAGTTGGAGTTTGTCCGCGAGGATGAGGGTGTGACGATCCATGTTTATCTGGTGCGGCTTGGGTAGAGACCGAAGGGCGACGCCAGGATGACCTGGCTCCGGCGAAGCTTGTTTATCCTGGCGTCATGGTTGGCCTACGGGCTGCTGACGCCGCTGTACGAAGCGGCGGCGTGGCTCTTTTCCAACGGCGAATGGCACACCTGGCGCCGGCAGGCCGTGGTGATGCTGGCCGGTCAAGCTACCGCGACGGGCGTCAGGCCGCGTATCCTCGAAGTGGGCTGCGGCACCGGCGCGCTGCTGGCCGAGCTGGCCGCCGCAGGAAGCCTGGTTGTCGGCCTCGATCGTTCGGCCCCCATGCTGGATGCGGCCGTCAGGCGTTTGCGTCAGGGTGGGTTGGCGGCAGAGCGGGCAACCATCAATCTCGGCGCCGATGACCATGTCCACCGGTATGGTCTGAGCAGCAACAGCGAGATGCGCTCGGCCCAGGGCGCACCCGTCATTCCGGTGCAGGGGCTGGCGCAGGCCATCCCACTGCCCGCGAGCAGCGTTGACGGCATCATCCTCACCTTTCCCACAGCGTTCGTGTTCGATCTGCGCACCTGGCAGGAGTTTCGCCGCGTGCTGGCGCCAGGCGGATGCGTTATCTGGGTGGACGGCGGGGAGGTCTTCCGGCCCAACCTGCTGGCGCGTCTGCTGCAGGCCCTGCTCTCGCCCGATCCGGCCGCCCAGCGCATGATGTTGGCGATGCCCGGCCGGCTGACCGACCTCGGTTTCACGGCCGCCTGGCACACGCACGAACTGACAGCCAGCCGCGTCTCGATGCTGATCGCGCAAGCAGGAGTGGATTGAGCGGGGCGGGAACGGATTTCAACGCAGGGACGCCAGGGTGCCAGGACGCAAGGGCTTTCCAGTTGGCTGTGGATTGAGCGGGGCTGGAACGGATTTCAACGCAAGGACGCCAGGGCGCAGGGGCGCAAAGGCTTTCTAAAAGAAAGACCTCTTCCCCCCCTCTCCTCTCCGCCGTGCGGAGAGGAGAGGGGGCCGGGGGGTGAGGTGAGGCCCCCACCCTCTCTTTCAAGCTCTTCCCCCCCTCTCCTCTCCGCCGTGCGGAGAGGAGAGGGGGCCGGGGGGTGAGGTGAGGTGAGGCCCCCATCCTCTTTCAGAAAGGTGTCTCTGCATCCGCCGGCGCGGCCGGTTCAGGCTCAAGCAGCGGCGGCGCGGCCGGCGGCGACGGCGGCGCGGATGGCGTCACACTGGTCGCGGTGTTGTCCTGCGGATGGATGACGGCTGTGCTGGGCGCGGCGGGCAATTCCCCGGGCGCCGGCAGCGACGGCAAGGTGAGATCGGCCGCGGGCAGGGTGCGCCCGCCCAACATGGCAACGCCGCGCACAAGCAGGAAGACGCCGAGCAACACCAGCAGCGCGGGCCACCAGCTGACCACCTTCAGTTGCAGGTCGCCAGTCGCTTTGCTGAAGACGAAGGTGAACAGGCCAAAGGCCACCAGGGCCGTGGCCGGCACCAGCGCCCACCACACCTCGCGCTTGTGCGGGCCAAGCAGGTAGACCAGGAGAAACACGAACCCCATGCCGATGAACAGCGTCGCGCTCAGCACGTCGGAGCTGACCTGGAAAGTGCTCAGCGCGGTGGTGGCGCTGACCAACAGCAGCACCCCCATGGGAATGATCGCCCACCAGCGGTTGCGGTCGAGCAGGAAAATCACGGCAAACGCGAGCGCGATGCCAAAAAACAGGATCGAACCGAGCACCTCACCCACCACCGCGGCCGTCTGTGTGGTCAGAAAGATGATGACACCGACCGTCAGCAGGGTGAAGGCAGGGATGATCGGCCACCAATGCACGACATCACGCACGAACAGGATCAAAAAGGCGATTCCGCCCAGTCCACAGAGAGCGGCCACGACGTACTGCCAGGTCGGCGCGTAGGGATCGAGTGCGTGCTGATTGACCAGGAGCAGGAAGACGCCAACCAGCAGCAGGGCGCCGCCCCACAGAATCGTATTGCGCTTGCGTGCGCTCACATTCGTGTTGGTCATGGCTCAACGCTCGGCGCGCGGCTGGAAACCACCGCGCAAGAGGACGCCAACGCCGATCAGGATGAGCACCACCGGCCACAGGCGCCCCACCCATGCCAGTTGTTCCACCTCGCCGGCCAGGAGGAACAGGCCGATGACCCCCAGCACACCGGCCGGAATCAGCGCCCACCAGAACTGCGGATGCAGGCTGCGCAGCGCGCCCTGCAGGTAGACCAGGCCGAAGGTGGCGGCCAGGCCCAGCATCATGACCGCGCCGCCGAGTTCGCCTGATATTACGACCATCGCCAGGCTGCCCATGACACCGGCCGGGATGATGGCCCACCAGTTCGAGGCCGGTTGGGTGGCGTACACCACCAGGAACGCAGCACCGATGGACAGGAAGAGGATGGACGGCAGCCAGTTCTCGTCCAGGCCTGTTGTGCTGAGCAAAATAAGCAGGCCGACGCCGACCAGGGTCAGCCCTGGGATGATCGGCCACCACTGCTGCCGGTTGCCCAGGTAGAGCGCAACGAACGCCAGGCCGCCGGCCACGAACACCAGTCCCCACACCGTTCCACTCAGGTCGCCCAGGATGTCGAAATTGACGAGCAGCAGGAAAAGACCCGCCAGCAGCAGGATCGCTCCCAGGGCAAAATTAGTACGTTGATTACTCACAGTCAAACTCCTTCCTCACAAGGGCACGAATTGGAAAAAAAACCACGGGTCAATCACACAGGCTTCAGGCGTCCGGGGAATCTGCGGGGCGCTCAGGGGGCATGGCTGGCGGCGCCGCGGCCGGCGCACGGCTGCGCCAGGAAGCGATGGTCTGCCAGGCAAAAAGGAGACACAGCACGATCCAGGCGCCAATCTCCCACCAGGTGCGGCTGGTGCTGGCCAGGCCGGCGGCAAACAGGGTCAGGCCCAGGTTGAACGGGGTTTGGAAGATCGGAGCGCCCAGGACGGTGCGCAGGCGGGCATGGTTGGTTGCGGCCCACCAATCGGCGTAACTGAACGCGGCCAGCATGACAGCCAGGCCCAGGATCCAGAGCGCGTTCTTGGCCACGCCCACCCAATCAATCAAATCCATCTTTTCTCACCCGCTACCAATACGCAAGATGTACGCCAGAGTTGCGCGATTCGCGAAAAACCGATGCATTACTTCAGGTTCTCAGCCAGCAGCGTAGGGTCGAAATTGCGCTCATATCCCCACAGAAGCAGGTCAAGCCCTTCCAGGCCCTGCGCCAAACCCTCGGCAATCAACGCGCGATCAGGCTCGGGCAGGGTCGAATCAGAGTCAGGTGATCGGGCATTTTCCATTTCTCGCAAACGCACCATCATACCACGCACCCGTTCTGTGGGTGTAAGCATTGTGTCAGGGGTCTCTGGATTCTCTTGCTTTGATAGGCCCGGCATACCTGGTTCCCTTGTAAAGAAAGTCGCGCATCAACCGGCGCCGTTGCCCCGGATTCTCTGGCTGGCGCAGGTCTGCTCATAGGTCAGATTCAGATCAACGGGCACACTGACCTGGTCTTGCAACCAGAGCGGCAGGGTCGGCAGGGAGCGTCCCAGAGTCAGGGCTTCCGGCCAGATGTCAAGTTGAGGTGTGTCTTGCTTCCGCCATGCTCGATACGCCGCTGCGTATCGGTCCGCTGCCAGCGGCGACACGGGCGGTGTCAATTTGCGTAGGAGGTCATTGTGTAGATTGACATTGCGCCCGCCGACAATGTCAACGACGATCAGGCTGATGCCCTGGCGCAAGTAGGTTTCGCATTTCGCCACGAACGCGGCGCGATGCGCCGGGCGGTCCTTGTTGGCCGGGCTGACCAGTTCGATGGCCGCAGTCAGGGTAGGCCCGCCCGAGTCGCTGAAGATTTCCACCTCCACAATGTCGGAAGTCAGCACGAAAGGCGCCGAGAGGGGCGGCGCCGGCGCCGTCCATGCTGCAACGGGGCCAGGTGGATGGGCGTCAAGGAGCGGCTCCTGGAAGGCGGCGACATCAATTTCGATGCCGAACTGCACGTTGGGTTCAGCAAAGTAACCGGGGGGAAGGCGCTGATTGAGATCGGTCGCGATGAATGTTGCCCACGCGTTATGAAACCCATGCCAGTGGCGCTGAACGCTCAGCGGTGGATGAAAATGATCGCGAAGCGGCATGTCGGTTCTCCTGGCGAAAATTCCACAGGACAGATGCCCGAAAACTCCTGGCCTGGCCGGCGTCCAGGTCCCTCCTGAACGAAGCGCCAGCGGCCTGATGGGAGTTCAACGGTGTGAACTCCCACAATCAGATTGTAACATGCCTTCAGAAATGAGTCAATGAGTCAATGAAGCCGAACTGCCGTTCACTACATGAGCAGGCCGCCCAGGATGAGGAGCGCAAAGAAGACGGGTACGGTAAAGATGATCGCATAGAGGCGCGTGTCGAATTTCAGGTGCATGTAGTACATGACCACCAGGACCAGCTTGGAAAATGCAAAGGCCAGCAGGATCATCACCTGGCCCCCTTTGGGGATGGGCAGGAACGTGACCCCAAGTTCCATGAAGGTCAGGACAGCCAGGGCAATGTAAACAGCCACATAGTTGGGCTGGGCATGGGCCTCATGGGCCACGGTCGGTAGAAACGATGTATTCTCACTCATAGTCTTGATTGCCCCCTTACCTCAGATCAGGTAGACGATGACGAACAGGATGATCCACACAATGTCCACAAAATGCCAGTAGAGGCCGAAGATTTCCAGGCTCATACTGTAATCCGCGTTGAAACGGCCGCGCAATGCCTGCACGATAATCCCCACCAGCCACAACAGCCCAATGAACACATGCAGGCCGTGAAAACCGGTCAGCGTGAAGAAAATAGTGCCAAACATGCTGCTGCTGATGGTCAGCCCTTCTTCGAAGAGCTTGAAATACTCGATGACCTGCACCCCCAGGAACGTGCCGCCGCAGAGCAGCGAGGCGAACAACCAGAGGCGCAATTTCGCCTGATCGTTGCGTTGGGCCGCGGCCAGGGCTAACACCACCGTCATGCTGCTGGTCAACAGCACAAAGGTGTTGAAGGCCGTCAACGGGATGTTCAGGATATGATTGGCATCGGCCGGGCCGCGTAGCCGGAACATCATGAACGCGGCGATGAGCGCGCTGAAGAACATCACTTCGGATGCCAAAAAGATCCACATCCCCAGCTTAGGGGTATTTACCGGCATTAGGCGTTCCGCAGACGCCTGGGCGGGCGCGGTCGAGGCTTGGGCCATGCGCTTCACTCCTTGATCTACTCAGGTTCGGTCACGTTTTGGGCACAGAAACAGGATCAACGATCATCTCAACCATAAGATGGGGCCAATCATATCTATACTGACTCCATTTGTCAAACAATCGAGTACAGATTGTTACTATTCGCACTTATGATTCTTTTTTGACAAGGTGCGTCACGTATGTTAGCATGTGCCGCCCGTACCAATGACGTCAAGTGACGTGAAACGACGACCATCGAAACGTACCGTTCGCGTGACCCGTGGAATCATCTTGCGTGAATAACCTCACATTTTTGGGAGCAGCAGTTCAATGAGCACGAACTACCGATTGCGCGCAGCCTATCTCTATTTTGCCCGCCCAACCCCAATCCTGCCGGATCAGTGGTCCCGCCAAGTCCTGAGCAGCCTCTATCCGCAGTGGAATTTGGACGCGGTGCGCATCGTGGGTCGCATGGTGGGCGCCTTGCCTACGCCGGCCCAGGTTGACAGCAACATGGCAGCAGAAGGATACGACGAGGCGGTCTTCCGCTGGAATCGGCGCGACGTCACCGATTCGACCGGCCAGCCCATCACCCTGGTGGAGGTCTACGAAGCGCCGTTGCCGGTGGCAGTGCCCCTGGATGCCTCCGACATGCGCACCCCGCCCTTCACACGGCGCGACCTGATGGCAGGCGCGCTGGCAGGTGTCGGCGGCGGCCTGGCCATGGGCCTGTTGGCGATGCTTGTCGGCCTGTTCGACCGCAGCGGCGCCATGAGCGTGTGGGCGCCCCTCAACCAGATCGCCAGCGCGATTCTTGGCCCTGATGTGGTCGGCCCTCAGTTCAACTTCACCACCGCCCTGGTCGGTTCCCTGTTTCATTTTGGTCTTTCGGCCCTCCTCGGCATGGCGTTTGCGCTGATCTACCACGGCGTGCTGCGCTTGCCTCGTCGCTTGGGCGCGCCGGTGGCGGCAGGCGCCATTTATGGCCTGATCATCTTCTTCCTGGCCGACCTGCTCCTGCCCATGTTGGCCCCTGGGATGGCCTTCGCGGCCAAGCCCGGTTTCATTGCCGGGCACATGGTCTTTGGCCTCGTCATCGGCATCGTCTACTCCCGCCTGCGCCCCAACTTTTCGGGCCTGCTCGTCGTCCTGGCATCCCTGCTCTTCCTGGGCGCTGGCGTCGTCGTCACCTCGCTCAATCTTTTCATGCCTGTGCAGGCGTCCGAACAGGCCGTTGGCGTTGATTCCCTCTTCAATTTAATGATGGGCATCGCCACGGTCATCTTTCTTCTCGTGCAAGCCGCCCTGGTGTACGCCGCGCTCCAATTCCGCCGCAAGCCGGGCGATGACGAGGATGGCCCGCCGATCCACGGCAACAACACGCTGGAAATTATCTGGACCACGGTGCCGGCCATTATTGTCATCATCATCAGCTTCCTCAGCTACCAGACCTTCGTCGCGGAGCGTGCCTTTGCCAAGACCGACATGGTGGTCGAGGTGACAGGCCAGCAGTTCTTCTGGACTTTCTACTATCCTGAGGAGGACATCACGGTACAGAACGAGCTGGTAGTTCCGATTGGCCGTCCGGTGCAGTACCGGCTGCGAGCCACGGATGTGCTGCACGCGTTCTGGGTGCCCGATTTCCGTATCAAGCGCGACGCCATGCCCGATCGGGTCACCGATACGCGGGCGACAGCGTCCAAAATCGGTGAATATGCCATTGTTTGCGCTGAACTGTGCGGCGCCGGCCACGCGCAGATGCGCGGCACGATCAAAGTGGTTTCGGCCGCGGACTTCGAGGCGTGGGTGCAGGAGCAGCAGAGCAAGACCGTTGACGCCAACGACCCCATCGCCTACGGTCGCAGCGTCTTCCAGAAGGCCGGTTGCACCACCTGCCATACACTGACCGACGCCGGCGGCGCTGGGCAGATCGGGCCTGATCTAAACCAAATCGGCGTCGTCGCGGCCACCCGCGTCGCCGGCCAGACGGCTGCGGAATACATCAGGACATCCATCGTCAAACCGGGTGAGTACCTGGCGCCGCAGTGTCCAATGGGCGCATGTCCGGCCAACGTCATGCTGCCAACCTTCGGCACGTCTCTATCTGAGGCCGAACTCACAGCGCTGGTCACCTACCTGTCAAGCCAGAAGTAAGCGAGGAGAACATCAAGATGGCACACGCACCTGCTGTCGAGCAGAGTGGGCATGGCGCCGGTCATGCCGAACACCATGAAGGCTTTGTCATGCACGGCGCCTGGAAATGGTGGCACTATTTTACCTTCAACACCGATCACAAAGTCATCGGCATTCAGTACCTCACCGTGACGTTTCTGTTTTTCTTGCTGGGCGGCATCCTGGCGCTCCTGGTGCGCACCGAACTGGCGCAGCCAGGCAGCCAGTATTACTCGGGCACCGAATACAATCGCCTGTTCACGATGCATGCCACCATCATGATCTTCCTCTGGGTGATCCCGGTGCTGGCCGGCCTGGCCAACTACATCGTCCCGCTGCAGATCGGCGCGAATGACATGGCGTTTCCCAAACTCAACGCGGTCAGCTTCTGGCTGATCGTCATCGGCGGCCTGCTGCTCTGCTCATCCTTCCTGGTGGGCGCGCCCGAAGCAGGTTGGACCGCCTATCCGCCCCTCTCCCTCTTGGGCGGTGACGGCCAGACGATCTGGGCCATTTCCATCATCATCTTAGGCTTTTCATCCATCTTTGGCGGGGTCAACTTCTTGACCACGATCGCTCGCATGCGCACGCCAGGCATGGGCTGGTTCGAACTGCCGCTCTTCACCTGGAGCATTGTCGCCACCTCGATCATCCAGGTTCTGGGTACCCCCGTCATCGCCAGCGCCCTGTTCCTGCTGGCCGTCGAGCGCATCTTCCACGCCAACTTCTTCAACGTCACGCAGGGCGGCGATCCCTTGATGTGGCAGCACCTCTTCTGGTTCTATTCGCATCCGGCCGTCTACGTGATGGTGCTGCCCGCCATGGGCGTCGTCTCTGACGTGCTGCCGGTCTTCAGCCGCAAACCGATCTTCGGCTACAAGGCCATCGCCTTCTCCAGTCTGGCCATCTGCTTCCTGGGCTTCACCGTCTGGGCACACCACATGTTTACCAGTGGCATGAACCCCTGGATGACGGTGCCCTTCATGATTACCTCCATGGTCATCGCCGTCCCCACCGGCGTCAAGATCTTCGGCTGGTTGGGCACCATCTGGCAAGGCAAGCTGCGCTTCGACAGCGCCATGCTCTTCGCCCTGGGCTTCATCTCCCTCTTCGTCCTCGGTGGCATCAGCGGGGTGGTCCTCGCTTCCGTGCCGGTTGACATCCACGTGCATGACACCTACTTCGTGGTCGCGCATCTGCACTACGTGCTCTTCGGCGGCAGTGTCACGGCCATCTACGCCGGCATCTACTACTGGTTCCCCAAGATCACCGGTCGTAAGCTGAACGAGACCTGGGGCAAACTCCATTTCTGGCTGCACTTCATCGGCTTCCATACGACCTTCCTGGTCATGCACGTCTCCGGCCTGCTTGGGATGCCGCGCCGCGTGGCCGACTACGACCCCCAGTTCTATGCTATGAACCTCATTGCAACCATCGGCGCCTACCTCCTGGGCACCTCCACCCTCCCCTTCATGTGGAACGTCGCGGTCAGCCTGTTCAAGGGCGAGGTGGCCGGTGACAACCCCTGGGATGCCAAGACCCTGGAATGGCAGACGTCATCGCCGCCATCCATCTTCAACTGGGATGAAACGCATCAACCGCACGTGGGCGGCGGCCCGTATGACTATGGTCGCCACCCGCTCAGCAGCAGCATCCCGGCCACGGGCGCCGCGCACGGCTCAGACTAGGACACGGTCGCAGCTTATCCTGGTGACCAGCAATATCAACAGGGCAAGCGTTTTTGACCACAAGGAACGCAAAGAACACAAAGAAATGGCAGTTCAACCGCACATTGGCGGTGTCTTTGCGCTCTTTGTGTTCTTTGTGGCAAAGAATCGTCCAAGTTTGGAATTGCTGCCGGCCGTTTTTTCCGCGGCAGAATGTCAGAGCCTTTGTGTTTCTTGTCACAACCTCCCCCGTGTAGTATAATAGACCTTATCGGGAATAAGCCGAGTTGTAGTCCGAGCCACAACCAGCAGTTTCTCTTGACGATTTGACTACTGCATGTCGTGGCGCGCCGTTATTCCCGATAAGGTCTAATAATGGCAGATGAACGATGAATGGCGAACGGGAACCTGAATTCACGTTCATCATTCATCGTTTCTGTATTGGGGTTTTCACGTGCCACTTCGCATGCTCGTGGCCGAAACCGGCAACATGCGCTGGTTTCGTCAACTGTCGCTGTGGACCTCGATCGGCGCCTGGATTGTTCTTGTGCTGGGCGGCCTGGCGCGCACCACAGGTCTTGCGCTCGGCTGCCGCACCTGGCCGTTGTGTGACGGCCGCCTCACGCTGAGCGTTGCAGCAGGCGGCTGGCTCGACCTCTGGCATCGCCTGGGCGCCGGCCTGCTTGTCCTGGCCGTTTTACTGCTCCTGCGCATCGCGCTGACCAACCGCGGGCATCTGCACCGGCTCGCGCCACGCTTGCTGATGATCACCGCCGGCATCGTAGCCGTGCAGGCGTTGATCGGCAGCTTGCTCGGCGCTGCCCCCGTCTCCCTGCTGACCTGGACACACGCCAGCCTGGCGACGCTCAGCCTGGGTCTGCTCACGGCCAACACGCTCCTCGCCTGGTCGCGCACCCGCAACCGCGGCGCCATCCTGGCCCGCATCGTGCAGACGCAGGAGGAGTACGGCGGCTTCAGCGCCTGGTTGACCCTGGCGACCGTGGCTGCCTTCATCCTGGTGCTGACCGGCGCGGCCGTCACCCATAGTCTGGCGGCCAGCGCGTGTCCGGCCTTTCCCAACTGCGGCCTCAGCAGCGCGCCGGCCAGCCTGCAGATCATCCAGATGCTGCATCGGAGCAGCGTGCTTGCCACACTGCTCGTGTTCCTGTGGCTCTCCTGGCGCTACACCGGCATCCTGGGCCGTGAAAGCCGCAGCGCACGCCGCTGGAACCGAGCCATGCTCACCCTCTTCGCCGGCCAGATTGGACTGGGCGCGGCCAACGCGCTGCTCCCTCTGCCCGCCTGGATCAACGCCGCGCACCTGGGCCTGGCCGCGGCCGTGTGGGCCGGCTTCGTGGTTCTCTTCACGCTCTACCAAGAGGGACTAGGCGCCGAGATCATCCCCGGCAGTGACGCCAGGACCGCCGGCAGCCGCCGCAACAACCTGGGGTCCGTCATCTTCGCCTATTTCTGGCTGGCCAAGCCCTACATCACCGTCCTTCTGCTCGTCATCACCCTGGCCGCGATCCTGGTTGCCACGGCCGGCCGGCCGCCCTGGGGCCTGACCCTGTGGGCGCTGCTGGGCGGCGCGCTCTCCGCCTCGTCCGCCAACACCATCAACGCGTACCTGGAGCGTGAGAAAGACAAGATCATGCCGCGCACCCAACGCCGGCCGCTGGCCTCGGCGCGCATCGCCCCCATCAATGGTCTGATCTACGGCCTGACGCTCGGTATCCTTTCGGTCGTCGTGTTCGTTGTTTATGTCAACATTCTGAGCGCCGTGATCTCGACCTTTGCCCTGCTCTACTATGTCGTTATCTACACCCTGTGGCTGAAGCCCCGCACCCCGTACAACATCGTCATCGGCGGTGCAGCCGGCGCGTTCCCGCCCATGATCGGCTGGACGGCCGTCACCGGTCAGATTGATCTGCTGGCTGTCATCCTCTTTGCCGTCGTCTTCTGCTGGACGCCGCCCCACACCTGGGCGCTGACTCTCCTGGCGCAGCGTGACTACACGATGGTCAATACCCCCATGTGGCCGGTGGTGCATGGCGAGGCCAACACCCGCCAGCAGATCGTCGCCTACACCTGGCCTATGCTGATTGTCACCCTGCTGCCCGCGGTCACCCGCCTGCTAGGGCCAGTCTACTTGATCGCCGCGCTGGCGCTGGGCGGCATCTTCATCTACCTGGCGCTGCGCCTGCGCCAAACGGGCACCAAAGCCTCGGCCCTCAGTCTTTACAAATACTCCACCCTCTACCTGGCCCTCTTGTTTGCGGCCATGGTGGTGGATCGGGTGGTGTGACATGCCGACAGGTAGCGGCAGGGTTCCCAATCACATCAGGCGTGACGCATGAAACAACTTCAGGAGTTACTTGTGGAACACCGAACAGAGAAATCACCGGTTCTGCCCTGGATCACCGTGCTGGTTATCAGCCTGGGGCTGCTGACCGCTTGTGGCGGGGTCAACGCGACCCCCTTACCGGTCTACTGGAACGCGCCCGCCTTCACCCTGACCGACCAGGATGGGCAGCGCGTCAGTACGAGCGATTTTGCCGGCCGCGTCTGGCTGGTCAACTTCATCTACACCGCCTGCCCGGACGAGTGCCCCCTTGAATTGATGCCCAAGATGCGCAAGGTGCAGGAATTAGTCAAGGCCGATGCCCGCCTGGCAGGCAAGGTGCAGCTCGTCTCGATCAGCGTGGATCCGGACACCGACACCCCATCCGTGCTCAAAGCCTATGGGAAAGCCTTCGATGCCGATCCCACGCTTTGGCGGTTCCTGGTGGGCACAGAGCAGGAAACGGCTGACCTGTTGGAGAACGGCTTCAAGGTCGGCCTGACACAGGGTCATAGTGACGAGGCGAGCAGCGAGGAGCATAGCGAAATCAACCACCCCCTGCGCTTTGTGCTGGTGGATGCCGCAGGCCGCATCCGGGGTATCCCCCCGTCCAGCGACATGACCGCCGAGCAGTTCGTGGAAGATATGCGGAGGTTGGTGGGGGAGAAGAATTGAGAGCGGAGATCGGAGACGGGGACCGGAGATCGGAGATCGGAGACCAGAGAGCGGAGAGCGGGGAGCGGAGAGCGGGGGTCGGAGAGCGGAGAGCGGAGAGCGGAGAGCGGAGATCGGAGACCGGAGACCGGGGATCGGAGATCGGAGATGTGGATGATGAGGGATGATCTGTACCGAGGGGGAAGGGGCGGCAGGTGGACGACAGCCAGACACGTGCGTCACATGCGGCGCGTGGGGTTGATCGGCGCACTGTTGGCGTTGACTCTGTTGATGTTGACTCTGTTGATATTGAGCGCCTGCGGCGGAAGGGCGACGCCGGCGAGCGATCTGCGCATCGAGCTGCGCACGGGCGCGGGCAGCGTCCACACGGGCGCGACCACGTTGACGGTGCAGGTGACCGACGCGGCGGGCAGGCCCGTGGAAGATGCCGCGGTGTCGGTCGAGGGCAACATGATTCACGCCGGCATGGTGCCCGTATTCGCCGCCGCCACCGGCGGTCAGGATGGGCTTTACACCGCGCCCTTCAACTGGACGATGGGCGGCGATTGGGTGGTGACGGTCAAAGTGACGCTGCCGGACGGCCGCCAGGCGCAGGCCGATTTCCCGGTGGGGGTGACGGAGCCGTAACGCGATGGTTGGCCTGCAAGGCAACGCCAGCCCACAGTTCGATCGTTGGTAGAACAGGAGCGCCATGACACACTCGCGCACACCCGCCCAATCGTCCTATCTGCGGCAATCAGCGGCCGACCTGCTGCGCTGGCCGCTGTTGGGCCGCTTTCTGCGCTGGCGTCACAGCCGCACGACCGTGCAGACCGTTTTTCTGATCCTGAGCGCTGTGCTGATCTTCGACGGGCTGACCGGCCCCAGCCTGGCGCCCAAGAACCTGGCAACCGTGACCAGTTGGATCCAGTACCGCGGCTTCCTGGTGCTCAGCCTGCTCGTCATCGGCAACCTCTTCTGCTTTGCCTGCCCCTTCATGCTGCCGCGGCGCCTGGGCAAATGGCTGCAAAATCGCTTCCTGGCCGGCGGCCGGCCGCTGCCGCGTGCGCTGCGCAGCAAATGGCTGGCGCTGGCGCTGCTCGTCTTCTTCTTCTTTGCCTATGAGCGCTGGGACCTGTGGGCCAGCCCCTGGCTGACCGCCTGGCTGATTCTGGCCTACTTCGCGGTGGCCTTCGTGGTTGACACCCTGTTCCAGGGTGCGGCCTTCTGCAAATATGTTTGCCCGGTCGGCCAATTCAACTTCTTCGGCTCGCTTGTCAGCCCCAGCGAAGTCAAGGTGCGCGACGCGGCGGTCTGCGTCACGTGTACGACGAAGGACTGCATCCGGGGGAGGCCGTTGGCAGATAGTACAAAGGTCAGAGTGCAGAGTGCAGAGCGCAGAGTGCAGAGTGCAGAGCACAGAGTGCAAAGTGCAGAGTACAGAGTGCAAAGTGCAGAGTACAAAGTGCAAAGTGCAGAGTACAAAGTGCAAAGTGCAGAGTACAAAGTGCAAAGTGCAGAGTACAGAGTGCAAAGTACAGAGGGTGACGCGGGGCCGATGGTTGCGGCTGCAAGCGCGGGGCGGCGGGCGACTGAAGTCGCCACGACAAGCCGCACGCCGATTGCGCTGTTCGATCATGTACAGCCTGGCTGTGAGTTGAATCTGTTTCAGCCGGTCAAGGTGGGCAATCAGGATTGCACCTTCTGCCTGGATTGCGTGCATGCCTGCCCGCACGACAATGTCGGCTGGCTGCTGCGCGTGCCCACGGCCGAGCTGTGGTCTGAACCGTGGCGGTCGGGGGTGGGGCGTTTCAGTCAACGTTTCGACCTGGCGGCGCTGCTGGTGGTTTTGACGTTTGGCGGTTTCATGAACGCGTTCGGCATGGTGCGGCCGGTCTACGGGCTGATTGCCTGGCTGGCGCGCCTGCCCCTGCTGCACAGTGTGACGGCCGTCCTCATTTTGCTCTACGGTATGGGCCTGCTGCTGCTGCCGGCGCTGTTGGTTTCCCTGGCAGGACTTGCCAGCCGGGCCTGGAGTCGCGAAACCGCCAATCTACGCACGGTCATCGCACACTTCGCGCCGACCCTGGTGCCGACCGGGTTCGGCATGTGGCTGGCGCACTACCTGTTCCACTTCCTGACTGGCGGCCTGACCCTGATTCCGGCGGTGCAGAACATGCTCTGGCGTTGGGGCTGGCCTGTGCTCGGCGAGCCGCTGTGGCAGTTGGGGCCGGTGGTGCCGCCCGATTTCCTCTTCCCCCTGGAGGTTGTGCTGCTCTACCTGGGGCTAACCGGCTCGCTGGTGGTGGGCTTTCAGCGGGCACAGGCGCGCTACGCCGATCGGCGGCAGGCGCTGGCCGCGTTCCTGCCCTGGGCGTTGCTCTGCCTGCTGCTGGTCGCGGCCGGCGTCTGGATCCTGGCGCAGCCGATGGAGATGAGAGGGACGTTGAGGAAGTAGGAAGTAGGAAGTAGGAAGTAGGAAGTAGGAAGTAGGAAGTAGGAAGTAGGAAGTAGATGGTGGAGGGCAAAAGTGCAGAGTGCAAAGTGCAAAGAACGAAACGCTGAACGAGGAACGCTGAATGATGAAGCCGGGACAGGAGGCGGAGCACGACATTCACGGCGTTTTCGGCGAAAACGCCAAGCATTCAGAATTCAGAATTCAGCATTGGCCCGCTGTCTGCTGGTGGCGCTGACGCTGTTGCTGTGGGCGGGACCGGCGCGGGCGGAAGGGCCGGGGACGGGGGGCAGTCGCATTTTCATTTCGGACAAAACGGTTGGCAACTATGTCTTGCTGGTGTGGGCCGGACCGTCGCCGCCGCAGGTGGGGCGCTACACGGTCTACGTGCGCGTCAGCGACCTGGGCGGACAGCAGTTGCGCGATGGTCTGCAGGTCAGCGTGCGTGCAACCGAAGATGCGAATGGCGCAGTCGCAGAGAGCGAGGCGACGCATCAGAACGCGGGCAATTCGCTCGACTACGCCGCCCATTTTCAGTTGCCGCGCAAGGGCAATTACCAGTTCGACGTGACCGTGCAGGGCGCAGCCGGCGACGCAGAGGCCGTGTTCCGCGACCGGGTGGTTGCCACCATCAGCTTCGGCCTGATCTCCGCCATTGCCGGCCCGTTCATCGTCATCATCGGCGCCGTCTTCTGGTACATGTGGGCGCGGCAGAGCCAAAGCAAACCCGCGGCCGAGGCCTGAGTGATTCCCTGCCACGAAGGTCGCGGGCGACAGACAGATCAATTCGTCAAATTCGTGTAATTCGTGGCAAAGACTGGCTGCCGGCTTGTCCGGGTAAGAGTAGGAGCACCGTGGCGCGAGACGAAATTGGCGCGGCGCCGCCGTTCGCAGTAGAATCTACGCAGCGTTTCAGAAGCAGAAAAGTCGGGGCGACGTCTCATGCAGATTTCGATCCAAATTCAGGTGATACGGCAATGACCATTCTATTGGAAACCGTCAAACCACCGAGCAGTGGCATCCTGGATGTCATGCTCCATGTTCAGGCCAATATCCAGGTTAGCTCCTCGAAGGCCCGGCGCCTCGTCAGCGTCTATGTCGGCAACGAGATCGCTGATCTCCTGCATGGCGACATACCGGACCTGGTCATCCGTGCTGATGGTGCGTACTGGCGGGTTCCAGTCGTTCTGTCTTCGCCCACTCGCGGTCGCCTCGGCGTCGTCGGTGCGGTGGACGTAAACGTGGAAACAGGCACGCTGCAGATCAGCAACACCGAGCGCTCGGAAATCGAACGACATGCCGAACGTCTTGTTGCCAGTACCCTTCTTTAGGCAGTCACGCGATGGTTTCTGTCTGCCTGCTTGCGCGGCCATGATACTGGCGTATTGGGGACAGATGACTTCCGAAGCCGAGATGAGCAAGCTGCTGCAGACCAAATCATCTGGACTGAGTTCGATCGCACCGCTGCCAGTATTTTCCGCTGACTCCCATTGGCACAATGCTCAACAGCGATTTCCTGCCACGAATTTCACGCACGACACGCAGCACAATTTGTCAAGTTCGTGCTATTCGTGGCAAGAATCGGATGCCTGCTTGTCCGGGTGAGAACGCGAATTGGCGCAGCGTCGCCGTTCGCAGTAGAATCTACGCCGCGGCAGGCCCCAAACGCCAGACTTTTCCACACTCGTGACGTGGAGGGCGCAATGATTCAGATTCAAGACTTTGTCAAGGCCGGTCTTTTCCAGAACGAAGGGGGCACTATTCAAACCGCGCTGCGTTACCTGCTGAGAGCACGGGCTGACCTGCGCATCCGCATGGCGATCTACCAAGGTATGCACGGATCATGCCCCGCTGGCCCTGGATGTGCCGAATGAGATGGCAATTTCGCCGGGTACGGACTATGCACTCCAACGATAAGTGGATCATAGATTATTGGGAGGTCACAAGGGAGACGTATGCGCACATCGGGGGTATCCGTTCAAGCCTACCTGGTAGTCGATAATAATTTCCTAGCGATGCTCACAGACTACTGCTGTGATACCTATAGAAGCCAGTTTCCTGGACGCAGCTTGATCAAAAAAACTGGTCAATGGATCAGCAATTTACTCAACATTCTGCGCGAGTTGACTCCAGATAAGCGCATTCACTGCACAGATTGCGTGGCTGCCGAATACAAGCCGGCTGCTAGTCATCTTTATTCAGTGCTTGGACGCAATGAAAACGATTATCGAAATCTTGCAGCGGATGTTCGTAGCTGCCTGAACCAATCCCAAATTGATTCCAGAGATCTTTCTTTTCTGCGTGAGTTGCCAACTGCCCCGAGAAAACTGATCGGGCCTGGGGGTGTCAGCGATCCGGATCTGTCACTTGTCGCCCTCGGCCTTCACCTTGCGGATCAAGGGGAATCCGTCTATATTCTGAGTAACGACAAGGATCTTGTCGACTTCTCGACATGGGCGTGTAAGTGTGCGAAAGCTGAACTGCGCCAGCGGTGGGCGAATCCGTCGCTGCTACAGGGACTGCAGAGTCTTGCCTACCTGGAATGGGTTCACCAAAGTTGCAGCATTGCGACAGATGACATGTGGCAACTGCTCAAGTATTACATGAGAGAGCATGTCGCCAGGGAAGATCTAGGAAAACTAAAAGGAGAAGCGATTTTTCAGAGTTTGATGGATATCACCACAAGCCTCGTTGAGTCTGCTCAAATTAAGGCGCAAGCAAGGATCACCAACGTATGACCGAAGGACTTTTCTCAGTCGATTCGTTCTTGAGCGAACTTAAAGCCTCATTGGCTGCCGCAGGCCATGATGCCATATTACGCCGCATCAACACTGAGCGGCTCATTGGGCTGCTCGCCGATGAATTCGTCGAAAGTCACCAGGCAGAGCGAGTACGTATCCTTCCCGATAACCGGCTGGCCGGTGAATCGGGCGCCGACTTCCTCTTGCAGATTGACGATTATGATGTGCGTCTTGAGTTGATTGACACCCCGGAAGGTAAGCCAGTCCTGGAGATTGAACAATTGCCCAGGCTGCTTGCCCTGCTGGAAGCAAATCCAAGTACACTGGCCGTGATTTTAGTCTGGACGACCGACGACCTGTTGGCTGTTCCGTTGACCACATCCCACATTCGACGCCTTCTTGAGCATCCACTGGAGCTGAATTTGCTTGTGAACGAGTGCGAACCTCTGTCTACCGTCTTGCGGACACTCGTAACGAACCAGGTGAGAGACTGGGACGTGAGTATAGACAAATCATCGGCGCCTGCCCCACAGCCGGGCGGTGTTCGTCGTTTGTTCGAGGTGGCCCTGGACGAGGCCATTGACCGGGAATGCGGCCGGTCATACAAGTTCACCGAACGACGCCAAGCTGCCAAGCAGTACAGATTATCTGTGGAGCGCCGGCTCGTCCTTCAAGTACTGGAAGACGCCTTGAGTGGTGCGGAGCCGACCGACCTCGTCGCTCGACTGGCTCATCCCATACGCCGAGGTGATATATGATCACAACGTTGGAAATGATCAATTGGCGTGCCTACACATCGCGCAAGATTGTGTTTGATTCCGGCATTACGTTCCTCATGGGTCCAAACGGCGCCGGGAAGACCTCGATTCTGGAAGCAATCATCTATGCGCTGACTGGGGAACCGACTACCGTGAAAGAGCCCAGTAAATTTATGCGCGAGCCCGAGCAGCCAGCCCTTATCCGCTTATCTTTCACAGTAGGCGGTAAGGAGTTTCAGATCGAGAGAACTCAGTTGGCCAATAAAGCTGGAAGCGCCAAGCTGATTGACATCCAATCTGGGCACGTCCTGGCCAGCACACACGCCCTAGTTACCAAGTACGTCGAGCGACTGATGGGACTTTCGGCCGATTTCTTGCAGCGAATTGTCTATATGTCCGAAGGTGATGTATTCCGCTTCATGAACCAGGCGCCTGGCCGGGCCTTGAGTCAGCAAATTCGCAACGTCCTTGGTCTGACCCAGATGGATCAGTTTGTGGCCGCCATAACGCAAGCGGAGAAGGCAGTAGACGATAGAATCGCACCCATTCAGGAGTTGATAGCGATCGTAGACAAGCCGGGAAATGATGGCGCGGATTTCGCTTCTCGCCTAGAAGCTCTGGATGCCCGACGCGACCAATTGTTGCAGCAATTGGCGGATCTGCGCTTGATACAGCAGCACGCCGCTCGTGAGCAGGAGGAGCAACAACACCTGCAACGGATGCGCTCGTGGCTGACGTATATCTCACAGACGGCCCAAAAACGCCCTCCCGGCTTAGATTTCTTTATGGAGCTCACAATACCTCAGATATCTTCCTATTATGAGGAGGTGGAGGGCGTTGCAGAAAATGACATCGGTGAGCTTCTAGCACATATTGACTGGGTGAGCGGCGCAATTGGCGCATGGGAGAATATAAGCTCTGGACTTGCGCACGATCTTGGCGAAGATCTTGGCAAAGAGGCAACGGTGCCTTGTCCGGTCTGTGCTAAACCGATCACAATGAACGAGCGATCACAGATTGATCATAATGTCGATGTAGAAGTCGAACGCTTGCGAGGCCGCAAGGAGGAACTGGAACGACAATCCGATGTGCTGTGGCAGAGAGTTACCGAGTTAAGAGAGGATCTCAAGAGTGTATCCGACATTTACGATGCACTTGTCCACGGTAGAATTCGGTCAATCTCCCCGGATACTACGCTGGAGCAGTTGATACCCTTGTTCCAGGAAGCCAAAGACGCAGCAGAATCCGTTGTATCGGTTGTGGACGCACGACTGAATGCAGCAAAAGAAGCACTGGCCCGCCTTGATAACGAACGAGCCGAGTATGCCGAAATAAACGGCAGATTAAAGGCACTTGGATTTAACACAGTCGCTGAAGCCAGACGAGCACTGATTGATCTGGAAATGCGGTCTCTCACGCTGCGCGCATCCAAGGCAGCCAGCTCGAAAGTGCAAGCAACTTTGCGCGATGCTGATTTGCAGCCCATCTATGCTCAAGTTTCCAAAGTATGGGCGGCATTTTCCGGCAAAGAGAACTGGCAGGTGAAATTGGACGAAAAAGGTATGCCAACACTCACCAGCCGTGAGGGTCGCACTTTTGATTTGAGCCAGTTCAGCGGTGGCGAAAAGACAGCCCTCCTCCTCATGTTGCACACGATCATTGCCCAACATTTCTCGAAGAGCGATTTCTTACTCGTTGACGAGCCGCTAGAACACCTGGACCCCATCAACCGACGATCCTTAGTTCGTTTCTTGATTGACGCATCCAAACGCGGCAGTTTCAAACAGGCGCTCGTTGCCACGTTTGAAGAGTCACTGCTGCGGAAATACATGTCCGAGGAAGGTGTGCATATCGTACACGTGTGAACCAGCTGGCTCAACTCGATCTCCGATCTCTGATCTACCAACCACAAGGACGGCGCCTATGAAGATTATCGAACGCAAGGTCTACCGCGGACCGAACTACTACTCCTACCGGCCGGTCATCCGTCTGACACTCGACCTGGAAGAGCTGGAGGCTTACCCCACGAGCGAACTTCCCGGCTTCACGGCTGCGCTGCTGGCCCTGATCCCAACCCTGCACGAGCACGGCTGTTCCTACGGCACGCCCGGCGGCTTCGTGCGGCGCCTGGAGGAGGGGACCTGGCTGGGGCATGTGCTCGAACATGTCGCCATCGAGCTGCAGTGCCTGGCCGGCACGCCCGTCACCTTTGGCAAGACGCGCGGCGCGGGCGAAACCGGCGTCTACCACGTGGTCTACTCCTTCCAGCAGGAGGAGGTGGGCCTGGACGCGGGACGCCTGGCCGAGCGCGTGCTGCGCAGCCTGCTGCCGGCCGATCTGCCCAGCACCCTGCCGGAGGCGGAGCGCGCCGCGTTCAACTTCACCCTGGAGCTGGAAGAACTGGCGGCGCTGACCGATCGCGTCGCGCTGGGACCATCCACCGGCAGCCTGGTCAAAGCAGCCGAGGAGCGCAACATTCCCTGGATTCGCCTGAACGAGGGCAGCCTGGTGCAGTTCGGGCACGGCCGGTATCAGAAGCGCATCCAGGCCACAGTGACGAGTGAAACGCGGCACATTGCCGTGGACATTGCGCAGGACAAGGAGCTGACCGCACGCCTGCTCGACGATATGGGCATTCCGGTGCCGCGGCAGCGCGTGGTGAACGAGGAGGGCGCCGCCGCCGAAGCCAGCCACGCCATCGGCTTCCCGGTGGTGGTCAAGCCGCTGGACGCCAGCCACGGCCGCGGCGTCTCGCTCAATTTGCAGAACGAGGCTGAGGTGCGCCTGGCCTTCCAGAAAGCGCAGGAGCATCGCAGTTATGTCATCATCGAGAAGTTCATCCCCGGTCGCGACTATCGCGTGCTCGTCGTCAACGGCCAGATGGTGGCGGTGGCCGAACGCGTGCCCGGCCATGTGATCGGCGATGGCGAGCATACCGTACAGGAGCTGATTGACATCGTCAACCGCGACCCGCGCCGCGGTGTGGGCCATGAAAAGGTGCTGACCCGCCTCTTGGTTGACCATCAGGCCCTGCGCTTGCTGGAGCAGGCCGGCCTGACGCTGGCAAGTGTGCTGGCGACCGGCCGCGTGCTCTATCTGCGCTCCACCGGCAACCTGAGCACCGGCGGCACCGCGATTGATCGCACCGATGAGATCTGCTACGAGAACAAGGAAATTGCCATCCGCGCCGCGCAGGTGGTGGGGCTGGACGTGGCCGGCATTGACTTCATCACGCCGGACATTGCGCATCCGATCAGCGAAGTGGGCGGCGGCATCGTCGAGGTCAACGCGGCGCCGGGCTTTCGCATGCATGTGGCGCCCAGCGAAGGGACGCCGCGTGACGTGGCCGGGCCGGTGATGGACATGCTCTTCCCGCTTGGCGCGGCCAGCCGCATCCCCATGGCCGCCATCACCGGCACCAACGGCAAGACCACCACCTCCCGCATGGTCGCGCACATCCTGAAGATGTCGGGCTATCACGTGGGCTTGACCACCACCGACGGCATTTACATTGACGGCGAGCGTTATCTGTCCGGCGACATGACCGGGCCCTGGTCCGCGCGCGTGGTGCTCAAACACCCGCTGGTGGACGCCGCGGTGCTGGAAACCGCGCGCGGCGGCATCCTGCGCGAGGGCCTGGGCTATGACAAGGTGGATGTGGGCGCGGTCCTCAACGTCGCCGGCGATCATCTGGGCCTCACAGGCGTCGAAACCCTGGAAGACCTGGCGGCCGTCAAGGCGCTGGTGGTCGAGGTGGTCAAAGACGGCGGTTACGCGGTGCTCAACGCGGACGATCCGCTGACCGTGGCAATGGCCGCGCGCTGTGACGGCGATCCGTTCTACTTCACCTTCGATCCACACAACCCGGTGGTGCAGGAGCATGTGCGCAAGGGCGGGCGCGCCATTGTTTTGGAAGATGGCCTCAACGGCAAGATGCTGACCCTCTATGAGCGCAATCAGCACATCCCCCTGCTGTGGGCGCACCTGATCCCGGCCACGCTGGAGGGGCTGGCCCGTTTCAACGTGGCCAACGCGCTGGCGGCCGCGGCTATCGCGCGTGCGCTCGGCGTCAAGGTGGAGAACATCCGCCAGGGCCTGCGCACCTTCGACAGCAGTCACTTCCAGGTGCCGGGACGCCTGAATGTCTACGATCAGCATCCCTTCCGCGTGATCGTGGACTACGGGCACAACCCGCCGGCCGTGCAGGCCATGGCCGACCTGGTGCAGGCGCTGCCGCGTAAAGGCCGCGCGATTGGTGTGGTGGCCGCGCCGGGCGACCGCCGCGATGCGGATATTCAGGCCATTGGCGGGATTGCGGGGCGCACGTTCGATCTACTCTTCTGCCGGGAGGACTACAGTCACCGCGGCCGCGCGCCAGGCGAGGTGGCGGGCTTGGTTCACCGCGCCGCGGCCGCGGCCGGCCTGGCGGAGGAGCGGATCGTCGAGATTTGGGACGAGACGGAGGCCATCGCCGCGGCCCTGGCGACGGCGCAGACCGGGGATCTGCTCGTCATCTTTGCCGACGATGTGCAGGCCGCGTGGAAACAGGTGATCTACTGGGGCCAGGGCCGGCCCGAGTCGCCGGCGCCCACGGAGACGCCCGTTTTTGCTGAAACTGCGCAGGGCGCCGCCTTCGCCAGCGCCACCATCCTGGGTGAAGCGCCTGCGCCGGCCAGCCGCGTGCGGTCACTGCATGCGGCCGACAGCAGCGACCGCTTCCGCCTGCCGCCGGTGGAGCGCAGCAGCGCAGACGCAGCAGCCGGCATCCGCGGGGTGGGGCATGATGATTAGAGCCGGGATTGCGTGGGGGTTCAGCGGGACGGCGACACAGAAAAAGCGCTTGCGTCATAGGTCACTGATTGCTCGAACAGCCGCATCTGCGACGGCAGACCAAATTCCGCAATGACGTGATCCGGGATTGACAATTTCTCCAGGGAACGAGGTTCCACCTTGATGGAGCCATCACCGTACGATTTACCAACGATGGCTAGATTGGCGATAGTGTCAGGATGGCTCAAGATCCCCCACAGCCGCTTCAGGTAATCAGGATCGTTGCTTTTGGGGTAGACGCACAAGAAACCGGTCAGCGGAATGACGCCGGCCGTGTTGCGAATGAAGCGAGAATGGCGACGCCCCAGGTAGGCAAAGAGGAAGGGGGGCGCGACGCGTGTTTCCATCCGATACCACGGCTTGCGTTGAGAGATCAAAGGCCGCTGTGGCAAACCGAGCGCTTCGCCAGTTTTCAAGTAATCTCTGACCGATTCAGGAAAGGTCTCTGGGGGTTGGCCGTTGAGCGTCAGAAGCAGCGTGGGGCGACCATGCGCACACAGAGACTCGATCGTCTCCTGAGTGATTTCGTTGGTAGGAACATCCCTGGTTCGTCCCACGGCCCTGACAAAATACTCACGCGGGATGCCCATCTTCTGTGCTTGTTCATCGGTCAAGAAGAAGAACTCATTGGCGCCGGTGGCGACGCCGCGCACGATGTGTACGAAGTCTCCGAGTACATAACGCCCGGTCTGGCTCGCTATGGGCGGACGCGAGAAACCTGTAGACAGTCCCTCCGCCAAACCGCGCTCAACTGCAAGCAGGGGTTCCTGGGAGTCGATTGGAAAACGAGAGCGCACCCACGCCCTGAGCAGGTCCGTCCGCGGCTCATAGCACTTCGCCCAGACAAACGTGGTTCCTGGCTCCGAGTTGCGAATGAAGAAGATGAGCGGATTGGTGTCCACCCGAGGAAACGGCGAGGCCTCGGAAGCAAACGTCACCACGGCATCCAGAGCATAGTGCGCACAGATCCAGCGCCATAAATTCTGGGCGAACTTACCCTCACAGGTGTCCGCTGGCATAATGAATGCCAGACGCCCCTCTTGTTCAAGCAATGTCAGGGCACGCATCAGAAAGTAGATGTGGAGACCCGCGCGTCCATCCAGGGTTTTGCCAATGGTTTGCAGGCTCAGGCGTTTGAGTCGTTCCTTGGTTTCGAGAGGAATGCGGTGATGGCGAATGTAGGGCGGATTTGCCACGATGGCGGAGAACTTCGCCTGGGGCGGCTGGAGGACAAAATCGCCAATGGTAACGGATGCCAAGTCGCTCTCAGTCAGGCCGTAATCAAGGGCCTGCGCTAACGCCGCTTGGTCAATGTCCATACCGCTCAGTGCGATACTGCGAAACCCTCGTTCATCGGCCACAGTCTTGGCTGCGCGAAAGAATGCACCTGCGCCAACCGCCGGATCGAACAGCATCGAACCTTGTTCAGCAAGTACATATTCGGCCATTGCCTCCGCTATCCAGTCAGGCGTCCAGAATTGGCCCTTTGTGCGAAGCATCTCCCTGGCCTCGCCTCCAGCAGGCAGCGCGTAATGGTCAATCTTCGGCATGTCGTAGTTTTCCCAAAACCTGTAACGCTTCTGCACGTAAGGTCATCTTGCCACCTTCAAAATGCACATACGGCAGAATGTGCCCATTCTTGTCTTCGATAAACTTGGCCTTCAGTTGAGGTTCCTCGTTCGCATCACCCAGAGGATAGCCATAATGGTAGTAGAACTTATACAACTGCTTCCTGGTAGTCGCTCCACCTGGGGCCTGGAAGACTTGTTCAGTCGGTAAAATAAAACCTTCTTCGATCAGCCTTTCTGCCTCATCGAAAGCAAGGCCAAAGGCAAGATCAAAGAATACGTGCCAGATGTGGATGGGGATGCTATTCGAGTTCTGCCAGTTTTGCAAGGGTCTGCGATCTTCTTCCTTCATGATAATCGTGGGCAACACAGCGTTTTTCCTCAGCCCTGGTTTGCCGCCAAGCCGCTTCTGGGCCTTCAACCCAGCACCATAGTCCGGCATGCGGGCAGCTTTCCACAGGCTGTTCTCACATTCGACGGCCAGAATGGCATTTCCCAGAAGCGCCTGCATCATGGGGTTGTTTTCAACAGTAAACGGCAGTTCGCCGATGCCGCCCAGGCTTTCGACCAGCTCCATCACCAATCCTTTGTCTGGCGCTGCGAAAATCAAGAGATCGGGGCGTTTGATAGCGCCCAAGCCCGCAGCTTCCAGACGCTCGAAATAAAGCTCAAAGCGCGCACATCGTCATTCGGCGCGGCTCCGCTTGGCCCATATGGAATCGCGAAGAATTCCTGGCTATCGTGAACAGCTTGAATGACGCGCTCCTCGCTCCACGCGCCTTGCGACCAGCGCATCAGGAAATCGCTTCCCCGCAGGCGCCTCGGGTTGAGTACAAAATCAGACCATTCAACCGCAGTGTGCCCCCGGAGTTCAAACTCGATATTCTCAACGCTCACGCTCAGAAGATGCTCAAAGAGATGCATGCAGATTTTCTCCGACCCAAGGATGTCGGGGCAATTCTACCACAGATGAAAAGGAAACCTAAAGTGGCGCATCGAAGTGAACCTGAGCAGATTGTTGCACTTTCTGACCTGCGTCATATTGCCTGTTATTCGAATGACGCTATAATCCTCCCATCCCGCTCATGGCTGCCAGAAGACTCCCCTGGCGTTGATGTCAGGGTCATTTTTTCTCTTGGAGGTCCGAAACGATGAAGTTTGTTGATCTCTCGATTCCGCTCGGTGTGGGCACGCCGGCCTGGCCGACCTACGAACCACTGCAAATCAAGTATTTCAAGCGCCTGGCGCCCAACGGCGCCAACGGCCAGATCATCACCCATTCTAATCACCTCGGCACGCACCTCGATGGCGAAATTCACTTCTACACCCCAGGCAAGGACATCGCCAGCCTCACTCTCGATTTTCTGACCGGCCCCGCGGCCATCGTTGATCTGTCCGATGTCTGCGGCGACTATGACATCTACACCTCGAAGATGGTGGAGGATCGGGTGGATGTGCATGAGGGCGATATTCTGATCATTCACACCGGCTATCACCGCTACGGATGGGATCAGCCGCGCGCGGACGAAATCCGCTACATGGTCAAGCACCCCGGCCCCGATCGCGAGTTCGCCGAATGGTGCAAGGCCAAGAAGCTCAAATGGCTGGCGGTGGACTGCGGCAGCGCGGATCACCCCATGAACACCATCATCCGCCAGTGGATGCCGCGCCAGGCCGCTGAGGCCGAGACGCATTTCCAGCGCAAGTACGGCCAGGGCCTGGCCGGCGTCTTCACCGACGACAAGTACCAACTGATGCACATCGAATTGTTCCCCTTCGGCATCATCCATGCCGAATGCCTGGGCGGCGACATTGACCTGCTGCTCAACCAGCGCGTCGACGTGGGCTGCTTCCCCTGGCGCTTCGTGGACGGCGAATCGTGCATCGCGCGCATCGTGGCTTACGTGGACGATGAACGCTACGCCGAGCTGATGGCGAAAAAGGCGTCCCAGGCGCTGACCAAACACGGCGACTGCATCTGCCAGCGTCCCCAGCTCTAGGCGTGAATGGCCGGCAACCGCTGCCGCAAACGGGCTATCCCGGCCGGCGCGCCTGTCATGGTCGAGGTGACATTCATGGAACCATTCGAGTATATCAAACCATCCTCCCCGGCCGAGGCCAGCGCCATTCTGGCGGCCGAGGGCAGCGCCGCGCGCATCTTGCAGGGCGGCACCGATCTCATCATCCGCATGCGCGGCGATTTCATCCATCCCAAGATCGTGGTGGACCTCAAGGGCCTGCCCGGTATGCGGGACGTGGCGTTCAACCCCGATGATGGCCTGATCCTGGGCGCGGCCGTGACGATGAACGAGGTTGCGACCCATCCTGCGATCCTGGCCCATTACCGGATGTTGGCCGACGCCTGCGAAACGGTCGGCTCGTATCAGTTACGCAACCGCGCCACCATCGGCGGCAACGTGTGCAACGCCAGCCCGGCCGGCGACAGCATCCCGGCGCTGCTCTGTTATGACGCAACCGCCGTCATCTACAACCCGGCCGGCGAACGCCGCCTGCCGCTCTTCGACTTCTTCAGAGGGCCTGGCAAGACTGACCTGAAGCCGGGTGAATTCCTGCAGGCGCTGGAACTGCCCGCGTCGCCCGCTGGCGCGGTTGGCATTTACAACAAACTGGGGCGCACCAAAGTGGGCGACATCGCCGTCATCGGCGTCGGCGTCCTGGGCTGGCCGCAGCGCAGCAACCCATCGGGCAGCGCCTGGCGCATCGCGTTGGCCTCGGTTGGTCCCACACCGCTGCTGGCGCCGACCGCCGAAGCGCTGCTCGCCCAGGAGACGGATGATCTGGCCGTGGACGCTGCGGCCGCCGCGGTGATGAACGCCTGCCGTCCGATTGATGATGTGCGCGCCAGCGGGGCCTATCGCCAGGCCATGGTGCGCGTTCTGGCCCGCCGCGCCATCGAAGGCGTGCTGGCCCACCTCCCCTTTTAGAGCCACCAAACGAGGGATTTTATGGCATATCTTGTAAATTTCACGGTCAACGGCGAGCGTTATTCCCTGGACGTTCCACCCTATTACACCCTCTTGCGCCTGCTGCGCGATCGCCTGGTGTTGACCGGCACCAAGAACGGCTGCTCGGCCGGCGAATGCGGCGCCTGCACCGTGCTCATGGACGGCGTACCGGTCAACTCCTGCCTGGTGCTGGCGCCCGAAATTGACGGCCACGACATCGTGACGGTCGAAGGGCTGGCCCATGACGCGCAGCTCGATCCGGTGCAGGAGACGATGATCGAGTCGGGCGGGACGCAGTGTGGCTTTTGCACCCCGGGCATTCTGATTGCCGCGCGTGCGCTGCTCGATCGCAATCCGCACCCGACGGACTATGAAATCCGCATGGCGTTGGTGGGCAACCTGTGCCGCTGCACGGGCTACTCGCGCATCGTGGTTGCGGTGCAGGCGGCCGCGCAGCGCGGTCAGGCCGCCTGAGGCCAAGGAGCGTCACCCATGAGTATCAAAAAAACAACGATTGTTGGCACCAGTTTTCCACGCGTCGAGAGTCGCTCCAAAGTGACCGGCGCGGCGCAGTATGTAGACGACATGCAGTTTGGGCCAAACCTGCTCTACGGCCTGTTGAAGCGCAGCGAGCGCCCGCACGCGCTGATCACCCGGCTGGATGTGAGCAAGGCGCAGGCGCTGCCCGGCGTGCGCGTGATCGTGACCGGCAACGATTTTCCGGGGCTGACCGGCCTTTATCTCTCCGACCGGCCGATGTTCGCGGTGGATCGCGTGCGCTTCGTCGGCGAGCCGATTGCCGGCGTGGCTGCAGAAACCCAGGAAATCGCCGAGCAGGCAGCCAAGTTGATCGAAGTGGAATACGAGGACCTGCCTGGCGTTTTCGATCCTGAGTTTGGCGCCAGCCCGGACGCGCCGCTGCTCCATCCAGACTTGATCACCTACAAGTACGCGCCCTTCATCTTTCCGCAGGAGGGAACCAACGTCTCCAATTGGTTCAAGGTGCGCAAAGGCAATGTGGATGAAGCCTTTGCCGAGGTTGAAGCGGCGGGCGGCATCGTCTTCGAACACAAGTACCGCGTGCCTCATGTGCAGCATGTGCCGCTGGAAACGCACGCGACCGTGGCGCAGATGGACGGCAACGGCAAGATTACGCTGTGGGCCTCCAGCCAGTCGCCCTTTGCCCAGCGCAACCTGATCGCCAAGGCCCTGGACCTCGGCCATTCACGGCTGCGGGTGATTACGCCTTACGTGGGCGGCGGCTTCGGGGCCAAGGCCGGCGTTTCGATGGAAGGCGCGTGCGTGGGCATGGCGATGCGATCCAAGGGCCGGCCCGTGAAGCTGGTGATGACGCGCGAAGAGGAGTTCTACACCACCTTTGTGCGCCAGGGCCTGGTTGCCATCGTCAAGCTGGGGATGTTGCCGGACGGGCGCATCCTGGCGATGAAGAACACCTACTACTGGGATGGCGGCGCGTACACCGAGTACGGGGTCAACATTACCCGCGCGGCCGGCTACAGCTCGACCGGGCCGTACTATGTGCCCAACGTGTGGGCCGACTCGAAGTGCGTCTACACCAACCATCCCATTGGCGGCGCGATGCGTGGCTTCGGCATGCCCGAAATCCACTGGGCCATCGAACAGCACGTTGACCGCGCCGCGCGGCAGTTGGGTCTCGATCCGGTGCAGGTGCGCCTGCTGAACTGCATCAAAGAGGGCCAGGAAACGGTCACGGGCATGATCATGCACCCGACCGGCCTGAGCCAGTGCATTCAGAAGGCGGCCGACGCGATCGGTTGGGGCAAGCCGCGGCCGGCCAGCGGTCCGCACAAGGTGCGCGGGATGGGCATCGGCTGCATGTGGAAGGCGCCGGCCATGCCGCCCAACCCCGGTTCGGCCGCCACCATTCGCTTCAACGAAGATGGCACCGCGCTGGTCAACGTGGGCGGCGTGGACATGGGCCAGGGCACCTTGACGATCGCCGCGCAGTTGGCGGCCGAGGGCCTGGGCCTGCCCATCAGCGACGTGCGCGTCAACACGGTGGATACCGACTACAGCCCCTATGAATGGCAGACTGTCGCCAGTCGCCTGACCTGGAGCATGGGCAATGCCATTCTCAACGCCGCGCAGGAAGCGAAGGTGCAAATCCTGGACATGGTGGCCGAAGCCTGGAGTGAGAATCCGCAGGACCTCGACATCATCGAAGGGCAGGTGGTCAGCTACGCCACGGAGGAGTCCATCCCGCTGAAGAACATCGTCATCTACGGCATGCAGCGGCCGGATGGCACCTGGATCGGTGGCCCAGTGGTGGGCAAGGGACGCTTCATGCCCCAGTATGTGACGCCGCTCAACGCGGAGACGGGTCAGGGGCCGCGCGCGGTGGTGCATTTCACCACGGGCGCGCAGGCGGTGGAGGTAGAAGTGGACACCGAGACCGGCGAGGTGAGCGTGCTACGCATGGTGGCCGCGTTCGATGTGGGCAAAGCCATCAACCCGGACATGGTCAGGACGCAGATGGAAGGCGGCGCGGTGCAGGGCCTGAGCACCGCGCTGCTGGAAGAACTCAAGCTGGTCAAGGGCAAGCCGCTGAATCCAAACTTCACCGACTACCGCATTGCCACCACCATTGATGCACCGCCGCTGATCGAGTCCATCATCGTGGAAGTGCCGCAGGACGACGGGCCTTATGGCGCACGTGGTATCGGCGAACACGCCATGGTGCCCACCGCGCCCGCCATCGCCAACGCGGTGACCGATGCGGTTGGCGTCTGGATTGATCAGATGCCGATCAGCGCACAGAGGGTGTGGGAGGCGATGAACGAGGAACGCTGAACGATGCGTGAGGGGTGAATTGATTGCGCCTTACGGGTGAGAGGTGGAGACCTGCGAGAGCCATTGAATGGGCTTGAGCAGGTCTCTTGTTTTCATGGCACGATTTGACAGATTTCCACAGACATAGTATAGTAGGAGCAGCAATTGGGAGCGCTCCCAAGACCTTTACCCCGTCGAATGACCTGCTGCCGTTTTATGGTACGATATGGTCATTGAGTCGGGTTTTTCAGCTCCACGCAGCGCACCATTGCGGCATTTTGACCTGTTCTCGTTGAAATTTCTGGTAACGCTCCCAAGAAGAGGGCAATCAGATGGCGCTCACGTTGGAACAAGTAGCCACATTGGCAGGCGTATCACGTTCGACCGTGTCGCGCGTGGTGAACGATCATCCCAATGTGAACGCGGAAACGCGCGAGGCGGTCTGGGGCGTGATCCACGAGCATGGTTTTCATCCGAACAACGCCGCTCGCACCCTGGCCAGCCGTCGCAGTCAGATGATCGGCCTGGTCATTCCTCAAGCACTGTCCACCGTTTTTTCCGACCCCTATTTTCCGATCCTCATCCAGGGTATTGCAGCCGCTTGCGAAGAGCAGGAGTATTATCTGATGCTTTCCCTCGTCAGAGCACAATCGCCCACCACGTTTCGGCGTTTGGTCGGCGGGGGGCACCTGGATGGCGTGATTGTGGCCTCGGCGCTGGCGATAGACCCCTTCGTGGATCGCCTGCTGATAGAGAACTTCCCTTTCGTGTTGATCGGACGCAGCTTGAGTGAGGCGCCCATCACGACCATAGACGCAGACAACGTGCATGGGGCCACGATGGCGACCCAACATCTGTTGCGCCTGGGCTACAAACGCATTGCCACCATCAGCGGCCCGCAAGACATGGTTGCCGGCATGGATCGCCTGGAGGGCTTCCGCGTGGCGCTGCGCGCTGCGGGCACAACGCCTCCGCCTGAGTATGTGCAGGAAGGCGATTGGTCAGAATGGAGTGGACAGCGCGGTATGTCAACCCTCCTGAGTCTGGCCTCGCTCCCACAGGCGGTCTTCATCGCCAGCGACGCCATGGCGATCGGCGCACTCAAAGTGATTCGTTCGGCCGGGATGCAGGTACCGGGTGATATAGCGCTGGTCAGTTTCGACGACATTCCGCTGGCGTCGTCCCTGGAAACACCGCTCACCACCGTACGCCAGCCGATTCATCAATTGGGATACACAGCCGCGTCGGTCCTGATTGACAGGCTCAGGAATAGCGATCGCGGCGGCGAGGCGACGGCCACACGCATTGTACTTCCGACCGAGTTGGTCGTACGCGCGTCCTGTGGGCAGCAGTCGCGGTTTGCGGCGGCGCAGCGTCAACCAGACGCCAGAGACAGCAACACGCGTCACATCAAAGGAGGTACACCCCAACCGGAACCGGTTCACGGCTGAGATTCCCTTCATCCCTCGTTTTCCGGCCCCCGTGCGACGTTTGTCCCATTTACTTACTTTGCTTTGCTGTGGGAGAAGAAACATGAAGACTCGTTGGTTCGTTGTGGTGGCCCTGGTCATTGTGACCGGCCTCTTGTTGTCCGCCTGTGCGCAGCCGGCCCCCCAGGTGCAGATTGTCAAGGAAACCGTCATCGTGGAAGCGACCAAGATCGTGGAGAAAGTGGTCGAAGCCACCACGATCGTCGAGATTACGTCCACGCCGGCGCCGGATCGTGTGCAGATCACCTGGTACATTGGCCTGGGCGCGGGTGCGCAGCCTGCGCAAATCCCACTGGAGAAGGACTTCGTCGAGAAGTTCAACAAGTCCCAGAACGAAATTCAGCTCATCCCGATCATCGTGGACAACAAGTACGCGCGCGACAACCTGACCGCGCAGATTGCCGCCGGCAACGCGCCCGACGTCGTTGGCCCGGTGGGCACGGCCGGCCGCGCCGCTTTCCCCGGCGCCTTCCTCGATATCGAGCCGCTGATCAAAGAAGCGAATTACGATACGAGCGACATTGACCCGGCCTTCCTGCAGTTCTACAAGGATGAGGGCAAACTGGTCGGACTGCCGTTTGCCATCTTCCCTGAGTTCGTCTACTACAACCAGGCCCTGTTCGACGAGGCCAAGCTGGCGTACCCGCCCCAGAAGTACGGCGCCAAATACACATTGGACGGCAAAGAGGTGGATTGGAACTTCGACACTGTGGCCGAAGTAGCCAAGCGCCTGACCGTGGATGCGCAGGGCAATGACGCCACCCAGGCCGGCTTCGACGCCAAGAACATCGTGCAGTACGGCTATATCACGCAGTGGTCGGAGCACCCGCGCGCCACCGGTTCGCTGTTCGGCGCCTTCTATCCAGTGGACAGCAGCGGCAACGGCTCCATTCCTGACACGACCGTGGCGGCATGGAAGTGGTACTACGACAGCATGTGGGGCAAGCAGCCCTTCCAGCCGAACCAGGCCGCGATTGACAGCGATCTGCTCAAGGGCAACGCCTTCAGCTCCGGCAAGGTCGCCATGGCCACCACCCACCTGTGGTACACCTGCTGTATTGACAAGGCCACCGTGCCCAGTTGGAATGTCGCCGTGATGCCATCCTATAACGGCAAGGTCACCTCCAAGATGCACGGCGACACCTTCGCCATTCTGGGCGGCACCAAGCACCCGAAGGAAGCCTTCAAGGTCTACACCTACATGCTGACCACCGGCTCGGCCGACCTGTACAAGATCTACGGTGGTCTGCCGGCCCGCAAGAGTCAGCAAACCGACTTCTTCGCCAGCCTGGACGAGAAGTTTGCGCCAGTTAAGGCCAACTGGCAAGTGGCGCTGGACAGCATCCCCTTCATGGACGTACCCAACCATGAACTGGGCACTCCGAACTATGCCAAGACCTTCGATCTGTTCAGTTCGCTCGGTAGCGACTTCCGCAGCAATCCCGACCTGAAATTCGACGAGCGCATCGCGACGTTCAAGAGCGAACTTGACAAGGTGCTCAAGGAAAAACCCTGATCCCGCTTCGTGGTTGAGCTGAGGAGAGGCGGGCGAAACACAGGGACCCGCCCGCCTCTCTTTCTTGTCTGAGGAGGAGCCAGGCATGAACATTCTGACGAAACCGAAGCCTGCCGCGCCGGCAAAACGCCAACTGACCCCAGGGCAGCGACGTGAGATCAACTGGGGGTTGATCTTCCTCAGCCCCTGGATCGTGGGCTTCCTGATCTTCACCGCCATTCCGATGGTTGTCTCGCTGGTCATGTCGTTCACCAATTACAACCCGATTCAGGCAGACGCGACCCGCTTTGTCGCCTTCCAGAACTACGGTCGCATCTTCGACGATCCGCAGGTGTTCAATGCCGTCGGCGTCACGCTGCGGTTTGTACTGATCTCAGTCCCGCTCAGTATCATTCTCCCCCTCGGTCTCGCTCTGCTCGTCAACGCCAAACAGCTCTTGGGTAAGAACGTCTTCCGTACACTATTCTACATGCCCTACATGATCCCGGTTGTGGCCGGCGTCATGGTCTGGGGAGGCATTCTCAACAGTGATTCGGGCTGGCTCAATCGCTTTCTGCAATGGGCTCTCGGGGTGCAAGGCCCGCAATGGCTGCAAGACGAAAATTGGGTTCTGACCGCCCTGGCTATCATGGGGTTCTGGGGTGTCGGCAACACCATGCTGATCATGCTGGCCGGCCTGCAGAATGTACCGACCGAACTGTACGAAGCGGCCAAGGTAGATGGCGCCACCGCGCCGCGCATGTTCCTCTCCATCACGGTGCCCATGATCTCCCCGATCATCTTCTACAACCTGACGCTTTCACTGATCGGCACCTTTCAGTATTTCACCCAGGCCTACATCATCAGCAACGGGCGCGGCGACCCGAACGGCGCCACCATGTTCTACAACCTCTATTTGTACAAGACCGCCTTTGCCTTTCTGGACATGGGCTATGGCGCCACGCTGGCCTGGATGATGTTCATCGTCGTCCTCCTACTCACCGTGCTGCTGTTCAAGACCCAGAACCGCTGGGTTTATTACGCTGGAGGCAATGATTAGGCCATGTCCACCAAGATTCAACCCATCACCCGCTCGCGCTCCCTGGCCACACCGACCCATCAACTGCGCAAGCTCACAGGCGCAGGGTCCGTCACCCTGTTCGGCCTGCTCATTTTGCTGGCGTTTCTGCTGCCCCTCGGTTACATGTCGGTCACCTCGCTCAAGAGTCTCAAGCAGATTCAGGACCCTCATTCGCAGTTCCTGCCCTCCAGCCCGGTGACGGTGGACTACGCGGGCAAGCAGCTGCCGTTGCTCAATGTGCCTATGCCGGACGGCAGCGTCCGCCAGTTGGCACTGCTCACCGCAGGACGAGAGGATAGCCAATTCCTTGACCCCGCCAACCTGGAGGCCGAACCGATTCAATGGGTTGGGCGCTGGCGCGTCCTGGAGGCGGTTTACAAGACGGATCCGACCTACGATAATTTCCCGTTGGCCTGGAACCAGATCAAATTTGGCCTGTTGTTTCGCAACACCTTCATCATCGCCATCTCCGGCACCATCGGAACCCTGCTCTCATCCATCGTCGTGGCCTACGGCTTCGCTCGCTTTCGGATCCCAGGCATCAATGTGATCTTCCTGGTCCTGATGGCGACGATCATTCTGCCCAGCGAAGTGACGTTGATCCCCACCTACGTCTTCTTTCGGCTGATCGGTTGGGGCGGCACCTGGTGGCCCCTGATCATTCCGCACTTCTTCGCCAACGCCTACAATGTGTTCTTGTTACGCCAGTATTTCAGGGGCATTCCCAAGGACCTGGATGAGGCCGCGGCCATTGATGGCGCCAGCCCTCTGCGCATCCTGCTCAACGTCATCATCCCACAGTCGTGGCCGGCCCTGACCGCAGTGGCCATGTTCCACTTCTTCTTTGCCTGGAACGATTTCTTCAAGCCGCTGGTTTATCTGCAGGGACGCGAGGAGCTGTATCCCATCTCGGTGGCCCTGACCCAGTTCAACAACATCTACGCCACGCAGCCCGGTATGCTGATGGCCGCGGCCATCATGGCGATTGCCCTGCCGGTCGTCATTTTCTTTCTCGCCCAGCGACAGTTCATGCAGGGCATCGTCATCACCGGCGTAGACAAGTAGGGCCGGGTACGTCATGGCAAAATTACTGACCCTGCTGATCCTGGCGCTGCTGCTGGGGGCCTGCTCAGCTCCTCCCGCAGCGCCAACCGCCACGGTGCTGCCCGCCAATGCCATCCTTGTGGATGCCAGCCGCAGCCTGGGCGCGATCAGTCCCTGGGTTCTGGGCAGCAACCACGGCCCCTGGACTTTCCTGAACCCGCAGGCGCAGCCATTGGCTGCGGCCGCCGGCTTGGGCTACCTGCGCTTTCCGGGCGGCAATTGGGGCGACCTGAACGACATCGAGACCTGGCAGCTCGATCAGTTCGTGGCCCTGGCGCGCCAGCTCGGGGCCGAGCCGGCCGTCAGCGTGCGCCTGCGCAACGGTTCGCCAGAGCAGGCGGCCGCCCTGGTGCGCTATGCCAACGTGGATAAGGGCTATGCCATCCGCTACTGGAGCATCGGCAACGAACCGAGTCTGTACAAGGACTACGACGCGGCCCGCTTCAACCGCGAGTGGCGCGCCGTGGCCCTGGCCATGGCCGCGGTGGACGACCAGATCGTCTTCGTGGGGCCGGACACGCATCAGTTTACGGCCGATTTGGCCTCGAATCCCAAAGACGCCGCGGGCGCCGATTGGCTGACCTCATACTTGCAGGCCAACGGCGACCTGGTGGGGATCGTCGCGGTGCATCGCTATCCATTCCCCAAAGGCGGCGATCAGCGCGCCCTACCCAGCGCGGCCGAGCTGTTGGCCAGCAGTGAGGAGTACGATCGTCTCATTCCCGCGCTCAAACAACTGGTGCTCACCACGACCGGGCGTGAGCTGCCCGTAGCCGTGACCGAGATCAACTCGAACTGGGCCAATGTGAGTGGCGGTGAGGCGACTCCCGAAACCTTCTACAACGCGCTCTGGTGGGCCGACGCGCTGGGGCGCCTGATCCGCCAGCAAACGACCATCGTGGCGCAATTTTGCCTCACCACCCTGCCGGGCAGCGGCGAAATTGGCTTGCTGGCCCGTGATGCACCGCGCCCGATCTACTACGTCTATCCGCTCTACGCCCGCCTGGGCGAAGAACAAATCTACGCGGAAACCCGCGCCCCCCAGGTCCTGGCCGTGGCCGCGCGTCGGGCCGATGGCGCGCTGACGCTGATCCTGGTCAACCGCAGCCCGCACGATGTCAGCGCCCCGCTCGTTCTGGCCGGTCACCCGGCCACTGCAGCCGCGGCTACCTGGCGCCTGGATCGTCAACACAACAGCACGCAGATCGCAGACACCCCTCTCGATGCACCGCTCCTCTTGCCCGCTGAATCAGTGACGCTGCTCATCATTCCCTGACTCCGGCAAACTCAAAACAAAACAAAGCCCAGACCCGCGCGGTCGTGTGATTGCCTGATCGTTTTTACGATTTCTTTACGCTGATACGGTATACTGTGGTCGAAGATCAGGCCAGGGTGCCCTGGCTGGATGAGAAACCATAGGAGTAAATCGCATTATGTCAACTGAAATAGGTAATCCGCAGACCCCTGCACCGGCGTCCACCCTCAGCCCGATGGAGCAACTGGCCAAAGACATCAACGACTTGCAGGCGCGCTATGAGGACTTGCAGAACAAGGTCAAATTGAACCACCTGCGCGGCCAGGTCAGTCAGACTGCAGGCCAGGTCAAGGGCGTGGCTGACACGCTGGCCGCCGCGCGTGGACGCGGTTATACGCTGAACAAGGCTCTCGATGTCAGCGTGCGCAGTTTGAGCAGCGAGTGGGCGCAGACACAGAGCGCAGTCGGCAAACAACTGGACGAGCAGGCGCCTGCCCTGGCGTCGAGCTTGCAGCCGCTGGAAAACCGCATGTTGATGATGGTGGCCGCGTCCACCAACCCGACCGTGGCGCAGCCGATGGTGGCAGTGGTCAAGACCACGCTGCAGGCGGTGGAAGGCCGACTGAAGGCGCTGGAGGAGAGCATCGCCGCTCTGCTCAAGGCGCCGGCGGACAAGGTCAAGGCGCTCACAGATCAGCTCGATGACATCACTGACATGCTCAAGCTGTTTGGCGAGGCGACCTTCAAGTTGCATCCGGGCGAATCGCCGGTGGCGGTGGAGCGCGCCTCCTGGTTCCGCCATGGCGACAAGAAGGCCGACGATGACCCCGACGGTTTCATCTTCCTGACCACGCGGCGGCTGTTGTTCGAGCAGAACGAGAAGGTGGCGACCAAGAAGTTCCTCTTCATCACCACCGCCTCAGAGGAACTTCACAAGCTGCTGCTGGACGTGCCGCTGACGCAGGTAGGCACGATCACCCCGCGCGACATGGGCTTCCTCGGTTTAGGCGAACACCTGGACGTGACCTTCGACGGAGCCAGCGTGGCCGCAGCCCACTTCCAGTTGGGTGCGGACAATACGAAATGGCAAAAGTGGATCGAGGATGCGAAGGCGGGGAGAGGGGAGTAGAGACTTGTCCTCTCCTCACCCCCGGCCCCTCTCCTCTCCAGGTATGGAGAGGAGAGGGGAGTGAGGGGCCTCTCCGCTCCGCCGGTTCCTCCTCCTCTCCAGGTATGGAGAGGAGAGGGGAGTGAGGGGCCTCTCCGCTCCGCCGGTTCCTCCTCCTCTCCAGGTATGGAGGAGAGGGGGGTGGGGCCCCCCCCGGCCCCCGGGCCCCCCCCCCCCCGGGGGGGAGAGGGAGTGAGGGGCCTCTCCCGCTCCGCCGGTTCCTCCTCCTCTCCAGGTATGGAGAGGAGAGGGGGAGGAGAGGGCCTCTCCGCTCGCCGGTTCCTCCTCCTCTCCAGGTATGGAGAGGAGAGGGGAGTGAGGGGCCTCCCTGGTTCCTCCTCCCCCTCTCCAGGTATGGAGAGGAGAGGGGGGTGAGAGGCCTCTCCGCTCCGCCGGTTCCTCCTCCTCTCCAGGTATGGAGAGGAGAGGGGAGTGAGGGGCCTCTCCGCTCCGCCGGTTCCTCCTCCTCTCCAGGTATGGAGAGGAGAGGGGGGTGTGGACGCGATGGGTTTTGCCGAAACGGGCTTTCGGAGAAAAGAGGGAAGATTGAGCACAACGGATTTTGCCGATTCCGGAGTTCGAGGAGACGAGGAAGGAGCAGGCGAGGCGCCTACTCTCAGTAGCGCGGAGACAGAGTTGTGGGCCAAACTTCTCCACGCGAAGGTCCCCAGCCATGTTGTCGTACTGGCACGCAAGCTGCGCCAGCAGCAAACACGTGCCGAAGAACTCCTGTGGATGTGCCTGCGCAACCGCATGTTGAACGGCCTGAAATTCAGGCGACAGCATCCCCTGGGCCGCTACATCGCTGATTTTTACTGCGCCGAAAAACGCCTTGTAATCGAACTGGATGGCTCCGTTCATCATCACCCCGACCAGCAGGCCTACGATCAAATCCGACAGCAAGAAATCGAAGCACGCGGACTAATCGTCTTGCGCCTGCGTAACGAACAAGTCGAGAGCGATCTCGAACAAACACTCGACCTCATCGCCGATATAGCCACACGCGGCCCAATCGCCCTACCGCCCACCAAGTAATCACTCTCTCCTCCCCCTCTCCTCTCCATACTTGGAGAGGAGAGGGGGCCAGGGGGTGAGGTGAGGAGAGGGGGCCAGGGTCAGCGCCTCGCGATAGCTGGACTCGGCCTCGCCAATGCGCAGCGTCAGGCGCAGCAGGTCGCCCAGGGTTTCATCGAAGAGGTCAACGGGCTGGCGGAAGACGGCGATCAGCCCTGCCAGCCAGGCGGCGGCCGGGGAAAGATCGCGCAGCATCGTGTCGAGGATGTAGGCGGAGACCTGCGGCTGCGTCTGCAAGTGTTCGATGAAGTCGGCGGCGTTGGTTTCCTGTCCCAACAGCCCCCCGGCTGCCAGGCGCAGGAGCATGGGGCTGCGGCCGGTCTTGGCCAACAGGCGCTGGCGCAACGGCGGAGCCGCCTGCAGATCAAGGCGGCTGACCAACTCCTGTGCTTCCTCCGGTTCCAGCCCTGCCAGGTTGACCTGCGCGAGCGCGGGCAGCATCACATCTTCGCGGCTGGTGAGCAGGAGGGTGGTCGGTGTGGAGGCGCTGAGAAAACGCAGGACGCTCATGATGGTCGCGTCGGCGAGAGCCAGGTGAACATCGTCGAAGCAGAGCAGTGCAGGGCGTTGGTTGAGCGCTGCGCCGCAGGTATTTGAGCATAGCGCCAAAACTATTGATGGATTCTGCCACAAGCATAAGGTGTCTTCCCCAAAAAAAGACACCACCCCCATGCACGCGGCGCAAGGTTGGTGTCTCGCGGTCAGGGCGCTATTATAGACTGATCGGAGAGAGATGCAAATGGGCCGTGCAATCCCCTCTGACCCGAAAGTTGTCAATTCTAAAAACACCATCTTCATCTAATCTTAACATCGAGATGCTAAAATCAGGGTTGGCATTGCCCGCGTCAGCGGGCGCCAATTTTCAGAGGAGCAAGTAAACAATGAATCGTACGCTGCAGATCACCCTGGGTGTTGTTCTCCTGTTGGCGGTGGCCGGGGGCAGCTTTTATGGCGGCATGCTCTACGGTCAGGGGCAGGCGCAGGCGAATTTCCTCGCCCGCCGCACCGGCGCCGTACCCGGCGGCGTGGGCGGTTTCCCCGTGGACCCCAATCAGTCCGGAAGCCAGCGCCGCGGTAATGCCCAGGCCGGCTCCCTGTTCGGCCAGATTACTGAGATCGGCGAAGGCGTCCTGGTCATCACCGACAGCGACGGCAAGCAGACGCAAGTGAAGGTCACCGATACAACGTTGATCGAGAAGAATGCCTCGGTCACGGTGGCTGAGCTGACCACCGGTGAGACGGTCATCGTCTCAGGTACGCCGGGCAGTGACGGCAGCATCACCGCACGCTCGGTGCAGGTGGCGCCCGCCGGTCGCTTCGGCCCTGGCGGCGGGGACTTCGTTGTTCCCATCGGCCAATAGACGACCAGGCGCAGCAGAAAGCCGGGAGTTGACATGAAAACAGCGCGCTACGGGGCGTTGGCGCTCATTTTGCTGGCCGTGGCCGCGGGCGGATTCTTTTTCATCCGCAGCCGCACCCTCCCTCCCTCCCCAACTGGGGGGGAGGGAGGGGCCGCCAGCAGCGGGTACACGCAGATTGTGGACGTACAGGTGGGCAATCTCAGCGCCAGTCTGAGTGTGGTTGGCCAGGTGGAAGCGGAACAGCAGGAAGACCTGACCTTTACCCGCCTCAACGGCACCACCAAGCTGCTGACACTGGCTGTGGCCGCGGGCCACACCGTGACCGCCGGCCAGGTGTTAGCCACGATTGACCCCGCGGCCTATCAGCAGGCCCTGGATCAAGCCAAGAGCAGCCTGCAAGCGGCCGAGGAAACCCTGGCCGATCTGCAGACGCCGGTGACCGACCTCGCCCGCGCCCAGGCCGATCTGGCCGTGGCGCAGGCCAACCTCCAAAACCAGACCGCACAAGACACGCTGACGGACCTGCTGCACCCGGATATCGCCAGTCTGACGATCAGAGTCACCGACGCCCAACGTACGCTGAACGAAGCCCAGGCCAGCCTGGCGTCACTGCAATCCGATAGGACGGCTGCCACTCGCCTGGACAAGTTGCGCGAGACCGAGGCCACGACCGCGGCCGAGCACGCGCGCCTGGCGGCCGAAACCTATAACGATACCTTTCACCAGGACCGGCTGCGCGTGGCTTTCAATACCATGATGAATGCCCGCGATGCACGCATCACCGCCGAGCTGCAACAGCAGGCCGACCTGCTCAAGGCCCAGAGCCAACTGCGCAAGGCGCAAACCAGCCTGGCGGATGCACAGGAAGCGCTGGCCGAGGCGCAAGCCGGAGGCGACAAGCTGACCCTGGCCAAGGCCCGCCTGGCCGTGCAGCAGGCGCAGGTCGCCCAGGCCGAGGCGCAGGAGAACCGCAGTCAACTGGATGAAGGGCCAGACACGGTCAAACTGGCAACCGCGCAGGCCGACCTGGACAAAAAACGCCTGGCCGTGACGGATGCCGAGGCCGCGCTCGCCGCCACCCAGATCATGGCCCCCTTCGCCGGCACCATCCTGCAGACCCACGTTGAGCCAGGCGATCTCGTCACCGCCAACACCCGCATCCTGACCGTCGCCAACCTGCAGACGCTGCAGATCGTCGCGGCCGTGGACGAGACCACCATCCGCCAGATTGCCGCCGGCCAGGCCGCCCAAGTCACCTTCGACGCCTTCCTCGGTCGCACCTTGCGTGGCCAGGTTGCCTCCGTGCCCTTACAAGGCACGCTGCAGGGCGATGTCATGGTCTATTCGGTTCCCATCACCCTCACCGGCGCGGTTGACCTGCCCCTGCTGGTCGGCATGACCGCCAACGTCAAGGTGGAACTCGGTCAGGCGACCAACGCCCTGCTGGTTCCCACCATGGCCCTGCAACGCAGCGGCGGCCTGGTGCAGGTGCTGGTCCCCAACCCCAACGACCCGACCGCCGAGCCGCAGGCCGTCCCCGTGGAAATCGGCCTCAGCGATGGCATCAACACCCAGATCGTGCGCGGCCTCAACCCCGGTGACAAGGTCGTCGTCCAGATCGCCGCCACCCAATCCACCAACCCCTTCAACTTCCGCGGCGTCGGCGGCGACACTCCACGCATTCAGCCCATCGGCCGCTGACAGGAGAATCGCACATATGCAACAATCCAAACGATTCTGGCCGTGGGTGTTAGTCCTGCTGGCTATTGTAGCCGTGGGCAGCTTTCTATTCATCCGCAGCCGCACCCCCCAAACTGGGGGGGAGGGGGGGGCCACCACCGCCAGCAGCGGTTACACGCAAGTGGTAGATGTGCAGGTGGGCGACCTCAGCGCCAGCCTGAGCGTCGTCGGTCAGGTGGAGGCGGTGCAGCAGGCTAATTTGACCTTCACCCGGCTCAGCGGCACGACCAAGCTGCTGACCCTGGCCGTGGCCGCGGGCAACACCGTGACGAACGGACAAGTGCTGGCTGCGATTGACCCCGCGCCCTATCAACAAGCGCTCGATCAGGCGCGCAGCGATCTGCAGGCGACCGCGGAACGCCTGACCGATCTCCAGGCGCCGGTTACCGACCTTGCCCGCGCCAAGGCCGACCTGGCCGTGGCCAAAGCGGATCACGATCAACAACAGGCCGCGGAAGATTTGAAATCGGCGCAGACGCCCGACCTGGCGCGCTTGCGCGGCGTGGTCCAGGATGCGCAGGACACCCTCGCCCTGGCGCAAACGCAGCAAACCCTGACCGATCATGACGCCGCGGCCAAGAGCGAGCGCGACCTGCAGTACGCCGTCAACTGGCATGAGCGCCGTATCACAGACCTGATGGCGCTGGTGGCCAATGGCAAGGCCAACGCCGAGCAGATCGAGCAGTTGAGCGACGAACAGACCGCGCTGGGCGACGCGCAAGCCGACCTGGCGCACGTGCAGGCGCAGCGCCAGCTCAATCAACAGGCGGTCGCGGCGGCCGTGGTCAAGGCCCAGGCCAGCCTGGCGGATGCGCAGGAAGCGCTGGCCGAGGCGCAAGCCGGAGGCGACAAGCTGACCCTGGCCAAGGCCCGCCTGGCGGTGCAGCAGGCGCAGGTCGCCCAGGCCGAGGCGCAGGAGAACCGCAGTCAACTGGATGAAGGGCCGGACACGGTCAAACTGGCAACCGCGCAGGCCGACCTGGACAAAAAGCGCCTGGCCGTGACGGATGCCGAGGCCGCACTCGCCGCCACCCAGATCATGGCCCCCTTCGCCGGCACCATCCTGCAGACCCACGTTGAGCCAGGCGATCTCGTCGCCGCCAACACCCGCATCCTGACCGTCGCCAACCTGCAGACGCTGCAGATCGTCGCCGCCGTGGACGAGACCACCATCCGCCAGGTTGCCGCCAGCCAGACCGCCCAGGTCACCTTCGACGCCTTCCCCGGTCGCACCTTGCGCGGCCAGGTTGCCTCCGTGCCCTTACAAGGCACGCTGCAGGGCGATGTCATGGTCTATTCGGTTCCCATCACCCTCACCGGCGCGGTTGACCTGCCCCTGCTGGTCGGCATGACCGCCAACGTCAAGGTGGAACTCGGTCAGGCGACCAACGCCCTGCTGGTTCCCACCATGGCCCTGCAACGCAGCGGCGGCCTGGTGCAGGTACTGGTCCCCAACCCCAACGATCCGACCGCCGAACCGCAGGCCGTCCCCGTCGAAATCGGCCTCAGCGATGGCGTCAACACCCAGATCGTGCGCGGCCTCAACCCCGGTGACAAGGTCGTCATCCAGATCGCCGCCACCCAATCCACCAACCCCTTCGGCGTGCGCGGAGCCGGCGGCATCCTTGTTGGCCCTGGCCAGGGCAGCAACGTCGGCGGTTCCCGCAACCAGCCCATCGGCCGCTGAGAGGAGCAGATCGTCATGAGAAAACTATTGATGGGGTTGCGCGTGGCCGTGACCGCGCTGACCGTGCATAAGATGCGCTCCATCCTGACCATGCTCGGTGTCGTGATTGGCGTGGCCGCGGTGATTGCGTTGGTGGCCGTGGGGCAAGGCGCGCAGGCGCAGATCATCAACCAGTTTCAGGCGCTTGGCTCCAACCTGCTGACCGTCAGCGCCGGCACCAACTTCGGCTTTTCGCGCAGCGGCCTGCAGCAAAACACGCGGCCGCTGACCGACAAGGATGTGGAGGCCATCCGTGCCCTGGCTACCGCCGTCAAGCTGGTGGCGCCCGACTACAGCGCCAATGCCACCGTCGTCTACCAGGGCAAGACCACCAACACCAGCATCAGCGGCGTGACGGCCGACTATGCCACGGTACGCAACTGGAGCGTGGATCGCGGGCGCTTCGTCAGCGCGCAGGACACCAGCAACCTGGCGCTGGTGGTTGTTCTGGGGCAGACCGTGGTCGAAGACCTCTTCGGCAGCGCGTTAGTCAACCCGGTAGGCGAGGTGGTGCGCATCAACCGGCAGCCCTATGAGGTGATTGGCGTGCTCAAGAGCAAGGGGCAGAGCGGATTCAACAACCAGGACAACACCGTCTTCATGCCACTGCGCACCGCGCAGGTCAAATTGGGCGGCGCCGGCACCACGCAAGTGCGTTCCATCAGCCTGCAGGTGCGCACCGCCGAGGAGATGGACCTGGCGCAGGCGCAGGTTACCGCGATTCTGCGCGCCCTGCACGGGCTGCAGACCGGCGCGGAGAACGATTTCACGGTGCAGAACCAGGCCGACATCCTCGACAGCGTGGCGCAGACCAGCGGTACCTTCACCACCTTGCTGGGCAGTATCGCCGCGATCTCGCTGCTCGTGGGCGGCATCGGCATCATGAATATCATGCTCGTCAGCGTGACCGAGCGCACGCGTGAGGTGGGGCTGCGCAAGGCGGTCGGCGCCAAACGCAGCGACATCCTGCTGCAATTCCTGACCGAAGCCGTCGTCCTCAGCAGTACAGGAGGGATCATCGGCGTACTGCTCGGTGTGGGCGGCGCCCAGATCATCACACCCTTGCTGGGGGGTAGCCGCGCCCTCGTCACGCCGCAGAGCATCATCCTGGCCCTGACCGTCTCCCTGGGCATCGGCATCTTCTTCGGCCTCTACCCCGCCAACCGCGCCGCCCGCCTCAACCCGATTGACGCACTGCGCTATGAATAGGCGTTTCGCGCCATGTGAGCTGTCGAATTTCCTCATTTTTGGGTCTTGACAAACCGCGTTGCGTGTGCTAAACTGTTCGTAGTTAAGCGGTTTCCGAAAGGGCCGCTCTTTTCTCCACACGATAGTAAACCGCTTAACGAACCCACGACGCCTGTGCCCGTGTGCCCAGGCGTCGAACTGGAATGACCAGGGTGCGTCGCCACGTTGGACGCCCTGGCCGCAGTTTGCTACGCAGCAGGAGCGCAACCGTGTCGGTGACGATCTACGATGTAGCCAGGCAAGCCGATGTTTCGACCGCAACCGTCTCCAAGGTGCTGTCGAACACGCCCTACGTCAGTGAAAAGACGCGTGCCAAAGTGCTGGCCGTCGTCTCGGACCTCGATTTTGTGCCCAATCTTGCGGCTCGCAGCCTGAATCAGGTCCGCACCGGGATCATCGGGCTGGCCTTTCCCTATGCGTCCGACTATCTTTTCGAAGACCCCCACCTGATGCTGTTCTTACGCGGGGTGGAAAACATCGCCACCACGCATGACTACAGCATCCTTCTGATGACTGCGGGCGCGGCTGACGCTGCGGGTGGGTTACGTCGCCTGCTGCACACCCGTTATGTGGATGGCGCCATCGTGGTCGGCATGGAGAGCGTGCAGCCCATCACGGCCGAGCTGCGGCACCGCACCTACCCAACCGTGGCCCTGGGCTATCATTCACCCCTGGGTGTGTACAACACCATTCATGCGGATGACTACCTGGGCGGCCGTCTCGCGGCTGAACACTTGCTGGCCCTCGGTCATCGTCGTATCGGCCTCATCGGCGGCCCGCTGGAGATCACTGCGGTGGGCCGGCGCATCCAGGGGTTTACCGATGCCCTGACCGAGCATGGACTGAGCCTCGCGCCCGACCTGCGCGCCGCCGGCGACTTTACGCAGGAGAGCGGCTTTGCCGCGGCCGCGTCCATCCTGGCGCAGCCAGCACGACCAACCGCCATCTTTTCGGTCAACGACCGTATGGCGCTCGGTTTCATGGCCTACGCCCAGGCCTCTGGTTTGACGATTCCCACCGATCTGTCCATCGTTGGTTTCGACGACATTCCGGCCGCGGCCTTCTCGCATCCCAGCCTGACCACCGTGTGCCAGCAGTCGCTGGCCATGGGGCGCTTGGCTGGCGAGCGCCTGTTGGACCTGGTGCAACGGACCCAAGAGCGTTTCGAACCACTGGTATTGGCCACCACCTTTGTGCCGCGCAACTCGACGCGTGCGCTGGCATAAGGCAAGCGCGGCCCGCGGACGTGCCGCTGGCCAGGCTGCATTCACCGTTGATATAGACCGCTTGCCCGCTGGACAACGCCCCGTTCGCCCAGGCAAGTTACGATCTTTACCTGACTCTTGACAACGAAAGGAGGCTGACCGGGAGCAAAAATTACCCACACCAGGCACCATGCCAGGCGAGAAGAGAGAACGATTCGACTGACTCCCCAGATGTCTGCGCCGAAGCGGACACCATCTGTGGTCTCAGCAATCACCGCTACGTCATGTTTATGTTTGCGTCTGCAAGAAAGAGAGCGTCTACCATCATGAAGAAGTTGCTCGTACTATTAGTCATCGCTGCCACCTTATTGACTGCCTGTGGCGGCGCGGCACAGCCCACCACAACGCCCAATCAACCAGCCGCGGAAGTTACGATCCGCTGGCGTACCCGCCCCGACAACCAGGAAGAGCAGAACGTCTACCAGAAGATCAGCGACGAAATTGACGCCAAGTTGGCGAACGTCAAGCTGGTCTATGACCCGGCCCCGGTTCAGGGTTACATGGACAAGCTGACCACGGAACTATCCGCCGGCACCGCCCCGGACATCACCTGGATTCCCGGCGCCAGCACGGCGGACCTGGCCAGCAAGGGTGTTTTGCTCGACCTCATGCCCATGGCCAGCAAGGACAGCGCGTTCAAGCTGACCGATTACTACGATGCACCGATGGCCGAACTTCAGCACGATGGCAAACTGTGGGGCCTGCCGCGCGACATCTCCACGATGGTCATCTACTACAACATGGACCTCTTCAAGGCGAAGGGCTTGCCCGACCCGGCCGAGCAGGCCGCAAAGGGCGAATGGAATTGGGACAACTTCCTGAAGGCCGCCCAGACCATCCGCGATGAGAGCGCCGGCACCTACGGTTTCAGCTTCGGCAACTGGTGGGGTCTGTGGGGCTTCTTCGCCTACAGCGGCGGCGGCAGCCTGTTCAATGCCGATCGCACCGCCTGCGGCCTGGACCAGCCCGGCTCCATCACCGGCCTGCAGTTCATGTCCGACCTGTTCAACAAGTACAAAGTTGCACCGCCTCCGGGCGCCGAAGGTGGCGTCGGCGAGACCGACTTCCTGGCCGGCAAGGTGGGTATGTTCCCCAACGGCCGTTGGATGACCCCTGGCATGCGCCAGAACGCCAAGTTCAACTGGGGCGTGGTGGAAATGCCCGAAGGGCCGGGCGGCAAGAAAACCTGGCTCTTCTGGGGCCCATACGTTGTCAGCGGCAAGACAGCGAACGCCGATGCGGCCTGGCAGGTCATCAAAGAACTGACCAGCCCCGAAGTGCAGGCGAAGGTTGCGGCGCTCGGCAGCAACATCCCGTCCAACAAGGCCGCCAGCGCCAAGCAGGCGTTCCTCGATTCCAAGCCGCCGGCAGACAACTCCGCCTTCATCAAGGGCGCGGATTACGCCGTAGCCGAGATTCCACTGTGGACAGGCAACTGGGGCGACATCGTGGATGCCATCTACCAGCCCAACGTGGACAAGCTGCTGAATGGCAAGGCAACCGCAGAAGAAATTGCCAAAGAAGCCTGCGCAGCCGCCAACCCTCTGTTCAAGAAGTAACCCGACCGACCCGACTTCGGGAGTCCCACCCCCGCGGCGCCCCCCCCCGCCCTGCGCCGCCGGACTCCCGAAGTCCCCCTGATCCCTGATCCCTGATCTCTGATCTCTGATCTCCGATCCCTGATCTCTCTCATCCAGGAGGCAAGTCCATGACAGCTTCGGCCACGGTTCCAACGTCCACGGCGGCATCTCGGCAGCGGCGCGAGGCCCTGGAAGGGTTTCTCTTTCTGCTGCCCAACATCCTGGGATTCCTGATCTTCTTTGCCGGCCCCCTGGTGTTATCCTTGTATTACAGCCTGACAAACTGGGATCTGTTCACAACGCCCAAATTCATCTGGCTTGACAACTTCGTGCAGGCGCTTGGCTTCCAGCTCAAGCCAGAGGCCTATCAGGTCGCGCTGGAACAGGGAGCAGGCTTCCTCGGCGCCCTGGGTAAACTGATCGTCGCGAATGACCCCATCTTCTGGGTCGCGCTGCGCAACACGTTTGTCTACGCCGGCGGGGTGTTGATCCTATCCGTGCTACCCGCCTTCTTTCTGGCCTATCTGCTCAACTCCAAACTGCGCGGCATGACCTTCTTCCGGGGACTTTACTACCTGCCGGTGGTGGCATCCGTCGTTGGCATCTCACTGGTCTATCTGTGGGTGTTCGATCGCCAAAGCGGCGCCATCAACTTTGTCTTGGGCGCCATCACCACCCTGATCAATCGGCTCGTGGGCGCCAACCTGGCAAAGCCGCTGATCGGTTGGCTGAATGACCCTGACTGGGCGCTCTTCTCACTGATTCTGATGAGCGCCTGGCGCACGGTGGGCTACGACATGGTGATCTTCCTGGCTGCGCTGCAGGGGGTGCCCCACAGCCTGACCGAAGCCGCCCTGGTAGATGGCGCCACCCGCGGCGTCATCTTGCGCAAGATCATCATTCCGCTCATCACCCCCACCATCTTTTTCATTCTCGTCACCAATCTCATCGAAGTGCTGCAGATCTTTGCCGAGCCGTACATCATGACGCGCGGCGGTCCGGCCAACTCAACCCTGACCATCGTCATGTACCTGTACCAGAAAGGGTTCCAGCGCTTCCAGATGGGCTACGGCAGCGCCCTGGCCTGGCTGTCGTTCGCCATCATCTTTATCATCACCAGCATTCAGTTCCGCATGTCACAACGCTGGGTTGTCGAAGACTAGAAGGGAGACCCATCTATGCTTGGTCGCAATCAAAACATGTCGCTGGTGCAGCGTTTCCTGCTCTACGCCTTCCTGGCGATCGTCGGCGCGGTGATGGCCTACCCCTTCTTTTTCATGGTCACCACCTCGCTCAAGGACAACCAGTCCGCCTTCGCCAACATCCTGGCCCCGTTTGGCCCTTCCCTCGAATGGGCCAACTACCGGGCCGTCTTGAGCACCATCAACATGGGGCGCTACATGCTCAACACGGCCTTTATCACCATCTGCGTGGTCATCGGCCAGATTTTCACCTCGGTCATGGGCGGCTATGCCTTTGCCCGCATCAAATTTCCCGGCCGCGAGGCGCTCTTCCGCGCCTACCTCGGCACGATCATGATCCCGTTCATGGTCATCCTGATCCCCACCTACAAGCTCATGCTGCTTTTCAATTGGGTTGACCGCTATGAGTCACTCATCATTCCGTGGCTCTTTACGGCCTACGGCACTTTCCTGATGCGTCAGTTCTTCCGCAACATTCCCAATGAGTTGGAAGAGGCCGCGGTGATTGATGGCGCCAACCGATTTACGATCCTGTGGCGTATCTTCGTGCCGCTCTCACTGCCCGCCATCGCCACCCTGGCCACCATCAGCTTCCTGTACGCGTGGAACAGCTTCATCTGGCCGCTGGTGGTCATCCACAACAAGGAGATGTACGTCGTCACCCAGGGTCTGGCCGACCTGCAGGGTGGCTACCACGCCAACGTGCCCTACATCATGGCCGGCGCCACGCTCGCCATCTTGCCCACGGTGCTTGTCTACATTTTAGCCCAGCGCTACTTTGTCGAAGGCATCGCCACCACCGGTCTCAAATAGCAGCCGACCAGGCTGCCGGCTTGCCTTGCGCAGCCGCTGGCCTGGCCGCCTTTTCTGTGCATGGCAATGGCGCCCGCTCTGCGCGCCGCCCGGAAGTTGACACGATGACAAACTACCCTACCCCAACGCAGTTGTATGACGCGTACATCTTCGACCTGGATGGCACCGTCTATCTGGGCGATGCGCTCTTGCCCAGCGCCGGCGAAACCATCACCCGTCTGCGCGGCCTGGGCAAGCGCACCATCTTCCTGTCCAATAACCCCACCCACTCCCAGCAGGACTACGCCGCCCGCCTGGCGCGCCTGGGCCTGCCCACCCCCCTGTCAGACATCATCAACTCCTCGATGGTCATGGTGGATTTCCTGCAACAGCATTTGCCCGGCGCCCGCCTCTTTGTGCTGGGCGAAGCGCCGCTCTGCCATGACCTGGAAGCGGCCGGTTTCGAGCTGGTAGATGACCCATCCCGCACCGATGCCGTCATCGCCAGCTTCGACCGCACCCTCGTCTACCGCAAGCTACAGGTCGCCTTCGACGCCATCCGCGCCGGCGCGCGCTTCTTCGCCACCAACGCCGACCGCTACTGCCCGGTGCCCGGCGGCGGTCAGCCCGACGCGGCCGCGATCATCGCCGCCATCGAAGCCTGCACCAACACCCGTGTCGAGGTAGTCGTGGGCAAACCGTCTCAGCACATGGCCGCTGCGGCTCTGCGCGTCTTGACGCTGCCGCCCGATCGGTGTATCATGACCGGCGACCGCCTGGAAACCGACGTAAAAATGGGGCTTGATGCCGGTATGGCAGCCGCGTTGACCTTGACCGGCGCCACCTCCGCTGCCATGCTGGACGCCTCGCCCCTGCGCCCCACCTTCGTCCTGCACCAGTTGGCCGATCTTCTGCCGGGCGCGATCTGAAACCTATGCCAACCAAACCTTTTTTGCTCGGACTCGACCAGGGCACCAGTGGCAGTCGTGCCCTGATCCTGGATGACCAGGGGCAGGTGCATGGCTACGGCTACCAGCCCCTGCCGCGCATCTATCCGCAGGCCGGCTGGGTCGAACAAGACCCGCTGGCCGTCGCCGCAACGTTGGCTGCCGCCATCACCGAGGCCATTGGGCGCGCCGGCTGTCATCCGGCCGAGATCGCCGCCTGCGGCATCGCCTGCCAACGCAACACCGATTTTGCCTGGCACGCGGCCAGCGGCCAGGCTCTGGCCCCCGCCATCACCTGGCAAGATTTGCGCACCTTGCCCCTGCTCGATGAACTGCGGTCGTGGGAACTGTTTCCGCAGAGCCGCCGCCGCTTGGGCTATTCCCCCGGCCCTTACAGCTCGGCGCTGCACCTCGCCTGGCGTCTGCGCTCCGACCAAACCCTGATTGACGCGGCCGCAGCCGGAAACCTCCGCCTGGGTCTGTCTGCCGCCTGGTTGCTGGTGGCCCTGGGGCAGCCGGCGCAGCACGCCATGGACTTTTCCCTGGTACAGGCCATGGGGCTTTACGATTTCCGCGCGCGCCAGTATTGGCAAGCCTGGCTGGAGCGCCTGGGGGTGCCCGAGGACCCGCTGCCGGCGGCCATGCCCACCGTGCATGAGTTCGGCAACCTGCGCGTCCATGCGCCCGACGGCGCGAGCGCGGCCGTACCGGTTCTGGCGATGATCGGCGATCAGCAGGCAGCTCTGTTTGGCTATGACTGCCGCCGCCCCGGTGATGCCGAATGTACGCACGGCACCGCCTCCTTCGTGGACGTCTGCCTGGGCAACCATGCCCCTGACCAGGAGAAAATCAACGTCTACGTGGCGTGGGCGTTGGCTAACGGCGTTGACCCTGACCCGGCCTTCACCTACTGCCTGGAAGCCGACACGGCCGTCACCGGCGCGGCCATCCGTTGGATGCGCGAGAACGCGCGGCTGTTCGATCGTGACGATGAAGTCGGCCCGCTGGCCGCCTCTGTGCCCGACGCCGGCGGCGTCGTCTTCGTCCCCGCCTTCACCGGCCTCAACGTGCCGTACAACGATCACCGCGCGCGTGGCACCATCCTGGGTCTGACGTTGGGCAGCACGCGCGCCCACATCGTGCGCGCCTTCCTCGAAGCCCTGGGTTACCAGGTGCGCGCGATCCTGGAGACGATCCAGACCGAAACCGGCCTGCATGTGGACCGGTTGCACCTGGGGGGCGGCGTTTCGGCCAGCGATGAAGCCTGCCAGATTCAGGCCGACCTCATCGGCATCCCCACCATCCGCCCACACTTCACCGAGACCACCGCGCGCGCGGCCGCCATGCTGGCGGGGATGGGCAGCGGCGCCTGGAAATCGCCCGATCATCTGCCGCCCCTGCCGGAGGGGGCTACGCGCTTCGAGCCGCGACTGACCGACGATCAACGCGAGACCGGCTTCGCGCGCTGGCAGCGCGCCATCAGCCGCGCCCGCGCGTGGGACGTGGAGGACTAGGCAACATTCATGAGCGAGTGGCCGTGGCTTCTGGAGCTTGACCCGCCGCCCGATCCAGTGGCGGTATTTCAACACCTGGCGCATGACCCCTTTGCCTTGTTTCTTGACAGCGCCCTTCTAACGCCGGCCTTTGCGCAGCAAAGCGCGCGCCCACCGGCCGCCCATGACCAGGCTCCCATCGCTCCCCTGGGACGTTACTCATTCATCACCGCGTACCCGTTCGCCACCCTGGTCAGCCACGGCGAGCGCACCGGGTTCACACAGACCGACAGCGGCCTGACCACCGTCAGTACCGAGGACCCGTTCACCCTGCTGCAAGAGACTTGGCGCCGGTTTGCGCAGCCAACCCACAGCGGCCTGCCGCCATTCCAGGGCGGCGTGGCCGGCTACTGGGGCTACGAGCTGGCGCATCGCCTGGAAAAGAGTCCGTTTGCCGGGGTTCGCGCGGAGACTCGCCCCGCCGCTGAACGATCGCGAGGAATCGCCCCTGCACCTTCTTCCCTTCCTGACATGGCGCTGGGCTTTTACGACTGGGTGCTGGCCTGGGATCATCTGCCCGCCGGCGTTTTCGCAAAAAACCATCGCGCGGGCGGCCGCTGCTGGCTGATCTGCCGCGGCTGGCCGGCTGGCGAGGCGTCTGCCCGCCGGTCGCACGCGCAGCGCCGCGCCGAACAGATCTTGGCCCTCATCGCCCAGCCAGCCCCGCCCCTGCCGCCCTGGGTGGTTTCGCGGGAATTGCCGGCCGCAGATTCGCATCAGCAGACGCCCCGCTTCCCTGTGCCCGGCCATCCCGGTGTCACCTCCACGTTTCGCCGACCCAGCTACCTGCAGGCCGTGCAACGCGTGCTGGCTCACATCAGCGCCGGCGATGTCTACCAGGTCAACCTGACGCAGCGCCTGCACCTGCCCCTGACCGCGCATCCGTGGGTGTACTACCAACGCCTGCGCCAGATCAACCCGGCGCCCTTCGCCGCGTACTTCGCCCTGCCGCACGCGGGCGGCGCCATCCTCAGCGCCTCGCCGGAGCGCTTCCTGCGCGTGCAGGAGGGTCAGGTTGAAACGCGGCCCATCAAAGGGACGCGGCCGCGCGGGCGCACGGCCGCCTCGGATGCCGCGCTGCGGGCTGAGTTGATCGCCAGCGCCAAGGACCAGGCCGAAAACGTCATGATCGTTGACCTCCTGCGTCACGATCTTTCCAAAGTGTGCCGGCCCTTCAGTGTGCAGGTGTCCAAACTGTTCGCGATCGAGTCGTACGCCACCGTGCATCACCTGGTTTCCACCGTGATCGGTCGCCTGCGCCCTGGTCTGGATGCGGTAGACCTGCTGCGCGCCTGTTTTCCCGGCGGCTCGATCACCGGCGCGCCCAAGGTACGGGCCATGCAGATCATCGCCGCACTGGAGCCAACCGACCGCGGCGTCTACTGCGGCGCGCTGGGCTACCTCGGCTTCGACGGCGCGTTCGATAGCAGCATCGCCATCCGCACCGCGGTGGCCAGCGCGCATGAACTCAGCTTTGGCGTCGGCGGCGGCATCGTGGCCGACAGCGACCCGCGAGCCGAGTATGCCGAAACCTTGCACAAGGCAGCCGGGCTGCTGGCCGGCCTGACTTTGCCCTAGGAGGCTCAAGGATGTCTCTTGTTTATGTCAACGGGCAAATGCAACCCGCGCAGAGCGCCCAGGTATCGGCGCGTGATCGGGGTTTCCTGCTCGGCGACGGCCTCTTCGAAACGCTGGCCGCGTATCGCGGCCGCATCCTGGGCCTGGATCAACACCTGACCCGGCTGCAGCATGGGGCCAACGTCCTGGGCTTCGACCCACCGCCCGCCGCGGAACTGGCCGCCGCCGCGCGGCACACCCTGGCGGCCAACGGCCTGCAGGCCCAGGACGCGATGCTGCGCCTGACTGTCTCGCGTGGCGCTGGCCCGCGCGGCTTGTTACCTCCAGCGCAGCCCACACCCACGGTGGTCATCACCGCCGCACCCTGGGCCGCGGCAGCCCCCGCCGCGCAGACCGCGATCAGCGTCCCCTTTCGTTGGGACGCGGCTTCCCCGCTGGCCGGGCTGAAAACCCTCAACTACCTGCCGCAGATTTTGGGACGCCAGGCCGCTCACGCCGCCGGGGCTACGGAAGGCATCTTCCTCAACCATGCCGGTCACCTGGTGGAAGGCTGCGCCAGCAACCTCTTCTGGGTCAGCGACGGCGCTCTCTTCACCCCGGCGTTGGCCTGTGGGCCGCTGCCCGGCGTGACGCGTGCGTTCGTCCTGGCCCTGGCCGCCGGCCTGCAACTACCGGTGGTCGAAGGCGCGTTTCCCCGCGCACAGCTTCTGCAGGCCGCAGAAGCCTTCCTGACCAACTCCCTGATCGAACTGGCGCCGCTCACCTGGTACGATGGTCAGCCCATCGGCCGCGGGGAGCCTGGCCCGCTCACCCGCCGTTTGCAGGCCGCCTTTCGGACGATGATCACATCTGGTCTCCCATAAATGGTGAGTCGCAGCAACCGGCCCGGCAATCCGCGCCCAGATACGATCGAATGTTGTCTAGCCGGACGCTTTCGATTACAATGGGCCGCACGTATTCCATTCTATTTCATCTCTACTTCATCAGGACATCATCATGGCTGATCCAACCCTCCTCATTACGCTCATCATTGTCATCTTGAGCGCGCTGGTGGGCGCGTATCTCAACGGCAAGCGCCGCGACCGCTGCCTGGCGCACTTCGAGCGCGACCCGGTCAACGTTGAACTGCTCGGCGGCCGCCAGATTTGGGGCCGCCTGCACGTGGAGCCTACCGGTATCGAGTTGATCTATGCCAGCGATCATCGCGATGTGCAAGAGCATATCGAAACGACCTATCTCCTCTACAAGGATGAATTCCCGCAGATTCAGGCGATCTATCGCTACTGTGACGACATGGATGAAGATGAGCTGCAGCGGCGTCAGGCGATGATTGACAAAGTCTTTCATCCGCGGCCTGGCGCGCGCCTGCGCCGGCGTCTGCGCAACTTCATCAGCCTCGCGTCCGATTCTCTCGCTCAGGCCGTCGGCGTCATTGTGGGCAGCAGCAAGGCCCGAGGGTCGAAGTTCGTGACCGAGGAGAGCCAGGAATACTTCACCAGCCTGGGCAGCAACCTGATCGGTTACGCCGGTACGGAGTACGACTCACTGCTGGAGCACTACGTGGGCGTCAAGGTCGTCGTCGAGCTGACCGAAGGCGATACCGTCTACGAACATGTCGGTATTCTGCGCGACTACACGGCCGATTTCCTGGAGATGCTGGATATTCATTTCCCCATCACGCAAAAGCACCCGATGGCTGCACCTGGCGCCGGGCTGGAAACGCCCTTCCTGCGCGCCAATCGCAGCGGCAAATCGCTCTACCTGGCTAACGCCGGCAAGAACTCCCTGCTGCTGCAAACTGTCACCGCCGCCGAGCAGGAGATGTCCATCAACGCAGTGCTCGATGCCGATGAAGACCTGGCCCTGGAACTGCCGCCCGCCCTGGCCGGCGCCGACATCGAGCTGAACATCAAGATCGTGCGCCAACTCGACTTTATCATCCCGCGTGCCCGCGCCCTCATCCGTCACAAGGCGGAACGCTACGACCCTGACCAGGTGTTCGATATTGGCTTCGGCCTCAAACCGGATTACACCACGGAGGAAAAAAAGCTGCACGCGGCGCTGGACGATAGCCCAGACGATGCCAACAGCGCGGTGGCCCTGGGGCAACTCTTGTTCAAGCGCGGCCGCCTGCAGGAGGCCGAACGCTGGTTCAACTACGCGCTGGCGCGGCGCCAGCAATTAACCGACCAGGGCAAACTGGCCGAACGCCAATTGCGCTACATCAAGCTCAAGCGCAGCGAGTTTTATCGCTAGCGCCAACCCGCAAATCAACCACGGAAACTCGATCTCATGAACCACACAACGTTCGCCACAACCACACGCGGCCTGCACCGCGACCTTCCGCCCATGCGCCTTTTCGAAAAAGCCAAGCGTTTCGGCGTCTGGAACCCAAGTGACATTGACTTCAACCAGGACCGCCGCGACTGGCTCACCCTGGCGCCCGATCAGCAGGACATTCTCCTGCGTCTCACCTGCATGTTCCAGGCCGGCGAAGAGGCCGTCACGCTCGACCTGCTGCCGCTGCTGATGGTCATCGCTCGCGAAGGGCGCCTGGAAGAGGAGATGTACCTGACCACCTTCCTGTGGGAGGAGGCCAAGCATACCGACTTCTTCCGCCGCTTCCTGGACGAAGTGGTGCAGCGCAACGACAACCTGGAGCGTTTTCACACCCCCGCTTATCACACCCTCATCTACCAGGCGCTGCCCGCGGCCATGAACGCCCTGCTCAGTGATCCGTCGCCCGCGGCCCAGATGCGCGCCTCCGTCACCTACAACATGATCGTGGAAGGGGTGCTGGCAGAAACCGGCTACCACGCTTACTTCACCGTGCTCAAGCAGCAGGGCCTGATGCCGGGTCAGGTCAAAGGCATTGGCCTGCTCAAGCAAGACGAATCACGCCACATCGCCTACGGCGTCTATCTCATCTCGCGCCTCTTGGCGCAGCACCCTGGCCTGTGGCCGATTGTGGAAGACACCATGAACGACCTGCTCCCCCTGGCGTTGGGCGTCATCGGCGACACCTTCGCCAGCTACGACCCCGTGCCGTTTGGCTTAACGCTCGACATGTTCACTGACTACGCGCTCGGCCAGTTCCAAAAGCGCATGGATCGCATCGAACGCGCTCGCGGGGCCACCCTCGATGAAGTCATGGCCGCGACGCACAGCGCCATCGAACAGGACAACGCATGAACTTGTAATGACAGTATCAGCCAGGCGTCAGGCAGCATTCTCCTGGATGTGCTACAATTAGGATGGTTGCCTGCGCTGTTGGGGCGCCAGGCATATCCCCCGGTCACAGCAACGGAGAGTGAGCTATGCGTACCCGTTTTGCGATTTTCATCATCGGTTTGTTGATTCTGGCCGCGGCCGCGCCCGGCGTCGGAGCCGCCAAATCGTACCGCGCGGAGCGCTTCGATGTGGACATTGTCGTCCAGGAGGATGGCGCGCTGCTTGTCACCGAGACGGTGGTCTTCCGCTTCAGCGGCGACCCCTTCACCTACGTCTACCGCGATCTGCCGACCAGCTACACCGACAGCATCACGATCGTGAGCGCAGGCATGGACGGCCAGACCCTGCCGCCCGGTGAGGACGCCGGTCAGGTTGAAATTGACGGTGGTGACACCATCAACGTGCGCTGGCATTTTGCGCCCACGTCAGACACCGCGCACACCTTCGTGTTGGTCTACCGCGCGCTGGGCGTGATTCGCATGAATCCAGAGGCCGACGTGCTGGCCTGGCAGGCGCTGCCCGACGATTATGAGTACACCATCGCCTCGAGCACCGTCACCGTGAGCTATCCGAAGGCCATCCAACGCGTGGCGGTCCCCCGCGTTACCGTTGGCGAGGCCAGCGTGGAAACAAGCGACGGCCAGGTGCGCTTTGTGGCGCAAAACCTGGAGCCAAATTCGCACCTGATCGTAGAACTAGGCTTTGCGCCAGGCAGCCTGGTCACACAGCCACCGCAGTGGCAGGCCGTTGAAATCGAGTCCAACCGCCTGGCGCAGCCCCTCGCCCTCGCATCGGGAGCTTTGACCCTGCTCGGCGTCGGCGCGATCATCGCCTACGTGCGACGCTTCCGCCGTCCCTCTGCCTCGCCCGTGGAGGCAGACATGCGCCCCACAGCGCCGCCGGGGTCTCTACCACCCGCGCTGGGCGGCGCCATCGGCCATGCCGGCGGTTTCGCGCCCGGTTGGGATCAGGCCCTGGCCACGCTGTTCGATCTGAGCAGCCGCGGCGTTGTGCAGATCGAGGAGTCGCCCGAAAAGAAGTGGCATCGCCGGCATGATTTCGTTTTCCGCCTGCAATCCATGCCGTCCGACCTGCGGCCATTCGAGCAGGCCGCGCTCGACCTGGTGTTTTCAACTGGCGCAGACAGGCAGACCAGTGTCAAACTGTCGGCGCTGCAGAGCTGGATTTCCTCGCGGCTGAAGGCTTTCAAGGAAACGCTCAAACAGGATGCTGCGAACCGGGGCTGGTTCGACCCGGGCCGTGAGCAAATCAGGCGCGGCCTCTTCATCGCTTCCGGCCTTCTCTTTGGCGTGCTGCTGGCCTTTGCCTGCCTGGTGGTGACCGCCGCCAACCCGATCTGGGCCTTCATGCTACCGCTCATAGCGCTTGGCCTGGTTGACCTGGCGCTACTCATTGCGGGCAGCGTCGTTTCGCCGCTGTCGGAGACCGGCGCGGCCGAGCGCCGCCAATGGGAGGCGTTTGGCAAGTATCTGCGCCGCATCACTGAGGATAAGGAACCGGTCAACCTGGCCGGCGCGTTTCAGACGCTGCTGCCCTGGGCCACCGCGTTTGGCTTGCTCAAGGACTGGGTAGATTTCTTCCAGAAAAAGGGCGACTTGACCGTGCCGGCCTGGTTTGCGCCCCTGGCCAACACGGCGGACGGCAGTGAAATCGCCATTTTTGCCGCCATGACCCATTCGGCCAGCTCGGCAGGCGCCAGCGCCGGGGGCGCCGGGGGCGGCGCGGCCGGCGGCGGCGGCAGCGGCGCGGGATAAGATGCAGGACAAAAGGAGATAGGGTTCAATGCGTAAATTTATCGTGTTTTGTCTTTTCATACTCACCGGCAGTGCTCTGCTGATTCTAACCGCGTGTGCGCCGGTGATGACGCAAGCCACGCGCGAGGTGCCGCCGCTGCCCCCCACGTTGGACCCAAACCCCTTGCCGGCCTATGTCGTGCCTGCGCAGGCTGATCTCATGCGCAAGCTCGACCTGCCGTCTACCGAGGTGGTTGCCAGCACGGTCGAGACGGTGGACTGGCCCAATTCCTGCCTGGGTCTCATGAAACCCGAAGACGTGTGCCTGGAAGTGATCACGCCCGGCTACCGCATCATTTTCCACACACCCAAGGGCGATTACGCGTACCACACCGATCGCAGCGGGCAGAAGTTCCGCACGGCCGGGTTGCTGCCAGCAGGAACGCCCAGCCCGATCGCCACGCCTGCGATCATCAAGCCAGGCGACAGCGGAATCGAGGGCCTGGTGACCATCAGCCCCACCTGCGGCGGGCCGGTGCGCCCAGGGCAGGACTGCACCGCGCCCTACCAGGCCAGCATCACCGTGCTCGATCAGGCTGATCGGGTCGTTTCCCAGGTCAGCTCTGATGCGGAGGGACGTTTTCGCCTGGCGCTGCCTCCGGGAAACTACACCCTGCGACCAGAAAAGCCCGCCAAAGGCATCGCCCGGGCCGCGGATGTAAGCGTCACCGTCGTCGCGGGACAGGTGACCACAGTCGAGATTACCTACGACAGCGGGCTGCGCTAGGATTTTTTGCCACGAATGACACGAATTTTCACGAATTGTTTTTTCGTGTCAATTCGTGCAATTCGTGGCAGAGAGCGTCAGGATTCTCTTGCCACGAATTTTGCCGATTTTCACGAATCGAGTTTCTGCCTTCGTGTCAATTCGTGCAATTCGTGGCAGAAGTTACGGATTCCTGCGCGCCCGTTTTCACCTTTGTGTAAAAAGTGAGTATAATGAGGTTGTGTCTGCGCCACAGCGGGCGATGATGTTCGCGGGCACAACAAAGCGTGCGTCAGCGGGGCGCCTGAATGCTTAGGCGCCCATTTCAGTGCAAAGGACAGCAGCAAAGCCGATTCTTTCTATGCCGATTATCGAAGAAAACACAAAAACAACGGTTCTACACCGACCGGCGACCTTCCAACCGCCGCGGACATGGCGCACCTGGCTCTTTGGCAATCCACTGTCCACTGCGGATGCTCCCCATCAGACCATCAACAAAAAAGTGGGCCTTGCTGTCTTTGCGTCCGATGCCCTATCATCTACAGCGTATGCCACGCAAGAAATTTTGGTCATTCTGGCTGCAGCAGGAACAGCCGCATTTGGCTATGCTTTCCCCATCGCGCTGGCCATTGTGGGACTCCTGGTCATCGTCACTCTGTCCTACGAACAGACCATTCACGCCTACCCTGGCGGCGGCGGCGCCTACATCGTCTCGCGCGACAACCTGGGCGAACTGCCCGCGCAGATCGCCGGCGCCGCACTCCTGACCGATTACATCCTCACTGTCGCCGTCTCTGTCTCGTCTGGCGTTGCGCAGATCGTCTCAGCTTTTCCTGGCCTGCTCAGCTATCGGGCCTACCTGGCAGTTGCACTGGTTGCGTTCGTGATGTTGATCAACCTGCGCGGCATCAAGGAGTCCGGTTCGGCCTTCGCCATTCCATCTTACTTCTTCCTGACGATGATGGTTTTGACCGTCGGGACCGCCATGGTACGCTACCTCGGCGGCACCCTGGGGATGGTCGTCAACCCGCCGCCCCTTGAGATGCTGCATGAAACTCAAGCCATCGGCCTGTTCCTGATCTTACACGCCTTTTCCAGCGGCACAACGGCGCTCACCGGCGTCGAAGCCATTTCCAATGGCACGACCTCCTTCAGGGAACCGCGCAGCCGCAACGCCGGCATCACCTTGCTCTGGATGTCGGCGATTCTTGGCACGCTGTTTCTGGCTATCACCTTCTTCAGCGGCAAAATCGGCGCCATTCCGTCAGAAACGGAAACGGTCATCTCCCAGTTTGCCCGAACCGTGCATGGAGGCCAGGGAGTTCTGTACCTGCTCACGATTGCCGCCACCACCATCATCCTGATTATGGCAACCAATACGTCGTTTGCTGGCGCGCCCAGTCTCAGCGCACTGCTGGCCGTAGATGGCTTTGTACCACGCCAACTGGCGTTTCGCGGCAGCCGCCTGGTCTATTCCAACGGCATCGTCGCCCTGGCCTTCATCGCATCGGCACTCATCCTGATCTTCAACGCCAGCGTCACCGGGCTGATTCCACTCTACGCCATCGGCGTCTTCTTGTCATTCACCCTCTCGCAGGCCGGCATGGCCCGCCGCTGGTACAAGATCGGCCGCTTGCAGCCGGACCAGGAAGTGCGCGAGCGCGGTTCGTTGTTGCACTTCGACCGCCGCTGGGCCATGAAGATGGTCATCAACAGCTTTGGCGCCCTCTGCACCGCCATCGTGATGCTCGTTTTCTGCATCACCAAGTTCCAGGATGGCGCCTGGCTGGTGCTGATCCTCATCCCCATCCTGGTCGTCCTGTTTGCCCGCATCCATCATCACTATCAGGACCTGGCCCAACGCCTGTCGCTGGAGCGCTACGGCGCCGCACCCCGCACCGACCGTCGTCATCGCGTGATCTTGCCGGTGAGCAGCGTCCATCGCGGCACCCTGAACGCGCTCAGCTACGCGCGCACGCTGTCCAACGACATCACGGCCGTGCATGTCTCCATTGACCCGGACGCCGTGGAAAAGGTCAAACGCAAATGGGAGATCTGGGGCGGAGGCGTGCGCCTGCAGATCATTGATTCCCCCTATCGTCTGCTGATCGAACCGATGATGGACTACATCGCCACCATCGCGGCGCAGCGCCAGCCAAACGAAATCATCACCGTGGTGGTGCCGCAGTTCGTCCCGCGACACGGGTGGCAAAACTTACTGCACACGCAAACCGCCTGGTTTTTGCGCCAGGCCTTCCTTTCTCAGCCAGGCATCGTGATTACCGATGTGCCCTATCAACTCGATCGGGACGAAACCACACTTTAAGCAGGCAATAAGAGGCAACATCATGAACGTCGTTGTCGTCGGTTGTGGCCGTATGGGTGCAGAACTCGCCTACCGACTCTACCAAAATAAATCTCAGGTCACGGTTGTGGATCAAAGCGGTGAGGCCTTTCTCAACCTGCCGCACGATTTTCGGGGCCGCATGTTAGAAGGCGACATGCTGTCCAGCGACATGCTCAGCCGGGCCGGCCTTGACGGCGCCCAGGCCCTGGCTGCCGTCACCAGTGCTGACACCATCAACGCCGTCATCGGGCACGTGGCGCGCACCGTCTACCACATTCCAAATGTCGTCGTGCGCAACTTCGACCCGCGCTACCGCCCCATGCACGAGGCCTTTGGCCTGCAGATCGTCAGCTCCAGCAGTTGGGGCGCGCAACGCATGGAAGAGATGCTGGCCCCCGGAGCACTGCGCACTGTTTTTTCAGCCGGCAACGGCGAGATCGAAGTCTATGAAATGCTGGTCCAGCAGGCTTGGGATGGTCGAGCCCTGCGAGACCTCGTGCCAGGCGGGCAGTGCATGATCGTCTCCCTGACCCGCGCCGGCCGCGCGACGCAGCCCGCGGTAGATACTCCTCTGCGCATGGGCGACATCCTGCACCTGAGCGCCACCCAAACCGGTATCGAAGCGGTGCGTCAGCGCCTGGCGGCACAGGGAGA